>SLBP01000132.1:0-17390 GCA_007126245.1 Planctomycetales bacterium
ATCCGCGGCTGCGGGAGATTGACCGGTTGCTGTTCGTCAAGCGTCACGACCCCGGCTACCACATCCCCGGGGCGCTGGTCCACATGGTGCACCAATGCTACGGCTTCGGCGCCAAGCCGGGGGGCGGGCTGTACGTTTTGTCCGCTCCCTTCTCCGAAGTACCCAAGCTGAGTAACCTGCTGGCCGACGCCGTGGTCGAGAACGGCCGGCTGGCCGGCCGCCGGCTCGAGCCGGGGGCCTTCTTCCGACCGGAGGTCGCCTTCGACGGCGAGTCGATCCTCTTCCCTTACACGCAGGCGCTGGGCGAGAAGCCGGAGTGGTCGCCGCGGGCGTGTTACCACATCTACCGCGTCCACGCCGACGGCACGGGCCTTGTGCAGCTCACCGACGGCTCCTGGAACGACTTCGATCCCTGCTTCCTCCCCGACGGGCGGATCGCCTTCATCTCCGAGCGGCGGGGCGGCTACCTCCGTTGCGGCGCCTCCGCGCCCCGGTGGCCCTCGCCCACCTACACCCTGCACTCGATGGAGCCGGACGGCAGCGATGTTATCACCCTGAGCTACCACGAGACGCAGGAGTGGAATCCCAGCGTCAACCACGACGGCATGCTCGTCTACACCCGCTGGGACTACGTCGACCGCGACACGAACGTGGCCCACCACAAGTGGATCTGCTTTCCCGACGGCCGCGACCCCCGGGCCTTCCACGGCAACTACCCGAGCGGCCGCCGCCGCGAACGGCCCTGGATGGAGAATCAGATCCGCGCCATCCCCGGCTCGCACCGCTACGTGGCGGTGGCGTCGTCCCACCACGGACACGAGTTCGGCTCGCTGGTGATCATCGATCCGCGGCTGGAGGACGACGGAGCAATGTCGCAGCTTACGCGGCTGACGCCCGAGATTCCTTTTCCCGAGGCGGAAGGGAGGCCCGCCACGGAATTCATGATCTACGGCACCCCCTGGCCGTTGAGCGAGGACGACTATCTGGTGGTTTACGATCCGGACGCCGCGCACCGGCTGGCCCTCGACGGGGCGCACGCCCAGAACGCGGGCACCTACAACCGGGGGATCTACTGGATCGACCGGGACGGCAATCGCGAGCTGATCTACCGCGACCCGGAGATTTCCTGTTACGCCCCCATGCCGTTGCGGCCCCGGCCTCGCCCGCCGGTGATCCCACGGCAGACCGTCCAGGCAGCCCGCGATGTGGAGGCGGCCGGCGGCGCGGTCCCCCCGGCGACGATTGCCGTGATGAACGTCTACGACAGCGACTTCGAGTGGCCCGAGGGGACGGAGATCCGCGCCCTGCGGATCGTCCACGTGCTGCCGAAGACCACCTCGCCGGCCAACCAGCCGCGCGTCGGCGCGGCCGACGCGGCCAACGCCCGCGCGGTGCTCGGCACGGTGCCGGTCGAGGCCGACGGCAGCGCCTTCTTCGAGGCCCCGGTGGGTAAGTCGATCTACTTCCAAGGCTTGGACGATGCGGGGATGGCCGTGCAGTCGATGCGCTCTTCGACCTACGTCCACCCCGGCGAGCGGCTCACCTGCCAGGGGTGCCACGAGCGGAAGCACACGCCGCCGCACGGCCCGCAGAGGATGCCGTTGGCCCTGTTGCGGCCCCCTTCACCAATCGAGCCGGAACCGGAGGGGTCACGGCCGTTCAGCTACGTGCGGCTGGTGCAGCCGGTGCTCGACCGCCACTGCGTGGAGTGCCACCGTCAGGAGGGGGCGCTCGACTTGAGCGGTGTGATCGAGGGGACCCACGGCTTCAGCCGCTCGTACAACAACCTGGCGAGCGACTTCGGCTTCTACTACGACTCGACCAACGGCTCGCTGCACCGGGCGGGCCGCGGCGGCGCCCGTACGGAGGCCGGCCGCTTCGGTGCCCGCGCCGCCAGGCTGACCGACTACCTCGGTGAGGACCATTACGGCGTCCAGCTCAGCGACGGGGAACTCCGCCGCATCATCGTCTGGCTGGACGCGAACTCGGATTTCCTCGGCGCCTACGAGGAGGTCGAGGCCCAGCGCCGCGGCGAGGTCGTCTGGCCGTCGCTCGATTGACCGTTGCGGCGAGGCGCTGCGCGAAGGCCGATTAAACCCACTACCTGGAGGAGGGGGGACATGGCTTGACAATTATAACCTCAGACGTCCTGACACAGCCCTCTCGCGAGATGAGCGGTTCGTGGCCCATGGTGGACCAAGCGGTATGGCCAACAGCACCCCGGCACGCGGCGGGCACCTTGACGGCCGAAATACGCCGTTAGCGTGCCGTTAGCATGAGGAGATGGAACTCGATCGACCCCCATGGGGGGCTGAATCCCCATTCTAGGCCGTTTTGTGGAGCCGCTTGCATGGCGACGGTGCTGCACTACTGTGGATAGAGGGGGGGCGGCGCCCGGCCTGGTGCCGCTCCGGTCCCTGCCAGCCGAAGACGCCGCCGCGTTGATGACCCACCATCCCCACGCCGATCCTCCTGCCGCCGAGGTGCTGCCTACGCCGCCGGGCCGCGCTGCGGCGTGGGCGGTTGCGGCTGCGACGGCGTGGGCGGCGGTGCTCCTGGCCACCGCGCCGATCACCCCCATGGCCTGGGACGAAGGGAACGCCGTCCTGCGCGCCGAGGGGATCGCCCGCTGGGCAACCCGTTGGTCGGACGCCAAGGACGCCGCGGCTGCACCGCGGCCCCTTCGGGAAGCGAGGAGCCCGCTCGATCGGGACGTGATCGCCGAAGACTGGCAGTATACGACGCAGCTCGAGGGTCACCCGGCGGTCTACGGGATCGTCATCGCCGCGGGGCGATGGGCGGCGCCGCACCGGCTGAACCCGCGGGATCGGGCGCGCTTCGGACCCATGCTCCTCTTCGCGGTGGCCGTCGGCGCGGTGGTCTACCGCCTGGCCCGCGAAGAGGCGGCCATGGCGGCGGTCTCCGCGGCCGCAGCGATGCTCCTGCTGCCGCGGCTCTTCGCCCATGCCCACTTCGCTTCCTTCGACGGCCCTCTGGTGGCCTTTTGGCTCATCGTCTGGGCCGCCTTTGCCGCGGCACGTTCCGGGATCCCGGCCGCGGCCGGCTGGGGGGTGCTGTTGGGGCTCCTTCTCGGCTGCAAGGCGACCGGCTGGTTCGCAATGGTGCCGCTGATCGTCTGGACCTTGCTGTACCGCGACCGGCCGGCGATCCGGGCGCTGGCGGTGGGGCTGCCCGCAGCGGCTGCCGTCTTCTGGCTCGTCAACCCGCCCCTCTGGCACGCGCCGCTGGCGGGGGTGGTCCGCTTCTTCGCTCTGAACTTCCACCGTGCCGCCCAACCCGAGCTGAACATCGCCACCCAGTTCTTCGGGCGGCTGTACAACCTCGACCACCCGCTCCCCTGGTACAACACGCTCGTGTGGACGGCGGTGACCGTCCCCCTGCCGGTGCTCGGCTGCTTCGCCGTGGGCCTGGGGCGCGTCGTCCGGCGGTGGCGGAGCGAGCCCGCGGGCATTCTAGTGGCGCTGAACTGGCTGGTCCTCGTCGTCGTCCGCGCCTTGCCGGGAACGCCGCCCCACGACGCCGAGAGGCTCTTTCTCCCCAGCTTCGCCTTCCTGGCGATCCTCGCCGGCATCGGCTTCCGCACCCTCTGGGACCGGCTCCCGCCGGGGGTTGCGAGCGGGGCCTTATCGTCGGGCGGCGCACCGCCTGGCGGTCGCCGCGTTCTCGTGCGGGCCTTGCTGCTCGTGCTGGTGGCGGGCACGGGCTGGAACCTGGTCGCCTTCGCGCCGCAATGGCTCTCTTATTACAGTCTCGCAATCGGCGGGCTCCGCGGGGCGACGGCGGCGGGCATGGAGCCGACCTACTACTGGGACGCGCTCGACGACGAAGTCCTCGGCTGGCTGCACGCCCACACCACCGACGAGGAGGCCATTCGCTTCGGCTCGCCGTCGGCGGAGAACCTCCTCTTGATGCATCGCTGGGGACTGCTCGACCGCAGGTTCGCCGCCGGCGCCAGTCGCGCCCTGCCGCCGCGGAGGACGGCCGACGACGTCCCCTTCCGCTGGTACGTCATCCAGCACCGCCCCAGCGGCTGGCAGCCGCTGGACCGCCTCCTCCTCGCCCACGCGGAACCAGCCTTCCAGAAGACGCTCCGCAGCGGCTGGGGCCCGTGGGCGGTCGAAGTGCCTCTCCTCTCCATCTTCGACCATGACGATTACCTCCGCGCCCGCCGCGCCGCTCTCCGCCCACCAACGCCGTAGCCGGCAGGTGAGGTCCTCGCACGAACGCGGGTCGATCGGCGGCCACCGGGGCTACCCATCGAGCCGGCAGAGGAGTATTCTGCGGGGCGCCCGGAGCGCCGGCGGAGCACGGACTCCGGACGCGGGGAGACTCCCGATTTCCCTGGGGCGCTCTCGTGCCGGCGAAGGCTAGGCGACAACGGAGCCCTCTCCATGACCGTTACTCTGCCTGCCGTCGAGCATCCTCCACTGCGACATGGATGGGCCACGGTCGAAGAGCGGGAGCGGCCGGCAGTTCAGCGGGCGAAGTGGGCCTCGACGTCGATCCAGCCGTAGGCGGGTATCGCAACGGAGAGCTTGTCGCCGTCGATGGCCAGCTCGCCGGGGGCCTCGTCGGGCGCGCGGAAGCGGCGCGCGGCCTTCAGCGGGTAGAGGCATCGGAGCGCCGTGCGGACCTCGCGGCCCTGCGTCTCCAAAAGCCGCATGCGGACGCCCGCGACGCGGTCCTCGGCCAGCAGCGGCTCGGTGTGCGTGGCCAGCACGTTGCGGGCGCCGACGTGGAAGAGCCAGCCGTGGTCCGCCGGGGGGCGGGTGGCCTTGGCCAAATGGCTCGCCGGGGCCAGCCATTGCACGGCGGCGGCGGCGGGGTTGGCCAGGTCGATGCCGATCCCCAGGCGGAACCGCCGCTGCCGCTCACCGGCCGTCACCAGCAGGGTATCGAGCTTCCGCAGGCCGTAGCGGCGGTGGAAAGGGAGACCGCCGCAGAGGATCGTGGTGGCGGTCTTCTCGCGGCGCAGGTCGATGAAGAGCGGCGACTCGATCCGGTGGTTCTCCGTCGCCGTGACCACCCCGCCCAGGTTCCGCGTGAAGTCGACCGTCTCGTCGCTCCAGGCGAAGCGGGCCGCATAGTAGTGGTCCCAGGGGGGTCCGACCGGCGGGCGGTCGACGTCGAGCGTCACGTCGATATCGACGATCGGGCTCTGCCGCGGCAGCGTGGTCGTCTGGGTGTAGCGAGCCACGACGCTGCCGTTGCGGTCGAGGATCCTTCCCCGGCAGGTCACGGCGGCCGAAGCGGGGCCGGCGGCGGACTGCATCTCGTCGAGGGCCATCACCGAGTAATCCTTCTCGAGCTCTTCCTCGTCCTCGGACCGGCGGCGCCCCGGCCGGGGCATCCGCAGGGCGAGCTGTTGGGCGATGCGGGCGCCGCGGCTCGAGTAGGCGGTGACGTTGCGGATGGCTCCGGTCGTCTCGCAGAAGCGGACTTCGAGGAACTCGTTGCGCATCCGTGGGCCCTCGACGAGCGGCGGCTCCTCGGGCGGCTTGCGCGAGAACCAGCTTCGCCGGCGGGGCCGCTCCCCCGCACCGGCACCGACCCAGGCGAAGCCGAAGGGAGGGATCTCGACGACCGCTTCCTTGGCGGCACCATCGCCCGCGGCCACGCGGACCGCGCCCGCCGTGTCGGGTACGCCCGCCAGGTCGCTCACGTCGATCCAGGTCCGGCGGGGCTGCGCGGTGGCGTTGAGCAGCAGGTGCCCCGGCGCCGGTGCCCGGCCCGCACCGGCTACGGCGGCGGCGAGGGCCCCCTCCGCGTCGGACACTGCAGCGTCGAGGCGGGTATCGAGGTCGCTCTCCTCGCCGCTTGCGGCTGCCAGCTGGTCCTCGATTTCCGTCGCCAGGGTCCGCAGTGCCGGCTCGCGCAGGTCCGTGCCGCCCAGGCCGCCTGCCGTAGCCGCTGCGGCGGCGAGGGTGAAGAGTGCGCGGGCGGCATCGAGCTTGGCGCGGCGCTGGTAGTAGCGGACATGGCGGGAGACGGGGTCGGTCTCGGCGGCGTTCACCATCTGACCCAGGTAGGGCGAGCGGTAGCCGTCGGGTCCGTAGTCGACCTGCTGGCCGGCGTGCTGGGTGCTCTCGAAGTACTTCTGCATCGAGGCGAAACGGCCCAGGACCGGCGAGTAGGCGTCCATCCGCCGGAGATCCTCGTACCAGCAGGTCGTCTGGCCGGGCCAATGCGCAAAGACCGCGGTGGCCACGTGGTCCAGGTCCATGACGTCGCCGAGCCGGGTGCAGAGCTTGAGGAACAGCTCGGGGCGATGCGCCTCGATGGGAAGACGGGTCAGGGCGTCGATCTGCGTACCGTCGAGCCCCCGCCAGCGGACCTTGCTCTGGTTTCCGGTGGGGAAGCGACCGTCGTCGAGCGTGAAGTGGAGGGCGCCGCGGAAGCCGGTCCGCGCGAGCACCTGGGGGAGTAGGGGCGAGAGGCCGAAAGGCCGGCGGGCGAAGACTCGAGGGCGCTGCCCGAGGTGGTGCTCGTAGACGGCCAGGCCCCGCTCGAGATTCTCGCGCACCGCCTCCACCGGCAGCAGCGGCAGCCGTGCGGGGCGATATTCGCCGCCGACGACGGTGGCTCGCCCCGCCTCGAGCGCCTCGCGGAGGGCGGCCAGGGTGGCGGGGTGCTCGGCGGCCATGATCTCGAGGTCTGCGGCGCTGAGCAGCAGGTTCGAAGGGGAGCTGCCGGCGAGCTGATCGATGAGGGCCTGGCCCATCGTCGTGGGGGCGACGAGGGTCAGGTCGACGAGGTGCGGCTCAACCGGGTAGAAGTACTCGCGGGCCTCGGTGAGGAGGTCGAAGGCCTTCTGCAGCCGTTTCTGCGACTCGGCGTCGTCGCCCGCGACGGAGGCCCGGGCGGCCGCCACGGTCTCCTTCTCGAACTGCTGCTCGTCGAGGTTGCTCATGTAGCGCAACTGCCGCGTAAGGAGTTCCACCTGCAGCCGGCAGTAACCGAGGGCGAGGAAGTCGGCCGTCCGCAGGGGCTCTGCCTGGCCGTCTGCTCCGCCGAGCGACGCCAGGGCCGCGGCCACGATCGCCTCCCGATCGGCGAGGCCGCGGATCACGGCCATCTCCTCGCTTTCGGCGCGGGTGTCCCACTCGGCGGCCAACGCGCCCTCGCAAACCTGCGGAACGCACACCAGCGCCCCGGCGAGGCGGCCGGGCACCTCCTCGGCCGATTGCCACCGGGGCACCACGCCGGCCGCGGCGACCAAACGGGGGTGGTAGAGCGCGGACCAGGCAGCCAGAAGCCCGCTGGCGTGCTCGGCGGAACGCTCCAGCGAGAGGCTTTCGAGGCTGTAACAGGGGAGCAGGACGAGGACTTTTTCGAGCTTCATCAGGGATTCGGCGGGGTCTGGGGGTTCCACCAAGGCTGGGGGGAGTGCCGTGGCGGGCAGCGAGAGTGCCGGTTGCCTTGAATATCAATATTCAGGATTCAGGAATAACATCGGTAGCCGCACACGGCGTCGTGGAGGCGTCAGGGCCGACAAGACCATTCCGCAGCGGGGGATAATACGGCTCGTCAGAAGGAATTCAAAACGAGGTAGAGAGCCGCTCGCGCGATCTCCACGATAGTCGCTCTACGGGGCGGCGTCGAGCGGCAGGGGGAGGGGTCGTGCCCTCCTCGTCGGCCGGGAGCCACACGCGAAAACCAAGAACGACACAGAAACGTAGAAACCGTAGCGGTGACAGGCGGCAGCGGGGAAGTGTCTTGCTCGGGTCGCCGCAAGGGGATTTCGAGACGGCAGGGAATGCCGAGCCTTCCGCGCCGGTGCCGAAGCGGCGGGGGACCGGCCGCTGGGGTGCGGCGGGAGGCGGGAATCCCGCCCGGCCGGATCGTGTGTGAGGGCCGGCGCCGTCGAGGGCTATCTTGTTTCTGCAAGGGAGTTTTGGTTGACAAAAGATAGTCCGCTGCGATAGATTGGTAGCAGAGAAGCCGGGGCCACGGATTCTGGGGTGCGCTTGTCTTTTCCCGCACGGCCCGCAGGCTTGCCCGGTCGTCGCGGTGGAAGGTTGAACCCATCGAGAAAGAGGTGCCGCGTCATGGCTCGCAATGACGCCGTGTGGGGTATCGACATTGGGCAGTGTTCGCTGAAGGCTTTGAAGTGCCGCTTGGACTCCGACGGCCTGGTGGCCGAGGCCTTCGACTTCATCGAGTATCCGAAGATCCTCAGCCAGCCGGGGGCCGACCCTGCGGAGCTGGTTCGCGAGGCGCTCAAGCAGTTCCTCTCCAGGAACACGGTTCGCGGCTGCAAGGTGGCGGTCTCCGTGGCCGGGCAGAACGGACTGGCGCGATTCATCAAGCTCCCGCCGGTCGAGTCGAAGAAGATCCCGGATATCGTCCGTTACGAAGCCCGCCAGCAGATCCCCTTCGACCTGCAAGACGTCGTCTGGGATTACCAGCGGATGGGTGTGGGCGCGGAAGAGGAAGGCTTCTCGCTCGACACGGAGATCGGGCTCTTCGCCATGAAGCGGGATCAGGTCTACCGCGCCCTGGCGCCCTTCCGCGAGGCGGGCATCGAGGTGGACTTCATCCAGCTCACGCCGCTGGCCCTCTACAATTACCTCTCCTTCGACCAGTTCCGCGACCGTCCCGCCGTCGACGAATACGATCCGGACAGCCCGCCGCCCTTCACGGTCATTCTCTCGCTGGGGACCGATTCGACCGACCTGGTGGTGACCAACGGCTACCGGGTGTGGCAGCGGAGCATCCCCATCGGCGGCAGCCACTTCACGAAGGCCCTGACCAAGGAGCTGAAGCTCACTTTCGCCAAGGCCGAGCACCTCAAGCGGAACGCCGGCGCGGCGCAGGATCCCAAGGCCGTCTTCCAGGCGATGCGTCCCGTCTTCAACGACCTGCTCACGGAGATCCAGCGGTCCATCGGCTACTTCAGCAGCATCCACCGCGGCGCGAAGATCGAGCGGGTGGTGGCCCTGGGTAACGCTATGAAGCTCCCCGGCCTCCGCCGCTACCTGCAGCAGAGCCTGGGCTTCGAGGTGGTGCGTGCCGAGGGTTTCCGCGGACTGCAGGGACCGGAAGTGGTCTCCTCGCCGATCTTCCGCGAGAACCAGCTCGCCTTCGGCGTCTGCTACGGCCTGGTGTTGCAGGCGTCGAGGAAGGCCGATCTGAAGACGAACCTCCTCCCCAAGGAGATCGTCCGCGACCGGCTCGTCCGGGAGAAGAAGCCGTGGGCCGCCGCGGCCGCCGCCGTGCTGCTGCTCGGCGGGGCGCTCTCGGTCATCGGGCAGGGCATCTACCTCCGCTCCGTCTCGGCCGAGCCCCTTCACGCCGAGGCCAGCCAAGCGGAGCAGATCGCCCAGCAGTCGTCCAGTCTGGTCAGCCAGGCCAGCCAGGCGGCCAGCCAGTTGGAAGAGTTCCAGAGGATCGGCGACAACCTGGTGGGCACCGTGGAGGGGCGGCTCCTCTGGATCGAGTTCCTTCATGCCCTCAACGCCTGTCTGCCCAGCGACGAGGGGGAGCGTCCCGAGGACATCTCCAGGCGGCGCGAACTCCACGTCGAGAGTTTCGACGTCGCCCGCATCGATTCGGCGACCAAGGAGAACTGGCTCGAGCACGTCCGCTCCAACGGTTGGCTGGAGGAGGAGGAAGACGCCGAAGAGGCCGGAGCGATGAGCGGTCTTTCCCTGGCCGGTGCGGGCACGGCGGCCACCACGGGCGCCGCCGATGATGAGGAAGAGCTTTACCTCGTCCAGTTGACCGGCCACCACTACCACAACCCCCCCCCGTCGCAGCCCCGGGCGTGGACGGGCGGGGCGGAGTTCGTCCGCGAGACGATCTTGGCGAACCTGGAGAACACCGTCGTGGTGCTTCCCTCCTTCAACGAGGATGAGGATGCTGAGGAGCCGGAGGTAGTTACCATGGCGGAGTTGGGCGTCCGCTATCCGGTCCTGGTCGATCCGGGCAGCATCATAGCTTTCGAGTTCGACCCGCGCGAAGAAATGCGGCGGATGGGGGGGGGCGGCCGGGGCACCGCCGGCGCCGACTACGGCTACGAGGGCTACCAAGGCTACGGGCAGACCTATGGCGGACCAGGGGGGATGCCGCCGACGATGGGCAGCGGCGCCGGAAGCCAGATGGGGCGGGGCGGTCAGCCGGGGGCCGAGGCGAGGCCCATCGAGCTCCGCCGCTTTGATTTTACGGTCCAGTTCCTCTGGCAGCCGACGCCCCCTTCGAAGCGCGCCGAGATTCGCGAACAGATGCGCGAGACCGCCGAACCGGGTGAGTTCGACCCGGATGGTCTCGACCCCGATCAATCCCCGGAGACGACGACCACCGCGGGCGTCGCCCCTGGGCGGCCCGGCCCCGCGGGGGGTGACGGCCGGGGCTGACGATAACCCTACCATTGGGAGATGGGATCGATGGACCAGTTGAACACTGTCCTCGCACAAATCCGCAAGCACCACTTCTGGGTGCTCGTCGGCGTGGTCGTCGTCGTCGGCTTGGCGGCAACGTTCATGGCCGCCGCGGAGCGGGCCGGAGTGGCCCAGGAAAAAGAGCGCACCCTGGAGAACGCCCACGACGGGCTCTCCCGCGTGGCGGGTCTGCCCGATCACCCCAATCAGGAGGTGATCAACGCCATCCAGGAGCGGCGCGACGAGCAGGCGCGCGAAGTCTTCCAGGCCTGGGAGTCGCTCTACGCGGAGCAGCGCGCCAACTATCCTTGGCCGCGCGCGCTCAGTCCCCAGTTCCGGGACATGATCCGCAACCGCCGCGGCCCCCAGGAACGGATTCCCCCGAGGTACCGCGAGGAGTACCAAAACTACGTCACCTACTATTTCGCCACCCTCTTCGACGAGGTGGGCGTGATGCGCCGCGAAGATGAGCCCTTTGAGGCGGCGCAGCAGACGCGGCTGCAGCGGGGAGGGTACACTGGCGGCATGGGGAGCTCCCCTGGCGGGGGTATGAGCGGTTACCCTGGTAGCGGCATGGATTCGTATTCCGGTAGCATGGACTCCTATGGCGGCGGCTACCCGGGCGAATACGGCGGCTCCCAGTACGGTTCCGGCGGCAGGGGCCCCGGCGAGAGCCGCATGATCGGCACCTTCGAGTGGGACGCCAACGACCGCAACCGCTTCGTAGACCGTTTCTTCTGGCAGAGAACGCCAAACACCCTGCAGATTTGGCTCTGCCAGGAGGATCTCTGGATCTACGAAACGCTCCTGCGGATCATCCGCAACACGAATGAGGGGGCTACGAGCAACTACAACGCCACGGTGAAGCGGGTCGAGCGGCTGGCCATAGGGTCCGATGCCGCCCCGGCCTTTGCCACCCTTACGGGGGCCTCCACAGGCGGTATGGCCAGCCCGTACGGCGGTTCCGGCTCCGGATACCCGGGCGGTTCCATGCCGGGCAGTTCCGCAGCGGGGAGCGGTCCCGGGGGGGCCACGCGCAGCACCGCGGGGGCGGCAGATGCCGATGAATTGATCCGCCGGCAACTGCTCAGCTTCCGCTACGTGGACGAGACCGGCACGCCGCTGGCCAGCGATGACGAGATGCCCTATCCCCAATTCAAGATGGTACCCGTCCACATGCGGCTGGTGGTCGATCAGCGTCGGTTGCCCCGGTTGCTGGTCGAGTGCGCCAATTCGCCGATGCCGGTCGAGGTGCGGGCCGTGAAGATCAATCCCGAGCAAGGCCCAATCAACCTCCAGGCCTTCCGGGGGCGGACGACCACCGCGGGGCCGGGAGCCATGATGGGCGGCATGGATAGCGGCAGCTATGGCGGTTCCGGATACCCCGGGTCAATGGGACCAATGGGTGGTATGGGAGGTATGGGTGGGCCTGGCCAGCAGATGGGGAGCGGTAGGCGCGGGACGACGGGGAGCCGTACCCGCCTCCCCGCGTCGGCGAGCAGCTTTGACGCCGTTGTAGAAATCCTCGGTATCGTGCTGATCTACGAACCGCCCGACCTGGAGGGACTCGAGGCACAGGGCGCCACCATCGACGAACTGATCGGCGAGGCGGAGGAGGAGGGGTTCGCAGAGCCGATCGAGCTGCCCGAAGAAGAAATCGTCGACGAGGTTCCAGACCTCGCGAATGGTGAGGAGCCTCCGGCGGCTCCTCCCGGCCAGCCCGCCCCGGGACCGCCCAACGCTGGCCAGCCGCTTCAGCAAGGGCAGCCGGCCCAACCCGGTCTGCCCGCGGGGACCCCGTAACTTCTCAACAGGCGTGCAGGCGAAGAAAAGGAATCGGTGCCATGAAAGTCAAGTTGAACTTGGATAAGAATGCAATCGCTGCATTCCTTCTCAGCCATGTTGAGAAGGTCGCCTTCGGCGTCGTGGTGGTGGTCTTCGCCGTGCTGGCGGTAAGGGGATTCCAGGGCCGTTATGAGAAGACGCCCGAAGATTTCCGCAGCCTGGCCAGCCAGGCCGAAGAGAACATCAATCGACCGAAGTCGGACATCGACGCCCGCGTGGTGAGCTATCCGGAGATCGCCGGACGGCTGCGGACGCCGGTTTCCGTAGATCCGTACCGTTTTGCCCGCCCCTGGCAGCGTCCCCTGATAGACCAGTTGGCCAAACGGGGCGAGCCGCCCTTGCTTCCGGTCAGGGAGCTGCGCATAGCCACCGGCAAGGGTGTGCGCGGCGGTCCGGGGGGGATGACCGGCGGATACGATTACGGCAGCACCGGTTCGTACGACTACGGCGGAAGCAGCCCCTCTGGCCCGGGATCCTTCCCGGGCGTCGTCGGGCGGACCGGCCAGACCCGGGAGGTCCCCGACCGCGGGGTCCGCTGGGTGGTCATCACTGGTCTGATCCCCATCGAGGCGCAGCGCCAGGCCTACGAAGACGCCTTCCGCGATGCCCAAGGCTACGACCCGACCCGCGACATCCCCAATTACGTGGGGGCGGTGATCCAGCGCGCGGAGGTCGATCCCCTGCGGCCGGATGCCGAGGTGCGGTGGGTTCACGTGGGGACCCATCCGAGGAGCACCGCCCCCGGTCGGTATGCTGTCGGCGGTTCTGGTATGGGCTACGGTTCTGGCGGCGGCTATCCGGGGGCGATGATGCCCGATTCCGAATACGGAGGTTACGGGAGTGGAGGAATGGCGGGACAAATGGGAATGGGAATGGGGATGGCGGGACGGGGCGACATCCTACCGGTCTTCCGCCACCAGGCCCTCACCGCCGCGCTCCCGCAGGTCTCGGGCACGGTCTTCGGCTCGGAGATCGCCCACCCGCCGACGATTCCCCTCGCCGCCGACATGACCCCCGAGCAGATTCAGGCCCTCCAGCCCCGCATCGAGCGGCCGATGGCAACGCCTGAGGATGAGGAGTTCGACCCGACCGACCCCTTCCAGATGGAGCGGCAGCGCCGCCAGCCGGGCCGTTCGCCGATGCAGCAGGGGATGTACGATGATCCCCGCATGGGCCGCGGCCCCATGGGGACCAGGTCGGCAGTGCGAACGCAGCCGTACCAGCTCTTCCGTTACTTCGACGAGACGGCCGAGCCGGGGCGGCACTACCGCTACCGCGTCCAGCTCGGGCTTACCAATCCCAACAATCGTCCCGGTCTTTCGCCCGCCGCGCTGGAGCGGCCCGAGACGGCCGATCGGCGGGCGATCCTCACCGAGTGGAGCGAGCCCAGCGAGGTGGTCTACGTACCGCGGGACGACCGCGTGCTGACCGTGGCGGTCACCCCGCCGCGGGCCGACGGGGAGCCCGCCGCGCTCGTCAAGGCGGTCCACTTCAACCGCCGGCAGGGATTCGAGGCGCATGAGGAGGTCTCGGTCCGACGGGGGCGGGTCGTCAATCTCGAGGAGAGGACGTTCCGCACCGGCGCGTCGTCGATGTTCGGCGGCTCTCCCTACAGCGATATGCAAATGCCCGGGACGACGGACCCGCGGCAACAGAGACCGCAGGGACAGACCGACCGTGCCGCCACCACGCGGGCGCGGGGCGAGGAAGAGGTGGACTACATTACCGACACCCTCGTGGTCGACATCCGCGGCGGCGACCGTATCGGCCGCGGGCAAGAGGCTACCCGCCCCGGTGAGCTGCTCCTGCTCGATCCGGACGGCCGGCTCATGGTCCGCAACGAGCTCGACGACCTGCTCGAAGTCGAGGCCCTTCCCGAAGAGGCCAGCGAACCCCGCACCCAGGGCGCGGCCGGCGGCTACGGTTACGAGGGGTCCGGCTATCCTGGCAGTGGGAGTTATCCCGGATCGGGGTCCGCGCCGCAGGGGCCGCGCGGTCGAACGCCGCCGCGCCGCTGACGGAATCGGCGTTTACCCAGCATTTTCCGTCTAGGCGGCCGCATTGCACGAGCAGGGATTTCCCCCGTGTGCATGGGGCGGAGGCCCGGTCGCGATAAGTCGCGCAGGTGGCACGGATGCCTCTTGTTGGCGGGGTTGGCGCAGAGCGGTCGCCGCGAGCTCGGCTCCCCCAATGATCGAACCGAGCTGCTTCTCCGTGCCCCGGACATAGTCCGCCGACAGGGTCTCCGTGGCCTAGTCTTGATGGTGAAGGGCCGTGCCGCGCGTTGGCATTGTGGGCAGGCTGCTTGACACCCTCCCGAGTAGGGCTAATATGGTGGGAGTACCCTTCAGTGGCTGAATCGGAGTGTCCGGTCCCTCAGGCCCGGCGCAGTCCGTCCCACGGGAATGCCTCCCCTGCCGGAGCGCGCCCGCAGGCGTTCCGATCGCCCGTTGGGCTGAGAGCCGGCTCGTTCACGGCGGTTGCTGAAAGACCGCGGTCTTCCACCGTCCCCTGTCTCAGGCGGTGGAGGCGGCGGAGAGAGCCCATAATTGACCCTGTCAGGGGAGTCTCCTCGATGCCCGAATACCGACACCTGGACGTCAGTGAAGTGGGGGACGTAACCGTGGTCCGCTTCCGCGACCAGAAGATCATCGACGATCTGAATATTCAGGAGTTGGGCCAGGAGCTCTTCCGGCTCGTGGAGGGCGACGGCCGCACGAAGCTGCTCCTCAATTTCGCCGCCGTGGATTTTCTCTCCAGTTCCGCGCTCGGCAAGCTGATCACGCTCGACAAGAAGGTCAAGGCGGCCGACGGGGCGTTGAAGCTCTGCCACATCCGCCCGGAGATTTACGAAGTCTTCGCCATCACGAAGCTCAACCGCCTCTTCGAGATCAAGGACGACGAGGCCGACGCCTTGGCCGCCTATTGAGGGCGGGGTTCCCCTTTCCTACCGCCCCGTCGCAGCAACGGTAGGTCCCAGCCGATGTCCCAACCTCCGTGGCTCTGGCACCGCGACTTCGTCATCCCCAGCCACACGGAGCTGGGGGGGGCGGTGATCCATCAGGTGCTGGCGGAGCTGCAGCGCCGCCAGTGGTCGGAACGAGACTGTTTCGGCATCCACCTGGCGCTGGACGAGGCCTTGATCAACGCCATCAAGCACGGCAACGGTATGGACGGCTCCAAGTCGGTGTACGTCGGTTGCTGGCTTTCCTCGGATCGGCTTCGCGTCGAGGTGCGCGATGAAGGCCTCGGCTTCGACCCCGCGGCGGTCCCCGACCCGACGGCGGACGACCGCCTGGACATACCCAACGGCCGCGGCATTATGCTCATGCGGAAGTTCATGTCGCGGGTCGATTTCAGCCCCTGCGGCAATTGCGTGGTCATGGAGAAATGCCGCAACGGATGCTGACGCCCGCTGTTCGTCCGGTGCCGGCGTGCCGCTGCGGTGATCCGCAGATCAGAAGAGGACGATGAGGTCGAAGCCTCCGGTGAGCTGGTCGCGGCGGGTGCCGTCGACGTACGGCAGGAGGCCGTCGACGTTCGTCGAGCCGTGGTACCAGTCGTAGCGGATCTCGGGCCGGAGGATGAGGTTGCGGGAGGGCTTCCAGTTGGCGCCCAGGGTGAGCTGCTGGAAGTCGCCGGCGAAGCCCGCGCGGCCGCCCCAGCCGGTGCGGCCGCCGTCGTCGGCGCCCAGGCCGGCGACGCGGCTGCCGGTGCGGTCGCGGAACCACTCGATCCGCGCCCCCAGCGTCCAGGTCTCGGTCAGGTCGTAGAAGAGGTACTGGTTGATGCCGTACCAGCGGTCGTCGGCCCGGCCGGCACCGTAGTTGTCCAGCCCCCAGTCGTGCTGGATGACGTAGCGCATTCGGCCGGAGAGCCTCTGCGAGGCCACGAGGCTGTAGATGGTGCGGTTGAAGAGCCCGGCGTCGTCGAAGTTCCCCGAGTGCAGGGCGAAGGCCACGTTCGTCCGCCGGCTGCGGCTGGTCCAGTCGACGCCGCCGAGGAAGGCCCAGTCTTCGTTGTTCGACTCCCAACTATCCCAGCCGCGGTCGGCGCCGGCGTGGAAGGTGAGGCGGTCGCCGAGCTCGTAGGAGGCCAGGATCCCCGTGTGGGTGAAGGGCTCGCCGTACTGGTGGGTGTAGGCATGGGAGTAGAAGAAGTTCTCCGGCGCCGGCACGGCCTCGTAGCCGATGGTCGTGAAGTAATGGCCCATGCGGACCTTGAGGTCGCGGTAGGCCACGTCCATGTAGAGCTGCGGCAGGGCGACACCGTAGAACCGCTCGCTGCGGTTCCAGTCGTTCTCCAGGCCGTGGGAGGTCGTGAAGCGGTGGTCGGTCCCGTAGACGACGTCGATCCGGCCGCCCACGTCGAAGTCGCCCAGGCGGGTGTCGGTCTTGCGTTCGGCGAAGAGCCAGAGCTGGTTGAGCTGGTACTCCCAGGCACGGTCGTTGAAGGTCACGGGGCCGTTGAAGCGGTCGGCGGGATTGCGGGAGTTGCCGGTGATTCCCTGGGCGATCCAGCCCCCCACCTCGATGTTGCGGCGGTCGAGAAAGCGATTTGCCAGGAGGCGGCGGGGCTCACCGCCGCCCTGCGCCGCGGAGGCGCAGCCGCGGCAGACGGCGCACACGCCGCAGGAGCCGGCGGCCATGCCGTGTGGGGTGAATGCGGATTCGCCGCGGGGATGGGTGCCCTCGTCGATCGGCAGGGGGCGCGGTTCCGGCGTGGTCCGAGGCGTCGGGGGCAGGTCGGAGGGGGAGGGCTGCGGACGGTCGGGGAGGGGCGCCAGTGGGGTTTCCTCTTCGAACGGCGAGCGGCCGCCGTCGAAGAGATAGGCGGCACCGCTGTGGCCTGCACCGGCGATGCCTGTCCGGCCGTGACCGTGCGAGGTTACCACGGCCGCGCCGCGGTCGTTCGACGCCGTGGCGTAGCCCGCCGACCGCCCCTCGTGCGAAGGCAGAAGCGGCCGTTCCTCGGCAGCAGCGAGTGCGGGGCTTAGGGCGAGCATCAGGACCGCGAACGGCCTCCTCCAGTTCCAGGTCTTCATCACGGGGGACTCCGATTTCGTGGGGCCCGCCGCCGGGGCCCGAGATGGATTCCGGAACGCAGCGGCGCCCTGGCTGCTGCCGGGCCGGAGGTCTCTTATCC
>SLBP01000018.1:0-5196 GCA_007126245.1 Planctomycetales bacterium
CGCGGGCAGGCGTCTACGGCGAGGCAGACTGGGTCCGCAAAGCCGACGAGGTGACCTTCCCGCCCCTCGAGGTCGTCCCCGACCCGCCGCCGATCTCCATCCGCGACGATTTCGAGGACGAGCCGGTCGGCCAGCCGCCGCGGGGCCTGGTGGCACGCGTCGAGGGCCGCGGCGATGCCATCGAGGTCACCGACGAGACGGCCGCACCCGGCGGCGCGCAGAGCCTGAAGATCGTCGAGGTGCCGGGTCTGGAACAGGGCTACAACCCGCACTTCTACTACACGAACATCGACTACCGGGAAGGCCGCGTCCGCAACGCCTTCCACCTCCGTGTCGAGGAGGGAGCCGTCGTCCGCTTCGAGTGGCGCGACTGGCGCGGATCGCCCTACCGCACCGGTCCGCAATTCACCATCCGCGGCGGCCGCTTGGACCTGGACGGCGGCCGCGAGACGGCCCTTCCCACCGGCCAATGGGTGCACTTCGAGATCGCCGCCGCCGTGGGTCCAGAGAACCCCGGCCGCTGGGCCCTGCGCGTGACGCCGCCGGGTCAGCCCCCCCAGGTCTTCCGCGACCTGCCCATGGCCCATGCCGAATTCGAGCAGCTCACCTGGGTGGGCTTCACGAGCCTCGCCAACGACGCGGCCATCTACTACCTCGACAACTTCGAGCTCGAGTGCCGCTTGCCCGAGGAGAGGACCCCTTAGGCGGAGCCCTTCCCGGCGGCGAGGCGGCGGTAGCGGTAGTAGGCCGCGCAGGCGCCCTCGGAAGAGACCATCGGCGCACCCAGGGGCTGCTCGGGAGTGCAGTGGAGGCCGAAGGCGGGGCAGTCGTGCGGCCGGCGGCGCCCCGTGAGGACCTCCCCGGCGAGGCATTCCGCCGACTCCTCGGCGCGGATGCCCGAGAGGTCGAAGCGGGCCTCGGCGTCGAACTCCCGGTAGCGCTCGCGGAGCCGCCAGCCGCTCGCGGGGATCTCGCCGATCCCCCGCCACCTCTGCGCCACCGGCTCGAAGACCTCGGCGAGCTGCCGCCGGGCCGGCAAGTTCCCCTCGGGGCGGACGCAGCGGGTGTATTCGATCTCCACCGCGGCGCGGCCCGCCTCGAGCTGGGCGATGCACATCGACAGGCCCTTGAGGATGTCCAGCGGCTCGAAGCCGGTGACCACGATGGGCACCCCGTATTCGGCGGCGATCGGCTCGTAGTCCTCCGTCCCCATCACGGTGCATACGTGACCCGCCGCCAGGAAGCCCTGCACGGAGTTCCCCGGCGCGCCGAGGATGGCGCGGATCGCCGGCGGTACGAGGACGTGGGAGACGAGCATCGAGAAGTTGCCCAGCCCCAGCCGCTCGGCCTGGACCGCGGCCATGGCGTTCGCCGGCGCCGTGGTCTCGAAGCCGATGGCGAAGAAGACCACCTGCCGGTCGGGGTGCTGGCGGGCCAGAGCCACGGCGTCCATCGGCGAGTAGACCACCCGCACGTCGCCCCCCTGCGACTTCACGGTGAACAGGTCGACCGCCGTGCCGGGGACGCGGAGCATGTCGCCGAAGGAACAGAAGATCACCTCCGGGCGGGCGGCCAGGGCGAGCGCCTTGTCGAGCGTCTCCACGGGCGTCACGCACACCGGGCAGCCCGGGCCATGGATCAGCGTGATCGCCTCGGGGAGCAGTTCGTCGAGACCGAAGCGGACGATGGCGTGCGTCTGCCCGCCGCAGACCTCCATGATCCTCCAGGGGCGGGTCGTGGTCCGCCGAATCTCTTCGGCCAGGCGGCGGGCCGCCGCCGCGTCGCGGAACTCATCGATATACTTCATGGCGTCTCCTCCTCGTCGGCGGCCGGTTCGCCGGCCTCGTCGACCTCGCGGAGCAGCGCCACCATCTCGGCGGCCTCGGCCTCGTCGATGCAACTGATGGCAAAGCCGACGTGGACCAAGACGTAATCGTCCACTTCGGCCTCCGGCGTGTACGCCAGGCACACGTCCTTGGCGATGCCGCCGAAGTCGACCTTGCCCATGGGCATGGCGTCGCGTTCGAACTTCTCAACGATCCTGCCGGGGATTCCCAAACACATGGAAGTACCTCTGGATGAGTGACGCGTGATGAGGGGGAGGGAGGGGCTAGTGGTTAGGGGCTAGGGGTTAGGCGATCAAGTTCGGCGTTGGAGGCTGTTGCGCAGCCCGCTCAACATGCGTCCCAGTTCATCGTTAGCCCCTAGCCCCTAACTACTAGCTGCCCGCGCGATGGCGAGCTGGCCCAGGGCGATGCCGCCGTCGCCGGGGGGGACGCGGCGATGGGTGTGGACGGCAAATCCCGCCGCCTCGAGCCGTGCCCGCACCATGACCTCCAGGAGCCCGTTCTGGAAGCAGCCGCCGGTGAGCAGCACCCGTTCGCACCCGCCCGCCCTCGCGGCGGCCACGGCGAACTCGGCCAGCGCAGCGTGGAACCTGGCCGCGATCCGTTCCACGGCTACACCGGCTGCCAGATCGGCGCGCATGCCGTGGACGAGCAGTTCGAGGTCGGCCACCGCGGGTCCCGTGCTGACCAGCGGGAGGGGGTACGCTCCCATCGTATCGCCCACCTCCCCTGTAGGCCGGACATTCCTGTCCGGCTCCCTTGCCTCTCCTACCCCAAAGGCATCCTCCGCCGCAAACTGCACCGCCATGGCCGCCTCGCCCTCGAAGCTCACCCGAGGAAGCCCCCAGCCGCAGAGTGCGGCCACGGCGTCGAAGAGCCGCCCCAGGCTGCTCGTCAGGGGGACCTGCCGACCGGCGGACATCCTATGGATAAGTGTGCGGCATTCCGCGGCGGAAAACCACCCCCTGGTTGTGGACTCGGCGGCAGCTACCTCGGGGCCCAGGCTGGCAAAGAGCAGACCCAACGCCGAGCGGCGGGGCTCGCGCGCGGCGCGGTCGCCACCGGGCAGGGGAAAACGACCCAGGTGGGCGATCCGCTCGAAGACGGCCCCCTCGCAACGGAGGACCTCGCCGCCCCAGACCGTTCCGTCCGTACCGTAGCCGGTGCCGTCCCAGGAAAGCGCCAGCACCGGGCCCGAAAGGCCGTGTTCCGCGGCGCATGCGGCGGCGTGGGCATGGTGGTGCTGGACGCGGATCAGCGGGACCTCCCAGCGGGCGGCGAGCCCTTCGGCATGACGCGTGGAGGCATAGTCGGGATGCAGGTCGCAGGCAACGGCAGCCGGCTTTACGTCGAAGAAACGCATCAGATCCTCGGCCGCCCGCCGGTGGACCTCATAGGCCGCCAGGCTGTCGAGGTCGCCCACGTGGGCGCTGAGGACCGCCACCCCGCCGAGGGCCAGCCCCACGACGTTCTTCAGATGCCCCCCCAGGGCCAGCACGGGCGGACCGTCGATGGCCAGCGAGATCGGCTGCGGCGCGAAACCGCGGGCGCGGCGGAGCAGTTGGATCCCTCCGGCTCCGGCGCGGGCCACCGAGTCGTCGACGGGCCGGACGATGGAACGGTTGTGCGTGAGGAGCACGTCGGCGATGCGCCCCAGCCGCTCCCGGGCCTCTTCGGTGGTAATGGCCATCGGCTCCTCGGAGAGGTTGCCGCTGGTGCACACGAGCGGGCGGCCGAAGGCATCGAGAAGCAAGTGGTGGAGCGGCGTGTAGGGGAGCATCACGCCCAGGTACGGGTTGCCGGGCGCCACGGAGTCGGCGATAGTCTTCTCGTCCCCCGCGCCGTCGCGGCGGCGCACGAGGAGGATGGGGGCCTCGGCCCCGGCGAGGGCCTCCGCCTCGGCCGCCACGAGCCGGCAGTGCCGCTCGACCTCGGCGAGCGTAGCGAGCATCACGGCGAAGGGCTTCGCGGGCCGCCGCTTCCGCTGCCGCAGCCGCTCGACGGCGGCCTCGTCGGTGGCATCGACGAGGAGCTGGAAGCCGCCGAGCCCCTTGAGAGCCACGATTTGGCCGCCCTTCAGGGCTGCGATGGCCGCTGCCAAGGCCTGCTCGCCTGAGGCTTGAGAGGTGCCGCCCGCGGCGAGCAGCGCGAGCTGCGGGCCGCACCGGGGGCAGGCGACCGGCTGGGCATGGAAGCGGCGGTCGGCGGGGTCTTCGTACTCGGCCCGGCAGGCATCGCACAGCGGGAAGCCGGCCATGCTGGTCCGGGGGCGGTCGTAGGGGAGCCGCTCGATGATCGACCACCGCGGCCCGCAGTTCGTGCAGTTGGTGAAGGGATAGCCGTAGCGGCGCTCGCCGGGGGTGCGGACCTCGGCCAGGCACTCCTCGCAGGTCGCCAGGTCGGCGGGGATCGTGGGCCGGACGGGCCCCTCAGCGTCGCTGGTGACGATGACGAAGTCGGCCTCGCCATCGCGGGGTGCCGCCGGCGCGGTGTCGATGGCCTCGATCTGCGCCTGCCGCGGCGCGGCCCTGCGGAGCGTCTCCAGGAATCCCTCCACCGCCCCCGGGGGCCCCTGGACCTCGATCCGCAGGCGATCGGCCTCGTTGCGGACGAAGCCCGTCAATCCCGCCGCCCGCGCCGCGTTGTAGACGAAGGGCCGCATCCCCACCCCTTGCACCACGCCCCGGAGCGTGATCGCCAGGCGGTTTACCGTGGAAGCGGGATTGGGGGACATCGGCAGCGTCGTCGCAGGCACGGGGAATCCGACGCGGCCTGGGTGGATTAGCACCCATGTGCCCCCACCCGGCCGCCCATCATGGCATTATAGGCTGGATCCGGTGGCATGTCCCTGAACGGGACGGAGATGGGCGGCGGGCACGAAGTCGCCGTGGGTGTCGCTCCGCACCGGGTGGTTTCCGGTAACGCCGACTCGTCGGGCGACGGGATCGAGAATGCCAGGTCGAAGACGTCCGCCGCGCCCTGCACGAAGCGGGCGCTGACCAGGCGGTAGCCGCCCCCCGGAACGCAGGCCGCCGGGTTTTCGCCTGCCCGCCTCAGGGGTATTCCAGGTAACAGTTGATCAGCGCTTCTTCGAGCCGCCGCTTCTGTTCGTCGGTAAGGTCGTCCATGATCGTGAATCGAAGCCTTCGCAGGTGGGTTTGCCGCGCCAGCACTTCGACGGCGGCGTCGTCGATGTTGCACTGCGCGATCGTCATCTCCGTCAACTGATCCAGTTCATCCAAGCCGACGAACTGGGGCGTGGAGAATACGATGATCAGTCTCGACAGATTGCCGGCGTTTCGGAGCTCGCTGAGATCCTCGCCGGGCGGCATGCCCCAAAGCTCGAGCG
>SLBP01000149.1:0-17246 GCA_007126245.1 Planctomycetales bacterium
CTGATCCAGACGGACGCCAGCATCAATCCGGGCAACTCGGGGGGGCCGCTGCTGAACATCGAGGGCGACATGATCGGCATCAACGTGGCCGTGCGCGCCGGAGCCCAGGGGATCGGCTTCGCGATCCCCGTGGACAAGGCGATGGCCGTGGCGGCCAAGATGCTCGCCGCCCACAACGTGAAGTCGGTGCGGCACGGGCTTACCGTCGAGGAGGACGACGGCGGGCTGCGGGTGGTCGCCATCGAGGAGGGGAGTCCGGCTGCCGAGGCCGGCATCCAACCCGGCGACCTCCTCCGCTCCGCCGACGGCGACCGTTTCCAGAGGGTCCTGGACTTCGAGCGGGCCCTGCTCGATCGCAACCCCGGCGAGCCGGTCGAGCTGGCACTCCGCCGCGATGCCGCTGAGACCGAGGCGGAGATCGTCCTCTCCTCTCCGGCGGCGCGCGCCGCCAGCGACCCCGTCTGGGATGCCTTGGGGCTGGAGCTCGAGTCCATTCCCGCCGACGAGTTCCGCCGCCGTTTCCGCAACAGTTATCGTGGCGGATTGTCCGTGGTCGCCGTTCGTCCCGATAGTGCCGCCGCCGCACAGGGGATCGTCGAGGGAGACGTGCTTGTGGGTATGCACGTCTGGGAGACCGTGAGCCTGGACAACGTCTCCTACGTCATCAACCACCCCAACTTCGCCGCCATGAATCCGGTGAAATTCTTCATCCTTCGCGGCAACGAAACCCTCTACGGTTTCCTCTCCGTGGCCGCCGGTCCCGACGCGCTCAGCCGGCGGTAGCCCTCGCCGCGCCGTTCAGCCCTTGTCTGCGGGAGTCTCTGGAGAATCCGGAAGGGCTTCCTGGGGAGAGGGAGCTTCCTGGGGAGATTCCGGCAAGATCGCGCGCGGCGTCCGGGACGCCGAATGGGCGGAGGCCCATCCGAGGGGGTACTTAGAGAGGGAGCGGACCTGCTGCGGGGGGACGACGACGCCGCAACTGATCAGGTACTGCAGGGCCTGGTCCACCGTGATATTGAGGTCGACCATGTCGCTCTTCCGGACCGAGACCGTAAAGCCGGTCATGGGCGCCGGCGAGGTGGGGATGAGCACCGAGTAGACCGGTTCATTGGCCGCCGCGCTGATGTCCAAGAGGCTCTCACCGGTGACGAACCCCAGCGACCAGACGCCGTGGCGGGGATACTCGATGGCCACGGCGCGGCTGTACTCCACTTCGCGGGGCACGAAGAGGAAGTCGCCCACCTGCTTGACTGAGGAGTAGACGCTGCGGATCAAGGGGAGGCGGTTGACTCCCTGCTCGAAGACGTTCCAGAAGAAGGCTCCCATGCCTGCCGTGATGAATTTGCCCAGCAGGTACATCACGAGGATGAAGAGAACGAGGAGCAAGGGGACCACCAGATAGGGCCGCAAGTAACGGATCTCCACATACCGGCGGTAGATGCCCCACGGGGTCTCCGGGCGACCATCCATCCCGGGGCTTGCCAGGACGGTCTCGTAGACCTCCCGGGGGATGAAGTTGCGCTCGTCCACCCGTTGGTAGATGCGGCCTTCCGCGGTGAACTCCCTCTTGCCCGGCTCTTCGGCGGGCGGGAGGGGACGGATGTCGGCGATGAGATAGACGGCACTGTCCCGGATGCCCGCGGTGACGGGGCGAAGGACGTACTGCTGGATCACCCCCCAGGACCAGAGGAAGATAATGATCGTCGCCAGCGGGGGGAAGATTACGCCGATCCCCCGGAAGACGGCGGCGCGGAAGGGGTGCTGCGGCGGTGGTGCGGTGGTGACCGGGTTGGCGTCGACAGACTCCATGGCGGCCTTTCGCCTTACAGGGGCACCAACCGGCAGGAGCCCGTAGCTGCCTCCCACCGGCGGCATACGTGGTTTGACATAGGGCCCGTGGGGCTAGCCGGCACCGGGCCCTTCAGCGCGGGCAACGACCACCGCCAGGACAGCAGACGCTCCCGCCTTGCGGAGCGTTCGAGCCGCCTCGCTGCTTGTGGCGCCGGTCGTGAGAATATCATCGACGAGGATCACTCGGCGTTCGTGTAAATCGTAGCCCGCACCTATCGAAAAAGCACCGCGGACGTTCGCGAAACGCTGCCGGGGCGTCAACCCCGGCTGAGGGCGGGTGTTGCGCCGCCGGGCCAGTACCCCCACGAGGGGCAGCTCCAGCCGCGCGGCAACCGCACCGGCCAGGACTTGGGGGCTGTTCGTACCTCGCATGGCGCGTCGGGCCCAATACATCGGCACGGGGACAACCCACTGACCCGCGAACGACTGCAGTTCCGCAGCCAACCGATCGGCGAGCGCCGTCCCCACGGCACGGGCCAAGGACTCGCCGCTGGGGCGTTTCATCCGCAAGACCGCCTCCCGGCGCAGATCGCAGTAGGGCCCCATCGAAAGGGCGCTGTCGAAGTGCAGTCTTCGGTCGCGGCAACGAGGACAACTCGTCGGCGAGACCTCCCTTCCGTTGCGTGGTGGGTTTGATCCATGCACGCCGGCGGGCGCGGCGACGTCAGCCCCTCGTGTCGGCCTTTCGCCTGCCATCGACAAGCCGGCCCCGCACCGCGGGCAAGCCCGCGACGTCCGATCCGCAAGGGCCTCTTGACATGTCGCACAGAGAAGGGCACTCAATCCGTCCCCAGGGGCATCCCCCCCGCACAGCGGGCAGCGAGGCGGCAGAAGCAGGTCGATTCCGGCACGCACCGCATCCGACACGAACTGCACGACTGCCCCCCTTATGGACATGACGCTCTCCCCCGTTCCTGGTCGCCGGCGGGGAATCGGCCCCCACCGAGAGCTTTCCCGAAGGGCTCCTGACACCACCAGCCGTGCGGCTCGCTGCAACCTTGCACACCACAACGATATAGCTTCAATATAGCAGCTTTCTCGGCCTCGGTGCCCCACCTCCCCGGAAAACCGAGGCCCCAACCTTCGGGTCGCTAGGGGGCAGCCGGTCAGCTATAGTGAGGGCATGTGTCCCGCCCCGAGTTCCCCCTCCGCGACCACGGACGTGTCTCCCCCCCCCGTTCCGACGAGGACATCGGCCGAAGCTCGGCAGCCGCGAAACCTCCTCGTGCTGGCCTGCCACCAGATCGTCGTTCGTGTGGGGTGGATGTTCAAGACGGAGAGCGTGATCGTCCCGGCCTTTCTCGACGCGGTGACGGGGGCCGAGTGGATGCGGGGTATGCTGCGCGGCTTCCTCCCTGTACTCAACCGCCTGGGACAGAGCGTCCCTCCCGTCCTGCTGGCCGATTTCGTGCGGCAGTTTCCGCTGAAGAAGCGGTTGCTGGCCGGCTTCACGTTCCTGATGGGGTTCCCCTTCGCCGTGCTCGCCGCCCTCCTCTGGGGCGGCCCCACGCGGTATCTTCCCTTGACCTTTCTGGGCCTGTATCTGGCCTTCGCCTGCTGCTACGGGCTGTACTTGCTCGCCTTCAGCACCCTCCAAGGGAAGCTCATCGAGCCCGGGCGGCGGGGCTACCTCCTTTCCGCTTCGACCTTTTGGGGCTCGATCCCCGCCATCGGGATCGCTCTCTGGCTGATGCCCGGGTGGCTCGCACCGCCGGCGCCCCACTTCACGCACCTCTTCCTCTTCGTGGCCGTCTGTTTCATGCTCGCCGCGGGGATCGGCCTGCTCGCCGCCGAGCCCCGTGAGCAACTCCCCCGCGGGTCGCCGCGCGTGCCCGGCGGCCTGGCGCAGCTCACGGCATCGCTCCGCACCGACGGCAACCTCCGGGTGCTCGTGTTTGTGGCGATGCTTTTCGGCTCGTCGCTGATCCTTGCTCCCCACTACCAGGCGCTCGCTCGCGAACGGCTCGGCCTGGCCGACATCCACCTGATGACGTGGATCATCACGCAGAGTGTGAGTGTGGGCATCTTCAGCCTTTTCGTGGGGCGGGTGGCCGACTACGAGGGGAACCGCCTCTCCGTGCGCCTGCTGATCTTCGGCGCCGCCCTTGCACCGGCTATGGCGGTGGCCTTGGCCAACCTCCCCGACAGCCTCGGCAAGGCGCTCTACTGGACGGTCTTCATCCCTCTGGGGTTCTCCCCGCTGGTGTTGAGGATTCTCGTCAATTACACGCTGGAGGTCTGCAAATCCTCGCGGCACGCCCGCTACGTGAGCACCGTGAACCTCTTCCTCGCGATCCCCTTCCTCTTCTCGCCGCTGGCCGGCTGGACGATCGACCTGGTGGGCTTCGAGAGCGTCTTTCTCGGCGCTGCGGTGCTGACGGGCCTGGCAGGGTGCCTTACCTTCGCCCTCGAGGAACCGCGGCGGCGGGCCTCGATCGAGGAACTTCGCTCCGTCGAAGTCAGCGACGCCGAGTAGCCCCCCCCCACGCCATCGCGGTCTCGGTGAGACGCCTACGCCCGGGTCGGCTGTCGCGTCGCCTCGAAGCGGCCGAAGACCATCCGCCCTGCGCTGGTCTGCAGGACGCTGGTGACCGTGATCGCGACCTCCTCGCCGATGTGGTCGCGGCCCGACTCGACGACCACCATGGTGCCGTCCTCGAGATAGCCGACACCCTGCCCCGCCTCCTCGCCCGGTTTGACGATCCGCACCTGAACCGTTTCCCCCGGCAGGAAGACCGGCTTGAGGGCATTGGCCACGTCGTTGAGGTTGATCACGGGAACACCGTGCAGGCGGGCGACCTTGTTCAGGTTGTAGTCGTTGGTGACCAGGTAGCCGTTGAGGTGCTTCGCCAGGGCAATGAGCTTCAAATCGACCGATTGCCCGGCATATTCGGGGAGGTCGTGGTCGTGGATATTCAGGTCCACCTCGGGATTGGCGCGGAGGCGGTTGAGGATATCCAGCCCCCGGCGTCCGCGGCTGCGGCGGAGCCGGTCCGAACTGTCGGCGATCGCCTGCAGCTCGCTGATGACGAAACGCGGCATCACCAGTTGGGTATCGAAGACGCGCGTCTCCACGACGTCGGCGATGCGCCCGTCGATGACCACGCTGGTATCGAGGATGAAGGGGCGGCTCCCCTTCACCTCCCGGGAGAACTCGACGTACGGGATGATGAAACGGAAGTCGTTGCGGGTTTGCAGCAGGAGGCTGATACAGACGTAGGAGAAGATGACGCTCAGGGTGATGTTCAACACCTGGCGGGGGAACTCGGCCATGGGCAGCGGGATGAGGGCCAGCCCGACCATGTAGGCCAGAAAGAGGCCCACCAGAAGTCCGAAATACACGGAGGTGATGACGTCGAGCTGCTTGCGGCGCACGGCCACGTCGGCACCGATCACGGCCGCAGCGATGGCCGCCGGAATGAGGAGCGTCATCCAGGCAAGCCAGCCGGGGGTGTGGGGGAACTCGTCGGCGCGGAGGACGAAAACCCCCAGGCCGATCAGGATCATCACGAATACGCATCGAAGTATGAACAGCCCCATGACAAACGGTCTCCTCTCGGTGGTGACGGACGCCTGCGGAACGAGGTATTCCTCTCGCGGCGTCGCGGTGGACGAGGCGCCCCTGGGGCGCGGACGAGCACTTTGCGGCTGTTTGGACATTGATTTCCCCTCCGGCGGGCCACACGGGGCGGTAGCTGGTCATGCGCCGCCGGCCTCCCAGCCCCACGAACCGAGAGAGCGCCCCGGCACGACAACCTGCCCTGCCCCTGGCCGATCAAAACCAACTGCTCGCTATCGGCTGCGGCGCCCCATCGTACCAGCCGCCCAACCCGCCCGGCGGCGACCAGTAAATCGCAGTATCACGGTGGAGAAAAACGCACTCCCCACCATTCTGCGCGATCCCCAGCCATCGGTCGAGTCCTTCCCCCGCTACTGGGCGAAAAAATCGCGCAGTGGCAACCGCCGCGGGATGCGGGAGGAGCAGCACGGGAACCTCTCACGAACAGAAGCGAAAGCCGGGCCGGGCAGCCCGCCCGACTCCACGGTCCGCAGACATGCAAGGCGGATCTACTGCCCCTCCCAAGTCGGGGGAGTTTCCGGCGAATCCGTATTCAATCTCGGGCGCGGAATCCAGCGATTCCCTCTTTCCCGTGGCCCCTCCTCGCCCTGTCTTCCCGATGCCGCTCATCTATCCCCCGGCGGCCGCCTCCGTGATTGCCTCCCAAAGGGCCTCGAGCGACTGGGGAATGACGTTGACCGACCCCAGGACGGGCATAAAGTTCGTGTCACCGTTCCAGCGGGGCACAATGTGCCAGTGGAGATGCCCCGGCAGCCCCGCCCCCGCGACCCGCCCCAGGTTCAGCCCTACGTTGAACCCCTCGGCATTGAGCAGCCGCTCCAGGAGCGACACCATCTGGGCGGTGACGGCCATCAGGTCGCCGTGCTGCCCGGCGTCGAGCTCGTCGAGCCGTCCGCGGTGTAGGCGAGGAGCCACCAGGAGGTGACCGTTGTTGTAAGGAAAGCGGTTCAGCACTACCACGCTCTCTGGACTGCGGAAGACGACGAGCCGCTCCCGGTCGGCCTCGTCGGCCACCGCCTGGCAGAGAAAACACTGCGGGTCGGCGCCGGGGAGGAACCGCAGCCGTTCCGCGACGGCCGGCGGCTTCTCTTGGGTCGCCTTGATGTAGGGCAGCCGCCAGGGGGCCCAGATCTCCTCGAATCCCACCTCCACGGACTCCTGTAACCGTCAGTGCAGTCGTTGGCCCGGTCGGGCACCGGCGTCGGGGGCCACCAGATGAATATCCTTCCCGCCGCTGCCTGCGGCCACGATCATCCCCTCGCTGAGGCCGAACTTCATCTTCCGCGGGGCTAGGTTGGCCACACAGACGACCAGCCGACCGACGAGATCCTCGGGCCGGTAGGCCGTCTTGATTCCGGCGAAGACGGTGCGGCGGACCTCGCCACCCAGGCTTAGGGTGAGCCGCAGCAGCTTGTCCGCACCCGGCACGGCTTCAGCGGTGAGCACGCGGGCCACGCGGAGGTCGACCTGGGCGAATGTGTCGATCGCGATCTCCCCGGCCAGGGGCTCGGCCTTGAGGGGTTCGTCGCTGTCGGCCTCCGGGGCGGCCTCTTTCCCGGCAGCCAGGTCCGGGTCGGGCTCCTTGCTGGCTTCGATCATGGCTTCGATCTGCTTGGGTTCGACGCGCTGGAGCAAATGCCGGAAGCGGGCCACCGCGGCGCCGAGAAGCGGTTGCCGCGCTTCGTCCCAATGAATGATCGGCCGGCCGAGGAGCTCGCCCGCCTGGCGGGCCAGCCGGGGCAGTACGGGGGCCAGGTAGATCGCCAGTTGGCGGAACAGGTTCAACCCCACCGTGCACACGTCGCGGAGCTCGTCGACGCGGGCGGGGGCCTTGTGGAGGTTCCAAGGGGCCATCCGCTCCACGTACTGGTTCGCCCGGTCGCCCGCGGCGATGATCAGCCGCATCGCCCGGGCGAAGTCGCAGTTTTCGTAGGCCTCGGCGATGGCCTCGCCCTCCTCGGCCGCCTGGGCAAAAAGGCCGCCGTCGTCGGGATAGACTTCGGCGAGACCGGTGGCGTGGGCGAAACGGGCGGTGCGGCTGGCGAGGTTCACGATATTCCCCACCAGGTCGGCGTTCACCTTGGTGACGAACTCCTCCAAGTTGAGGTCGATGTCTTCCACCCGCGGGCTGAGCTTCGCCGCGTAGTAGTAGCGCAGGTAGGCCGGATCGAGGTGCTCCAGGTAGGTCCGGGCCCGCACGAACGTCCCTTTGGTCTTGGACATCTTCTGCTTGCCCACGGTGAGGAAGCCGTGGATATGAACCTTCCTCGGCAGCGTGAGGTCGGCGGTGGCCAGCATCGCCGGCCAGAAGAGGGTGTGGAAGTAGGTGATGTCCTTGCCGATGAAGTGGTGGATCTCCGTCTCGGAGTCCCGCCACCAGAGGTCGAAATCCTCGCCCACCCGGTCGCACCACTGCCGGGTCGAGGCGATGTAGCCGATCGGGGCGTCGAACCAGACGTACCAGTAGTGGCCGGGGGCGTCGGGGATCTCGAAGCCGAAATAGGGGGCCGGGCGGGAGACGTCCCAGTCGCGGAGCGGCTGGCTGAGGAAGTGGCCCTTCAGGTAGTTGGCCATCTCCAGCTGGAGGTGGTCGCCCTCTTGCGTCCAGTCTTCGAGGAAGTCATGGAGCTTCTCGATGTTGACGAAGAGGTGCTCGGCGGATCGGACCTCGGGGCGGGCCCCGGAGAGGGTGCTCACCGGGTCGACGAGGTCGGCCGGGCTGTAGGTCGCCGTACAGCGGTCGCAGCTATCCCCGTACTGGTCGGCGGCCCCGCACTTCGGGCAGGTCCCCTTGACGAAGCGGTCGGCGAGGAAGGTCTCCGCCTGGGGGTCGTAGAGCTGGGTCACCTCGCGGGCACTCACCAGGCCGGCCCGCCGCAGGGCCGCCCAGATCTCCTCGCAGTACTCGCGGTTCTCCGCGCTGTGGGTGCTGCCGTAGTTTTCGAACTCGATCTCGAAGCCGGCGAAGTCCTCGACGTGGGCCTTCTGCATCCGCTCGATGAGCGCCTCCTCGGAGATCCCCTCCTGGCGGGCCCGGATCATGATCGCCGTGCCGTGCGTATCGTCGGCGCACACGTAGACGCACCGGTGCGCGCGGAGCTTCTGGAAGCGGACCCAGATGTCGGTCTGGATATACTCGACCAGATGCCCGATGTGGATCGGGCCGTTGGCGTAGGGGAGCGCACTAGTCACGAGGATACGGCGCTGCGTCATGCGTCCAAAGTCCTTCCGCGGCTTGGGGTAGTTGCAGGAGTCCCCAAAAGGAGGGCGACGGCGGACCGCCGACGAAAAGGTGCCATTGTACTGCCAATGGCCCCATGGCGGGAGGTGGCCCCCGGCGGGCCCGCCTCGGGCGCCACACCACCAGATGGGTGAGGCGCCGCCTCTGCCCGGCGAAGGGGCGTTCCCCCGGGCAAGAGTGCCCTCTCCGGGGACGGGACCTCTGGCTGCGCGATGGCACGCGCCGACCTTCAATCGAGGCTGCGGGCGGTGATGCGGTCGAAGGCGGCGTGGGTGTCGACCACCCGCACGCCCACGGATCCGCGCCGGTAGGTGGCGTCGTCGTGTTCGATCAGCATCTTCCCGTCGAGGCTGACTTGGATGCGGGGGCCCTCCGCCCGGACCGCGAGCTCGTAGTCCTGGTCCAGCCCGAGCGGCGTGTGGGCCCGCACCAGCTCCTGCCAGTTCGTGCCGTCCGTCTTGCCCAGAACCAGCAAATCGGTGCCGAGGACCAGTCCGGCGTAGTAGCCGTGCTGAGCGTCGTAGCCTACCGCCGGGTACTGGACGCGGAACAGCACGCCTGCGTCCCGCTGCCCGGCGACGAAACGCAGCCGAGTCCGGACCTCCACATCGTCGGCCGCGAAGTCGTGGTGGACCACCTTCTCTCCGGTGCGGAAGATGTAGGCCGGGTCGCGGGCTTCGCTCCGGCCTAGGTGCAGTCGTCCGTCGCGGACGGCCATGAGGCGGTGATGGCCGTAGTAACCCCAGCGGGAGCCGAGCCTGGCACCGGCGAACGATTCCTCCAGCGCCTGTTTCCGCGGCCGTTGCGGCTGGCCCGAGGGCAGGGGGAGCAGCTCACCGGCGGCGACGGGGCGGCCGAAGTCGGGCAGGCCGTCGTCGGTCCAACGGAACGGCTGCGCGAAGATCATGCGGCGCCAACCGGGCGCGCGGTCCACCTTGGCATGGTAGACGATCCAGTCCTCGCTGCCGTCCCGCGGGGTGGTGAAGCAATTGTGCCCCACGCCGAACGTCTCTTCCGTGGACTGGAACACCGGCTCGGGGTGCTTGAACCAGTCGTCCGGGTTCATGGGATCGCCGCCGGCCGCGAGCTCCAGCATGCCCAGCTTGTACGTGGGCAGCCAGGAGGCGCTGGCGGAGTAGATCAGCAGCAGCCGGCCGTCGCGCTTAAGCATCTGGGGGCCCTCGTGCAGGCCGCGCTCGTCGGGCGACTCCGCCACCCGCTCCCACAGGTAATCGGCGTTGTGGCAGAGCTTCACGCGGTTGGTGGCGATTGTCCAGGGGTTGCTCATCCGCGCGATGTAGAGGAACTGGACGTCTTCGGTACCGGGCCAGCCCGACCAGACGAAGTACCGCTCCCCCTCGTGAACGAAGGTGTTGCCGTCGATCGCCCAGCGGTTGTGTTCCTGCGTCTCGATGTGGTCGCCGGTGTAGAGCGCGCCCTTGTTCACGTAGGGGCCCAGTGGGTCGTCGCTCTCGGACTGGAAGACCCACATGAGGTGGTTCTTGTTCTGCCCGTCGGAGGCCGCCGTGTAGATGTACCAGCGGCCGTCGATGAAGTAGATCTTCGGCGCCCACACCTCCCTGCTGTACATCCCCTCGGCAGGGGCGCGCCAGATCACCTGGCGGTCGCCCCAGCGCGTCAGGCAGTCGCTCATGCGCAGCGACACGCCCACCTGCCTTTCCGACTGGACCAGGTAGTACGTGCCTTCATGGTGGACGACCCAGGGGTCGGCCCCTTCGAGGATCGGGTTGGCGAACTTCTCGCCCTGCAACACGGCGGGCGGCAGGAGAACGGCGGCGAGAGTCAAAATCAGCGCGAGGATCCGAGGTCGCATAGTTTTCTTCCGTCTCTTGGTTGCTCGTTTGCTGTTCGTGTTACGCCGTCCAACGCGACAGGGATGATGGAGCCCCTTCGTTTCCATGCTCCAGCTCGGGAGTGTACTCCCCGCGAAGCTCCGCCTCGCAGCGCGGAGGAGAAACGAGAATCCCGCCCCTCGATTCCCCCGCGGCATCCTTTCCTATTGAACCATCTCCCGGTCCCGGTTGGGTAGCCTCCGTCGCGGGCAAATCCCTCCGGCGGCCGACTGCGCTTCGCGGTCCGGGATCAGCCGCGGGAGGTGCTCGAGTGTCGGCAGGGCCGGTGAAAGGGGGGTTCTCGACCCGTAGCCGTGGTCCCTCGGACACTTGACACCCCGCTGGCGGCACCGCTAACGTGGCTGGGGTCGTGACCTTTCGGCGTGGCGGGATTCTCGTGCGAAACACCGCGCTTTCCATGCCGGCAATGGCCTGGCTTGCCGGCTACCCGCAAGCAGTTACCACCCATGCCCTGTGCCGCCCGCTGCGGCTCGCGGCGGTTCAGGGCGACAACCTCAGGAGAGGCGGCATCATGTTGGCGCGATTCGTGGAGGCGGCGCTGGTCGGAACGCTCATCGCGCTGGTGCCCGCGCCGGCCGGGGGCGACGACGGACAGCCGGTGAAGGTCGTGGTCCGCACGGACGATGCGGGAGAGAATCTCCTTCAGGCCGACGCCTGGAGGCCGTTCGAGGCGGGGTTCGAGCGCCGCGAAGGGAGCTTCGTCTGCGACAACGGCGAGGAGGCCTCGGCCCGCCGCGGCGCCGTGCAGTCGATCCTCCTCGACCAGCAGCGTCCCGAGCCCATCGTCGCCTCTGCCTGGAGCAAGGCGGAGGGAGTAACCGGTTCGCCCGATGCCGACTATGCCGTCTACCTCGACCTGGTCTACCAGGACGGCACGCCGCTCTGGGGCCAGGCCGCAGCGTTCGACGTGGGGACGGGCGACTGGCAAGAGCGGCAGGTCGTGGTGATCCCCGAAAAGCCGGTTCAGCGGGTCTCGATGTACCTCCTCTTCCGCGGCCGCGGCGGCCGTGCCCTCTTCCGCGACCCTACGCTCCGTGTCGTTTCGACGCCCGAAGGGGCTTATCTCTTCGACGGCGTCCCGGTCGTGCCCGCCCGACCGGCCGCCGAGGGATTCCAAGTCCGCGACGTGGCCGCGGGGAGCGACTTCGTGGACATCAAGCGGGCCGCCCTGGGGCTTTCGCTGGAAACCTCCCGCCGCGAGGCGGAAGGCGCGACGTTCTACGAGGCCACGCTCACCGAAACCACCGGTGAAGACCGCGCCGTGACGCTCCTCTACACGTGGCCCGTCCCGCCCGAGGGCCTCACCTGGCACCACGATCCCCGGCAGAGCGTCGCGGTGAAGTCGGACCAGGAGTACATCAATGCGACCCCCACCCGCGCCGTGGGCGCCGGGCGACTCTCGCGCTACCCACTGGCCGCCGTGAGCGACGGCAGCCGGGGGATGGCCGCGGGACTGGATATGGCCCGGCCGGCCTTCTTCCGCACCGGCTACCATGCTGCCAGCGGCGAGCTCTTCCTGGCCTTCGACCTGGCCCTGACGCCGGAGCAGCCTGCCGTTACGGTGCGGTTCTGCACCTACCACTTCGAGCCGAAGTGGGGCTTCCGCAGCGCCTTGGCCCGCTATTACGAGCTCTTTCCCAATGCCTTCCGCGTTCGCGTACCGGAGCAGGGGCTGTGGATGCCCTTTGCCCGCATCAGCGAGGTCCGCGATTGGGAGGACTTCGGCTTCCGCTTCAAGGAGGGGACCAACGAGACGGAGTGGGACAACGCGCACGGCATCCTCACCTTCCGCTACACGGAGCCGATGACCTGGTGGATGCCCATGCCCGCCGAGATGCCTCGCACGATGGAGGCGGCCCGAGCCGAGGCCCAGCGCCGCGCCGCCGCGGGCGACCGCGCCGCGCAGGCCCTCATGACCAGCGGCTTCCACGACGCCGCCGGCCAACTCCCCGCCCGGCTCCTGGACACCCCCTGGTGCAACGGCGCCGTCTGGAGCGTCAACTCCATGCCGGGAGTGGAAGGTGAAGTGACCGATTTCGAGAACCAGTTCGGCCCCGCCGTCCGCGAACGGTACTACGGGCCGCGCCGCAGGGGCGATCTGGCCGGCGAGTACGTCGACTCCAGCGAGGGCTACGTCACCGACGAACTCAATTTCCGACGCGACCACTTCGCTGCCGCCGCCACGCCGCTGGTCTTCTGCTCGCAGAGCCACCGGCCGGCGATCTTCCGCGGCCTTGTCGCCTTCGAGTACATCCGGGCCATGGCCGCCGAGGTGCATGGCATGGACAAGCTCATGATGGCCAACAGCACGCCCTCGCGCATCTGCTGGCTGGCGCCGCTGCTGGACGTGTTGGGGACCGAGACCGACTGGAACCCCGGGGGGCAATGGCGGCCCATGGCGGATGCCGAGCTCCTCTACCGCCGCGCGCTCTCGGCAGGAAAGCCTTTCTGCTTCCTGATGAACACCCGCTTCGAAGAATTCCCCTTCGAGCGCGTGGAGAAGTACATGGCCCGCTCCCTGGCCTACGGGATGTTCCCCGGCTTCTTCAGCCATAATGCCTCGGAAGACCACTACTTCTCCCGTCCCGAGCTCTACGACCGCGACCGTCCCCTCTTCCGCAAGTACGTTCCACTGTGCAAGCGGGTGGCCGAGGCGGGCTGGGAGCCGATCACACTGGCCCGCACGGATGACGAGGCGGTCTACGTGGAACGCTTCGGCGACCGCTACCTCACCGTCTTCAACGACAGCCCGCAGCGAAAGCGCGTCACCGTCGCGCTCGAGGGACTGACGCCCTCCGCGCCCCACTCGCCCGAACTGGTCGGTGAGGGGATCGCCGTCTGGCAAGAGGGCCGTGCCACGCTGGAGCTGGACGCGGAGGGCGTTGCTCTGATCGACCTGGCCGCCGGCACCGAACCCCGGTAAGCCGGCCGCTTCCCCAGTAGCCCCCGTGGTCCTAGCGCGCGGCGGGTGCTAGGATAGTCGCTTCCCGTTCGTGACAATCACCCGTTCTCATGTTGGTCGCTGCCGCCTTGGGGCGGGCCGCCCTCGTGCGGCTGCTCCCCGAGGAGCCGCGGGATCGATCGAGGTTGCCGATGCCCTGGTTTGCCGAAGTCGCGGATCGAATCGACGGGTCGCGGATCGAAACGCTCCTGGTGCAAGCGGTCGAGGAGGCGCGGAAGCGGCTCTGCACCCGGCCCCGGCGGGTCCTGCTCCTGCCCCCGGACATCACCCGCGCCCACTCGGGGGCCGGCCGCATGACGGAACGCCTCTACCAGCTCTTCGCCGACGAGGCCGAAGTCCACGTGATCCCCACTCTCGGGCAGCATGTGCCGCACACGCCCGAAGAGAACCGCTTCATGTTCGGCTCCATCCCCGAGGAGCGGATCCACCCCCACGACTGGCGCGGCGGCTGCGTCGCCGTGGGTGAGATCGCGGCGGGGTTCGTCAAACAAACCACCGGCGGCGTGGCCGACTGGCCGATCCCTGTGGTCCTCAACCGCATGCTCATGGAGGAACCCTGGGACTTGGTGATCAACGTGGGCCACGTCGTGCCCCACGAGGTTCTCGGCTTCGCCAACCACAACAAGAACTACTTCATCGGCTTGGGCGGTAAGGAGACGATCTGCAACTCGCACATGGCCGCCGCCTGCTGCGGGATCGAGAACAACCTGGGAACGCTGACGACTCCTGTCCGCGCCTGCTTCAACAAGGCCGAGGACGACTACCTGGGGCACCTGCCCGACTTCTACATCCAGGTGGTCATGGCCCGCAGCGCCACGGGCGAGTTGGCACACACGGGCGTCTACGTAGGCGACGACCTGGAGACCTACCTGGCCGCGGCCCGCCAGTCGCGGGAACAGAACATCACCGTACTTGACGAGCCCGTCGAGCGGGTCGTCTGTGTGATGCAGGGGGACGAGTTCTTCAGCACCTGGGTGGCCAACAAGGCCGTCTACCGCACGCGGATGGTGCTCGCCGACGGCGGCGAGTTGATCGTGATCGCCCCGGGGCTCAAGCGCTTCGGCGAGCAGCCCGAGGTCGACGCCATCATCCGCAAGTACGGCTACTGCGGCACCGAAAAGGTCATGGAGCAGTACCGCGTCCAGCCGGACCTTCAGGAGTTCGCCCACGCCACGGCGCACCTGATCCACGGCTCCTCGGAGGGCCGCTTCACGATCACCTACGCCCAGCGGCACCTTACCCGCCAGGAAATCGAAAGCGTCCACTTCGGCTACGCCGACTATGAGGAGACGATCGCCAAGTACCCCCCCGACAAGCTCAAGGAGGGATTCAACGAGCTCCCCGACGGCGAGCGGATCTTCTTCATTCCAACCCCCTCGGCGGGACTGTGGGCAACTCGGCGGAAGCTCTACGGGCGGTCGGCAGGCTTCTAGACAGCGGCCGGCCCGCTAATCTGGGATGACATTGGTGCCCATTGGACTTGCCCCGGATGGTGCGCAAGCACACCACGAACAGGTGGTTTCCATGCGGGGATTATGATCCCACTTTCCCTGGCGTCTCGTAGCGAAGGCAGCAGCGGCTCGTCACTCGCCGCGTCCCCGGTGCGTCGATACAATCATCAGTAGCGCGAACTCACCCCGAGCGAGGTCGGCACGGTGTTGCCGATCGGTAAAGCCTCCTCCCGTTGCACGTCCGTTGGGAGCGCGGGTCGATGGGGGGAGTCCCCAGGAACCTTGATGGAGGCCGCCGGTGGAGTTGTTGCTCGGTCGCATCGGCGAAGAGGAGCTCGCCAAGGTCCCCCGGCGTTCCCCCGATCGCGTGGCGTAGCGACACTTTATCATCTCGGCCTGTCCCCAGCGTGCCTCATGCCGCCCAAACTGAACCGCGAATCGATTCTCGCCTGGCTCCGCGAGACCGATCCGGCGCGCCTGGCCGACCTTTGGCAGTGGGCCGACCGCACCCGCCAAGATCATGTCGGGGGGGAAGTCCACCTACGAGGATTGGTAGAGATTTCCAACTACTGCATCCGGCTATGCGGCTATTGCGGGCTACGGGCGGTCAATGAGGACCTGAAGCGCTATCGCATGTCGGCAGATGAGATCCTTGCCTGCGTCCATAAGGCGGTGGAGCTCGGCTATGGCACGGTTGTCCTCCAATCGGGGGAGGATTTGGGGCTCTCCACGCTATTTATTTCCGAGCTAGTCCGCCGCATCAAAGCGGAGACGCCGCTGGCGGTTACCTTGAGCCTCGGCGAACGAGACGACAGCGAGCTGGCCGCCTGGCGGCAAGCCGGGGTCGATCGCTACCTGCTCCGCTTCGAGACCGGCAACCGCCGGCTCTACGAGCGCATCCATCCCCCGCGCCCCGGTGGACCGGCCAGCCGCATCGCCATCCTCCGCCGTCTGCGGGAGTTGGGCTACGAGGTAGGCAGCGGCGTGATGATCGGCATCCCCGGGCAGACCTACGAGGATTTGGCCGACGACGTTGAGCTCTTCCGGTTGCTGGACCTGGACATGATCGGCGTGGGACCGTACATCTACCACCCGAACACCCCTCTGGCCGACCCCGACGTACGTTCCCGGCTTCCCGAAGAGGAGCAGGCACCGAACAATGAGCTAATGACTTACAAGGTGATCGCTTTGGCGCGGCTCGTCTGTCCGCGGACCAACATCCCCGCTACTACGGCACTGGCCACGGTGAACACCGAAAGCGGGCGGGAGCTGGGATTGGTACGGGGAGCCAACGTAATCATGCCCAACCTGACCCCCCCGCAATATCGCGTGCTTTACGAAATCTATCCCAGCAAGGCGTGCATCGCCGAGACGGCCGATCAGTGCGGCCGCTGCATCCACGCCCGCATTGCTGCCCTCGGCCGCTCGGTCGGGCTGGGCCCCGGCACTGCGCCGGGTTTCCGCCACCGATCGGCCCCGTAGACGAGTGGTTTCCCATGCAACCGTTGCTCGGCCATCTCCAGCTCAGCAGCCGCGCCGAAGACTTCATCGACGAACCGCGATTCGAGGAACTGCTCGCCGACCGCGAGCCGGTCGACGAGGGTCGCTTCCGGGAGATCCTTGCCAAGGGGCTTGCCAAGGAGCCCCTCGAGCCGGCGGAGACGGCGGTGCTCCTCCGCGCCGAGGCGCCCCACCAGGTGGAGGCCCTCTTCGCCGCCGCCCGGCAGCTCAAGCGCGACGTCTACGGCAACCGCATCGTCCTCTTCGCCCCTCTGTACATCGGCAACGAGTGCACCAACGACTGCGTGTACTGCGCCTTCCGCCGCAGCAACCCCGCCGCCGTCCGTCGCACCCTCTCGCCCCAGGAGGTCCGCGGCCAGGTGGAGGCCCTCACGCGGAAGGGGCACAAGCGGCTGATCCTGGTCTTCGGCGAGCACCCCGAGTACCACGCCGAGTTCATCGCCCAGTGCGTCCGCGAGGTCTACGCCTTCCGCAGCGGCACCGACGAGGTCCGGCGCGTGAACATCAACGCCGCCCCCATGGACCACGAGGGCTACCGCATCATCAAGGATGCGGGCATCGGCACCTACCAGGTCTTCCAGGAGACCTACCACCACGCCACCTACGCCCGCGTCCATCCCCGCAAGACACGCAAGGGCGACTACCTCTGGCGGCTCGATGCCCTCTCCCGGGCCTTCGAGGCCGGCTGCGACGACGTGGGCATCGGCGCCCTCTTCGGGCTCTACGACTGGCGGTTCGAGGTCCTGGGGCTGGTGACCCACGCCGC
>SLBP01000145.1:0-17053 GCA_007126245.1 Planctomycetales bacterium
ATCTCGCCGGCTTCCACGGCGACGGGGGGAGTGGTGATCCAGACGGGAGGACTCTCGACGGGCGCGGTCTCGCCGGGGGGGGCGGTCATTTCGGCTTCAATGCGGTGTGCCGATAGTCGAAGACCATAGCGGCCGTTGCGTGCGGCCTCGGGGACGAGCGCCGCCTCGCCCTGGATGCCGGGCTGGACTCGCTGGTAGTGGCGCCAGCCGGTCTCCCAGCTTGCCGCGGGGTCTTCGAAATCCCCGCCCGGCAGCCGATTGGGGCCGCTGTGGGCCGCGGCGAGGCGCGCCAGGGTGTCGCGGTGCCAGGGGAGCGTGCCGTACAGTGTGCCGGAAGGGAGCACGACGGGCGAACCGAGCGGCTCGACCGCCGCCTCCCAGGCCTCGCGCTGGATGAGACGCAGCGGCCGCATGGCCCGCTCCAGTTTTCGGCTCGCCGAGCCGTAGTCGCCGCTGGCGAAGAGGCGGTCGGCCTGCGCAAGGTTCTCCCGCGCCATCTCCAGGCGGCTGGCTGCCACGCGATCGGGGGGAGCCCGGCCCGCTTCAATGACGCGCCCCTTCGAGGTGACCAGCGCGCGCTTCAACTCGGTGCTCCGGCGGCCGGTCTCCGTCATGCGGCGCGTGAGGGCGGCGAGGGCCTGGGGTTCCTGCGTGAGAAGAACGGTGGCGAAGAAGGAGTACTCTTCGAGCGTCACCGAACGGCCACCCACGACCCGCTGCTTCATCAGCGGTCGGAGGCCGCCGGGCGTGAGCTCGAAGGCGTTGTAGTCTTCGGGAACGCCGGGGACGACGAAGGAGACGCGCGTGGCCGCGATCTGTCCGGGGACGCACTGGCTGCCCGGGGCGGTCCACAAGGGGACCAGGAGCCAGGCCCGCCGCGTGGAGAAGACGGCGCCCTCGATCTGCGGATCGCTGCTGCGGACCGTGCGGAGGAAGCTGCCCGCGGCCAGCCAGGGGCGCAGGGTCTCCAATTCCTGGTTGATCAATTCCAGGGCGGCGGCCCGCGCGGCGGTAGCCGCGTCGTCCGCCTCGAGCGAGGCATCGGAATCGAAGAGGATCCCCCGGCTCCCGGCAGCCAGGGCGGTGAACACCGCCAGGCGGATCTGTTCCGCTTGCAGGCGCGGCTGCGGACCGCGGGCGCCGGCCGCCCGCCACTGCCTCATGACCGCCGCCGCCGGTTCCGTGGCGACGGCAGTCCAGAAGGGAGTGCCCGGGCGGGCCAGTCGGGCGCGCGTGCCGAGCCAGGTCCGGTAGTCGGTGAGTTCCTGGCTCGTTCCCAGCACCGGCCGCTCGTGGAGGAGTACGTCGGCGGCCCGGCTGTAGGCCCGCAGCTCGGTTTCCGGGCTGCATACCAGGGGGCGCCCCAGGGGGTCGGCGGCGCGGATGCGCTCGGCCCAGGCGCGCGTGGGCTGGACGTCCGGGTGGGCCAGGTGGCGGCCGAGGTCCCATGCGAGAACGCGGTCGAAGCGGGCGTCGATGCCGCGATCGGCAGCTGCTCCGGGCGCGTCCGGCGGAGCGACGGGCAGCGGCGGCGGTGCGATGATCCAGATTTGCAGCCGTTGGGCCTCGGCCAGAATTTCCGCATCGGGTAAGCGGTCGAGCCAAACGGCGTTGAACCCCAGCCTCGACAAGGTGGCCAGCGACTCGCCCCGATAACGGATGGCGCGAAGGAAGAAGGGCATTTCGTCGGCGACGAGCACCGAGCCGCTCAGCCGCGGCGCGCCGTCGGCGGACGATGATTCCGCGGCGCTGCGGGTGGTCCCCCAACTCCGTTCGATCTGCGGCGGAGGCGGCGCCGCCAATCCTTCGGGAGCCTCCACGTGCCCGGCCACGTCCAGGTCGTCGATCCACAGGTCGATCGCCTCCGGGTGGTCCTGGACGGCGAGCACGATGCGATCGACGTAGGCCTCGCGGGGATCGAGCTCGCTGCCGTGTTCCAGGCGCAGGGCCCGCACCTGACGGGCGAGCTGCTCGGGGATGTCGGCGACCCGGAGCTGCTCCCAGTGGCCGGGAGAGGTGTAGCCGCTCCCGGGCACCAGGGTGGTCAGAGGTCCGTTTCCCCGCCGGTCGGCCGTTCGCGGGAAGACGACGCGGGCGTAGGACTGGACGTGGGGGCCGTCCGCCTTGACCCAGACGGTCAGGAGGAGCTCCTCGATGACGCGGGGACGACCCACGGCGTGGCCGAGATGGACGCTGCCGGCGACGCGCAGGTGTTCGCTTCCCTCACCCGTCTTCGCCTCGTCGCGGACGCGCTGCTGCCGTTCGATGCGGTAGGGAAGATCGCCGCCGAGCTCCTCCCATGTCGGCTGCGGCCCCTCGAACGACTCGTACCAGACCGGTTGTCCGCCGGCTGCACCGCCCGCGGCAGCGAGGACCGCGGCCGCCAGACACGCAGTGGGCATCCATCGCGGACATGGCACGGTCGGGTTGCGCATGGGGCCGATTGCTCGGGTGACTGCTCGCAGCCCGTCGGTACGGGGCCGTCTGAATCCTCGGGATGCCGTCCAGCGGTCGGGCGCACTCCAGCCCAACTGGGGCGCATAGGGAAGACGGACGAATACCCGCCCTGCGGCGACCGGCATCGCGGCGCCGCCCGTTCGCTTGGTCGGGGCGTTGCCGAAATGCACCGTGGCGTCGCGCGCGGGACGATCGACACAAGTCCGCCTTGTAACACGCTTTTCGGATTCACTCCAGGCCAATGTGTGGCGTTTTTTCCACGGGCGGCTCGGGAACGGCTTGCGGCTACGCGTCGCAAAGTGCTTCTGTTTCGATGGTTACGGCGTATTTCCTCCTGCCGGGCCCTGCCGGCACGGCGGATGCTCGTATGCGGGTCCAGTTCCGCGCCGCCGCATCGGCGAACACCACATCACCACATGACGGCGCAAGAGCCCAGACAACGACGAGGACGCAAAAGGAGATCGCGCATGACCCATCCGGCCCGGCCTGCCCAGAATACCGTCAGCGAGCTTCCGGCGGAAATCGCCGACCTCATGAGCGTCCTGGAGCAACTTCCTGTCGAGCACCGCAAGATCATCGCCCCGGTGATGGATCGGGTGGTGGCGAACACGCGGCGGCGGCACCGCATTCTCAATCTGGTCCAGGACGCCCTGAGCCAACTCCGGCTCGACATGAAGTACCTGATGTTCGATCTGGAAGCGACTCGCCGTGAGCGCGACGCCTACCGGCAGCGACTGGAGGAGTCTGCGGAGTAGCAGGTCGCCTCATCCGCTGCCTCGAAGCGAGCGAGGGAGGTGATGGCGGACCGCCGCCGCATCGATTACACTGTACATCCTCGTGGGCAGCAGCGACTGACCACCCAGGTGGGTACTGGCCGAGGCGATTGACTGGCGGTAAGGACGACGACGATGCCGTGCCGGGGAGTGCGGGGCGCGACGACTGCAGACGCCAACACCCGTGAAGAGATCCTCCGGGCCACCCGGCAGCTTCTGGCGCTCTTGATCCGCCAGAACGGCATCTCTCCGGAAGACGTGGCGAGCATCATCTTCTCCACGACTGCGGATCTCGACGCCGAGTTTCCCGCCCTGGCCGCCCGCCAGCTCGGCTGGCTCGAAGTGCCCCTGATGTGTACCCACGAGATGGGTGTGCCTGGAGCCATCGAGCGGTGCGTGCGGGTCCTGATCCACTGGAACACCGACCGGCCGGTGGGCCAGGTCGTCCACATCTACATCAAGGATGCGGCCCGGCTCCGGCCGGACCTCTCCAAGCTCCCCCCTGTCGATTGGGGAGAGTTGGAGAGCTGGATCGAGGCGCACCTGAACGACAACGCCAGGCCGCGGCGGTAGGAGGCCGGCCGCTTGGTCCGATCCGTTTCGCTCGCCAAGGGGGAGCACGCCTTGTCGTGGCCGCACCCGGGCCACGCTCGCGAATTCGCCGCTGAAGCACCGCGTCAATCGCACATCAGCTCGAATCCCTCCATGTCGGCGCGGGGGCGCTGGCGGAGCAGGGCGTGGATGGGATCGAAGGTCCGCAGGATCGCCTGGTAGTCGGGGTCGTCGGTGGAGGTGAAGACCGCGCGCTGGCAGCGCTGCGTGCCGCCGGCCTCGTAGGCCAGGGGCGCGAGGAGGAAGTCGTTCCGCTCGGGGTTCATCACCCGGGTGTAGAACCTCCGCGGGATGCCCTCGTTATGACATTCCGCACAGCGGCGGGAGGCGACGTCCGCGAGTACGGCATCGAGGTCCAGCGGCATCATGCGGCGGCTGCCGATCTCCGCCAAGTGGTTCGACGACGAGGTGCCGTAGTAGGGGATGTTGAGGTCCATCCAGAGATAGACCCGGCGGCGGTCCTCGTCCGGAACGTCCACGCGGGGTACGCCGTCTTCGTCCGGGTGGCCGCTGCGGATGATCTCCGCCAGCTTGCTCGCCGGGCTGCCGAAACGGCGGGGGGCGATCTCCAGCGTGTTATGGCCGGCGCCGTTGATCGTCCAAATCCACTCCACGTACGGGCTCATGCCGCGGACATCGTCGTACGGCGCCCCGGACGGGCTGCCGTTCCACGCCCAGTCGTCCTGGACCTGGGTCCCCGTCCGGCAGAGGACGTCGTAGGAGACGCTGAAGAAGTCGGTCATGTCGCCGGAGAGGTCCACGCCGCCGGGTTGCTCGCGGGCGTTGTGGCAGGCGGCGCAGTGGCGGTCGAGAACCGGCTGGACGACCTCGGGGTAGCTGAATCCCTTCACGCCCCATTCCGGCTGGCGCAGCTCCCGGGGAGCCATGGCCAAGGGACTGCCGGCGGCCGACCGCGGCGCGGCGGAGTTGCGGTCGGCATGGCAGCCCACGCATCCCTGGACCTCGCCCGGCATGAGGTGCGTGAAGGTCCGCATCCGCTGCACGGCGCGGCCTTCCTGGTCGAGGGCCAGGAAATAGATGGGCACCTCCGAGGGGACATGGAAGGCCGCGCTGCCGTCTTCGGCGACGTCGGCGAATCCCCAGACCTTCTTCGGCGCGTACGTCGCCCCGCACGAGACCAGCGGGAACTGGAAGCCGAAGGCCGGGAGGCTTCGCATATGGCCATCGGGCCCCACATTCGTGAAGGGCGAATGGGTGCTCTTCTCCACCTCCTGCACCACGACGATCTGGCCGATTTCGCCCCGCGCCACGTCGGGCTCGAGCCCGTAGTAGACGTCTTGCAGAAGGACCGTCGCCCAGTTGCCGGAAACGCTGCCGTCCTCGGGAAGCTGAACGTCGTAGTCCATGACGCTGCCGGTCCGCAGCGGCGGCACGGGCCGGGGGCGGATGGGCTGCGGGCTGTAGAAGCCCATGCCGTCGCGGGGTCCGAGGAGCGAAGCGGCGTTCGCGTCGAAATCGCGGATCTGGATCGTGCCTCCCTTGGAGACCAGGAAGTGGTGTTCGTCGAGGGCCAGCGGCTTTTCGTAGGTGCCGTAGATGCCGGTATCCAGCATGCCGTTCCCCCACGGGCCGCCGCCGATCTCGTGCGCGTAGATGTCGATTTCAGGCGTGAGATTGCGGACGGCTTCCGGGGCGTTGGCTCCCCAGCTCGGATCGATGGCCACGATGCCGCCGCGGCAGGGGCCGTTGTGGTTCGTGGCGGTGGCGATTACGGCGTTGGTGTTGGGGATCGGCCGGGCGTCCATGAAGGTCCCCGGCGAGAGCACGCGGTTGCCGTAGTAGCCGGCGAGTCCCGTCCCGTCGGGATTGATCGTCCAAAGGCTCTGGATGGGGCATGCCGCACGGTCGACGTATTCCCAGCGGGTGTAGATGATCCGCCCGTCGTGGAGCACCGAGGGGGTGAAGTCCATGAGATAGTTCGCCGAGAGCCGCTTCTGGTTCGAGCCGTCGCGCTCCATGCGGTAGAGGACCGGCGAGGTGGTGACCCAGCAGTAGGCATAGGCGGGCCTGCGGTCGGAGATGAAGGCGATGCCGCCGTCAGGGAGCCAGCAGGGGTCGAGGTTGTTCTGGGTCCCGCCGGTCAACTGCGTCAGGCCGCTGCCGTCGATGTTGATGCGGAAGACCTGGTAGTTGTGCTCCTCGTCGGGATACTGCGAGATATCCTCGATGTGGGCCACCGGGTTCGAGGCGATGTGCCCGCCGCGGCGCCAAGCGAAGACGATCTCGCGGCCGTCGTAGGAGAGATCCGCAGTGGTGATCATCCCCTCGCCGGCGTCGAAGATCTGCGTGAGCGTGCCGCCGTCCTCCTCGGGCCGGAAGACGTAGAGCCCGCCGCCGGGCCGGTAGCCCTCGACGTGGTAGACGTAGACGTGCGAGATGTCGAGCGGCTTGCGATGGACGAGGAGGATGTCGCGGAAGCCGAAGTCCCCCGTGATTAGCGCCCGGCGCATGGCCTCGGCCTCGGGGGTCTTTTCTTCCGGCGGCATCGCCATCTCGGCAAGCTGCTGGTCGGTGATTGGGACGGGGTAGACGGCGATCTGGGTCGCCCCGGGATTCGGTGAATCGGGGTAGGAGGAGAGGAATTCGATGCGAAGCCGCGAGGCCTGCCGCCGGGGGACATCGATCCGCTGCGCCCCGCGGCGGTGTTCCAGCGTTCCCCGCACCGCCGGCTCGGCATCGTCGTCCACGAAGACCTCGTAGTCCCGGAAGCACTCGATGTAGGGGCTGGTGACGCGGGCGTAGTAGACGATCTGGCCCACCTGGACCGGTTCGTCCCAGCGCAGCTCGAACCAGCCCTCTTGCGTGCCCGCCACGGCCCAGTCGCGGCCGCCGTGCTGGAACTCGGAAGGGACATGGCCGCTGACGGCGATCTCCCCGCGGTAGTCCTCGTTGAACTGGCTGCTGACCGAGACCTGGGCGCGGGGTGCGAGGTTCTCTGGCAGCTCGCCGGCGAGAACCTGCCCCACCATCGGCGTGAGGGCGGCGGCCAAACAGGCCGCAGCCGTAAGAGAAAGCCGAACGGGCCGGCCGCGCGCCGCAAAACCGCTCATGAGACTCTCCTTCGATTCCCGCATGGGTTTCGGTTGCCGAGCCGCAATGCCCGGCGTATGCGTCGCGGAATCCGCCCGCGACAGCTGACGTCAGCATGAGCCACGGGGGAACCGCAGTCAAGACGGAACTGGGGAGTGGGGGAGCGGGGGCGGAGGAGACATCCCGGCACGAGACATCGGGATCGGTAAGAATTACGGCTCGCCGGGCCACCACCAACCTCCTATCCGCCTTTCCCCCGTTCCCTGTCTCCTTCGTTCTCATCGGGCTATAATGGGAAGACTTGGTCGCTTTGATCCCCAGCGGGCGGGGGGACGGTCCGTGGATGCCGCGGGCCGGTCGCACGAGGCGGTTTCCGACCGCTCTGATGAATCCCAAAGGAGGAGTCTTCTCATGAATCGTTTGGCGAAAATGGCCCTCTCGGCCTCCCTGGCTGCCGTGGCCGTGCTCTCGATTTCCTCGCAGTGCGTCTACTCCGACGGGCAGGAGCGCGAGCCGGCCCGCCGCCCCGACGTCCACTTCGTCCCCACCCCCCAGGACGTCGTGGAGCGGATGCTCGAGATGGCCGAGGTGACCGAGGACGATCTTCTCTACGACCTCGGTTGCGGCGACGGGCGGATCGTGGTCACGGCGGCCAAGAAGTACGGCTGCACGGCCATCGGCGTCGACATCGACCCGCAGCGGGTCGAGGAGTCGCTGGAGAACGTCCGCGAGGCGGGAGTCGAGGATCTGGTGACGATCAAGGAAGCGGACATCTTCGAGCTCGATCTGAGCGACGCCGACGTGATCGCCCTCTACCTGCTCCCGTCGCTGAACGTCAAGCTCATTCCCCAGCTCCAGGAGCTCAAGCCCGGCGCGCGGATCGTCTCCCACGCCTTCGACATGCGCGGCGTGAAGCCGGACGAAGTGGTCACCATGGAGTCGGAGCGCGAAACCACGCACACGATCTACCTCTGGACCACGCCGCTGAAGATGGAAGACGAGGAGTAAGATCGGCTGCGGCCGGGCCGGCTTGGGCACCCGGCCCGGACCGCCGGGATCTCTCTCAGGGGGGCTTCAGGCCGCCATGTGGCGGGCGACCTTCTCGATCGCTTCGGCAGCGGCCAGGATGTACTCCTCGGTCATCGCCTCGTGGATGGTCACGCGGATGCCGGTGGCCAGGATGGCCTCGGCCTCCGGGCAGCGGTGTTGCGAGTAGTCCATCTCCGTCAAGCCGAATTCGCGGACCGGCCAGCGGCCCGCGAAGAAGCCGTGCTTCTGGAAGACCGGCTCGCCGTAGAGCGGCACGCCGATGTAGCCTCCGTGTGCCGAGACCCCTTCGGCCCGCAGCGCGCGGGCGAAGTCGTCGCGGCTGTAGCGGAAGGCCTCGGGCTCGATCCGGAACATGTAGAACCAGTAGACGGCGCGGTCCTCGGGATGGACCTCGTGCGGCTGGATGCCGGGGATGCCGGCAATCCTCTCAGTCAAGAGGTTGCCCAGCCGGGCCCGCTTCTCGGCAATCGCTTCCAGGCGCGTCAACTGCCCCGCGGCGACCGCCGCCTGCGGCTCGCTCATGCGGTAGTTCGTGGCGAAGGCGTGGAATCCGCCGCCCTCGCGGAGGCCGCGACCGGCCCCCTTGTCGCCGAACCGCTGCAACAGCGGGCCGTAATGTTCGTCGCTGGTGGCGACCATGCCGCCGTCGCCGCAGGTGACGTGCTTGGAGTTCTGGAGCGAGAAGCAGGCGAAATCCCCCACGGTGCCGATCGGCTGCCCGTGATAGTGGGCCCCCCAGGCCTGGCAGCAGTCTTCGATGAGCACCAGGTTGTGGCGGTCGGCGAGCTGCTTCAAGGCGTGCATGTCGCAGGGGTTGCCCGTCAGGTGGACGGGGATGATCGCCTTCGTTCTCGGCGTGATCCGCCGCTCGACGTCGGCCACGTCCAGGTTGTAGGTGTTCGCCCCCAGGTCGGCGAAGACCGGCACCGCCTGCTGGTAGAGGATGCCGATCACCGTGCCGATGTCGGTAATCGGCGAGGTGATGACTTCGTCGCCCAGACCGATGCCGCAGGCTGCCACGGCGATATGGATGGCAGCCGTGCCGGAGGAGCAGTTGTGCACGTATTCCAGGGGGCAAAACTCCCGGAAACGCTCGACGAGCTGGCGGGTCTGCGGACCCTGCCAGTAGAAGAGCGAACCCTGGCGGAGCATCTCTTCGAGGGCTTGCTGCTCCGGCGCTCCCCACCGAACAGGTAGTGGCGGTGTCCCCCCCTGGACCAGCGGTTCGCCGCCACGCAGCGCCAACTCGGGGAGGGCGCCGCCCTGGGCCGCCCCTGCCGCCCCGTTCCAGGTGCCCGCCAGCAACAGGCCCGATGTGCCGGCAACGAACCGGCGCCGGGTGATGGAATCGTCCCTAGCCATGGTTGGACCCTCGGTCTGCGTACGGCCTGCCGATTCCGCGGTGCGGCTCCCGCGGACCCGTATCCGCGGTCGTGCGTGCCCGTGACCCTGCTGCGCGCCGCAACGCGGTGCCGACCGCGGTCCACCTTAGCCCTGGGAGAACCCCTTGTCAACGAAGGGGTTCTGTCGCTTGACGAGGCGGTGGGGAGGGTTAGACTCAGGGGCGCAGCGGCTGGGGCGGCCCTTCCCGCGATGCGGTTGCGCCGGCGGCCGGGCTCCGTCCGGCAGAGGGATGCACGGCGTGGGCAGCGGGGCGAACCGAGGTCGCCGCTGCCGGAAGGTCCATATCCGAATTCTTGGGGCTTGTCGATTGAAAGGGAGAGTGCGATGGCGAACCGAAAGACGAACCGCCGCGAGTTCCTCGAGGCCGTCGGTGTGGTGGGGGCGGCCTCGGTGTTTGCCGGGTCGGGCCAGGCCGCGGGCTTCTTCGCCGACGACGAAGCGCGGTTGGCCATCGACGGGGGCAAGCCCATTCGGGAGTCGACGCTCGGCTCCGGACCGTACGGTCCCCAGTTCTACGACGACGGCGAGGAGCGGGAGCTCATCGAGGTCCTCGAGTCGCGGAGCCCCTTCCGATCGCGCGGGCCGGGCTCGAAAGTCCTCCAGTTCGAGCGCGAGTATGCGGAGCACATCGGCGTGAAGCACGCCGTGGCGGTGACCTCGGGGACGACGGCCCTGATGACCGCGATGGCCGCCCTGGAGGTGGGGCCGGGCGACGAGGTGATCCTGCCCGCCTGGACCTGGTACGCCGACTACGACGCCGTGGTGCTCGCCGGCGCCCTGCCGGTCTTCTGCGAGATCGACGAATCGTTCAACATGGACCCGGCCGACGTCGAGCACCGCATCACGCCACAGACGAAGGCCATCGTCCCCTCGCACCTGCAAGGGTGCCCCTGCGACCTGGATCCGATCCTCGAGATCGCCCGCAAGCACGAGATCCGGGTCGTCGAGGACTGCGCCCAGTGCGCCGGGGGCCGCTACAAGGGCAAGTACGTGGGCTCGATCGGCGACATGGGAATCAACAGCTTCCAGCTCAGCAAGACGATCACCTCGGGCGAGGGGGGAGCCGTCACCACGAACGACCCGGAGCTATTCGAGCGGGCGGTCCGCTTCCACGACGTGGGCGTGCTCCGCGATCACGGCGAGCAGGTAGGCGGGGGGTTGCTGGCCGCCTTCGCCTCGACGAACTTCCGCATGAACGAGTTCACCGGCGCCGTCCTCCGCGCCCAGCTCCGCAAGCTGGAGCCGATCTGCCGGGCCAACCGCGCCCATGCCCGCAAGGTCCGCGAAGGCATCGCCGACCTTCCCGACATCAAGCTCCGCAAGCTGCCCGATCCCGACGGCGACATCGGCGAGATGGTTTTTCTCGACATGGGTACCGGCGAGCGGGCCCGCACCTTCCTCCGCGCCCTGCGGGCGGAAGGGATCTCCGCCTCGCCGCCGGGCGGCTCCGTGATCCTCCCCGCCGACCCCCGGGTGGAAAACAAGGTGACGATCCACCCCGACTGGCCCTCCTTCCGGTCGGCCCGCGGCCAGGCCATCCGCTACGGCCGCGAGAGCTGCCCGCGGACGGTCGACATCCTCGAGCGGTCTGCCGGCGTCCGCATGGGGCCCCACTACACCAACCAGGACGTGCAGGACGTCATCCGCGCCATCCGCAAGGTCTACCTGGCCATGGGCCCGGCGTGAGGGCCGGCACACTGGACTAGCGCGTGAGCCCCACGGCGAACGAGAGACCCGTGAAATCGACGTTCGAGCTCAGCCCGCGGCCGCCCGTAGCAAGGCCGTGGTCGCCAAGAGACAACAAGTCGTGGGTGAGCTCGAATTGGCTCTCATCGGCCGTCCACCGCTGGTATTCGAACATCAGGTGGGCGAAGAGGTCGCTGCGGATCGGCCGGACCCGCCGCTTCCACTCCATGCCGGCCTGGATCTCGAAGATGTATTGGGTGACGTTCTCCCTCACTCCGTCAAAGTACGAATCGGAGAAATAGGAATCCGCTTCGTTTCCCCCTTCCCAGGCGAACAGGGCAGTTCCCATCATGGCTTGGCCGCTTCCCCAAAGGACCGAGCCGCGGACGTTGCTCGCCAGGGCCAGGCCCCCATCGCCGATCGGCCTCCGCCCCTCCAGGGCCATCGTGAGCCCCGTAGCATCCGTCCGCCGCGACGAGCGAGCCTCCGTCCCGAATTCGCGAGGGGTAGAAGAAGGATCCCATAACCATTCCCGATAAAATGAAGTCATGGTATTGCGGGATTCCAGCGATGCGTGGCGGACGCCGAAGGTCCCCAGCATGGTGGAGGAGCGGATGGGGAAGCGGCGGGTCAGTTCCAGGTCGAGCGTCTCGGCCTTCAGTTGGAGCGAGGCGTCAGCCGGGAACGGAGTGATGGCTGCATCCCACAAATCGCCAGCAGCATTGCCCTCCAACCGCCAGTAGCGCGTACGCAGCCCCCAGCCGTTGTCGTTCTCCAGACCCAGCCAGATCCGCGGTGCTGCCTTCAGATCGTCGAAGCCGGAAAACTCGCGAGCAGACGTCGAGCCGGAGTCATCGCCCAATTCGTACTCGACGAAGAGGTCGTGGTCTGCGGTGAAGGGCTTGAGAAACGTGGCCTCTACGCCGGCCACTGCGGACCAAGCGGGACGAGCAAAGGCGGGTTGGTAGGGGACGGCTCCCGGGACCGCTTCGGCTTGGCCTGCCGGTTCGTCGTCCAGAAATGCGATGGAGCGATTGTACGCGTAGTCGGCAGCCAACGCCGGCCCCGTCGCCAGGGCAGCCATCATGCCCGCAAGCATCAAGCGAGTGGAAACGCACCTCATGGTTCACCTCCGTGTACGACCGGTTCGGAGCAAGGGACCGATGCCCCCTCCGTGGCAGGGTGCTCCGGCGACGCACCAGCCCACCATGCCGGCCGGACTGCCATCACCAGCCTGCCGCACTAGATCGACTCCCGACCTGCCAGAGACCAGCGTTTTCCTGGTCAAGGTCAGTGCCTTCGCTATCCGCAGGCACGCCCCGAGCGGATCAACCCGAGGCGCTTGAACCTTCGTCACGACCGGACGCGCCGCCACGGCCGAACCCCCAACAAGGACCTGCCCAGCGGGGGCGGGGTACGGTATCGTGAAGAGGATAGGCCGACCTTCGGGCAGCCTCCCGACACGGATCGAGAAGCGCCTGAACGCCCACCCTGCCTCGACCGTATACCCCTTTTAGAGGGGCTTTCGCCGACACGAGAGACGTGCCATGAACGAGGAGAATCCGCGGATTCCTCCGCCGGACCCGGCGGAGGCCGAGTCATACCCCATCGCGGGCGACCCGCCGCGATCAGGTTCGCCGGCGGGGAGCATCCGGGAACGCCTGGGTCGCTCGAGCTTCGCGCTGCCGGCCGATCGGGTGCGGTTGGGGAAGCGTCCGGGCGGCCATCGCAGTGCCCCGGCCGCCCCGCCCCCGGTCCGCGACGCCAAAGTCGAGTACCTTTCGGTCAAGGGGATGCTGCACCAGCGGCTCCTCGACGACCTCGATCGCCGCAACCTCCTGGGGGCCGGCGAGGAGCGGCTCAGCGAGTTCGTCACCGAGTTCGTCGACGAGGCCCTCCGCGTCGAGGACCTGCCGCTGAACGAGGCGGAGCGGAAGCAGTTGGTCGACGACCTCTTGGAGGAGACTCTTGGCGTGGGGCCGCTGGCGGCGCTGATGGCCGATCCGGCGGTGACCGACATCCTGGTCAACGGTCCTCACCAGATCTATATCGAGCGCTTCGGGCGTCTCGAGAAGACGTCCGTGCGGTTTCGCGACGCCGACCACCTGGTGCGGATCATCCAGCGGATCGCCGCCCGCGTCGGCCGGCGCATCGACGAGTCATCGCCGATGGTCGACGCCCGCCTGCCCGACGGCAGCCGCGTCAACGCCACACTGCCGCCGGTGACCCTCGATGCCCCCACCCTCTCGATCCGCCGCTTCGGCCGCCAGCGGCTCCACCGCAGCGACCTGATGCAGCTCGGCATGTTCTCCGAGGGGATGCGCAGCTTCTTCGACGCCCTCGTCCGCGGCCGGAAGAATCTCCTCATTTCCGGGGGCACCGGCTCGGGTAAGTCGACCCTCCTGGGAGCCGTCGCCGAGGCGATCCCTGCCAGCGAGCGGATCATCACCATCGAGGACGCCGCCGAGCTGATCCTGGACCAGGAGCACCTCGTCCGCATGGAGACCCGCCCGCCCAACGTCGAGGGGCGCGGCCGCATCACCGCGCGCGAGCTGGTGATCAACGCTCTGCGGATGCGGCCCGATCGCATCATTGTCGGCGAGGTCCGCGGCGGCGAGGCCCTCGACATGCTCCAGGCGATGAACACCGGCCACGACGGCAGCATCACCACGATCCATTCCAACAGCCCCCGCGACGCCCTGGCCCGCCTGGAGACGATGGTCCTCATGGCCGGCCTGGAGCTCCCCTCGCGCGCCATCCGCGAACAGATCGTGGCCGCCTTGGACTTCGTCGTGCACGTCCGCCGCTTCGAGGACGGCGTACGCCGCGTGGAGTGCGTAGCGGAAATGACCGGGATGGAGGGGAACACCGCGCAGATGCAGGAGGTCTTCCGCTTCCAGCGCCGGGGCATTTCCGGGCGGCGGATCGTGGGCGAGTTCATGCCCACGGGGATCGTGCCCCGCGTCGTCGAGGAGTTGGCGGTGCGAGGGATCGATCTCCCCCGGGGCATCTTCCAGACACCGGGGAGGATTCATGGGTAACGCGCTCTGGGCGCTGGCGCTGATCGGCACCGGCTGCATCCTCGCGGCCCTGGCCGCCCGCGCGATGCGGCTGCGCCGCCGCACCCGCGAACGGTTCGCAGCCGGTATCGAGGAAGAGGCGCCCGCCGAAGCCGCCGTCGCACAAGCCTCGACTTTCCCCCAGCGGTTCCGCTCTCTGCCGTGGCTGGCGGGCCTGGCCGCGTCGGCCGCCATCTACCTCGTTCTCGGTTGGGGAGCAGCCTTTGCACTCGCAGCCGGGCTGATCGTGGCCCTCCTGGGCGCGCAGCTCGAAGTCCGTCTCGCCGAGCGGAAAATGGCCCGCATCGAAGGTCAACTCGCCGACGCCATCGACCTGATGGTCGGGGCCCTCGAGGCGGGAGCGAGCCTGCTGGCCGCCCTGGAGAGCGCGATGGCGGAATCGCGTCCGCCCCTGCGCCCCCAACTCGAGGAGATGGCGGGCCGCATCCGCCTGGGCGACGATCCCCCGGCAGTCTTTCACAGCCTGTCGGAGAGGGTGCCTTTGGAAACCTTCCTCCTTTTCTCCTCGGCCCTCTCCGTACACTGGGAAACGGGGGGCAATCTCGTCCCCACCCTCTCCACGGTGGGCCGCACCATCCGCGACCGCACCGAGATCGCCCGCCGCATCCGCTCCAACGTCGCCCAGTCCGACGTCTCCACGGTGGCGGTGCTCATCCTGACCTACATGATCGCGCTGATCATGTGGCGATCGAACCCGGAGCAGATGGCGATGTTCCTTGCCACCACCGCCGGCCAATGGATTGTCGCCGCCACCGTCCTCCTCCAGGCCGTAGGCATCGTCTGGATGGCAGCCATGGGCCGCACCCGTTTCTAGGAACAGCCCCTTAACCCGGGCCCTCTCCCAGAGGGAGAGGGAGAGACGCCTCACCGACCACTCGCCGCCCTTATCCCAATGAACTCCGTTCAAACCGCCCTGCTGACGATCCTTCCCCTTGCGGCCCTGCTGGCGGGCGCTCTGCTCCTCTTCCGCCTCGCGCTCCGCGCCCGCGGGCGGGCGCGTCTCTTCGAGGGCGGCTCGGTCGTGGAGATGCCGGAGCCGGCGGTCGAGGCGGGGCCGGGTTGGAATGCCTTGCGGCACTGGCTCCTCCTCGCCGGCTACCGCAGCCCCGCCGCTCCCACCGTCTTTCTCGCGGCGATGGCCGCCGGGACGGCGCTCGGGGGGGGAGTCGTCCTGCTCTACTACTTCGGCGGGCTGGCCGGGGCCTTGCAGGAGAATCTGGCCTTGGCTCCACCGGGGCTGGCGGAGACGTTCCTCCCCCTGGCCCACCTGGTCCCCTGGATCGCGGTTGCCCTCTTCGGGAGCGCTCCCTGGCTGGCGGTGCGGCGGGCCCGGCGGTTGCGGGTCCAGCTCGTCGAACAGGATCTCTCCCTGACGCTCGAGATGCTCGCCACGCTCAGCGAGGCCGGTCTGGGCTTCGATGCCGCCCTCGCACACGTGCTCGAGACCTCTGTGGGACACAGGCCCCTGGGCCGCGATCTCCGCTCCTTCCAGTCGGACTTGATCGGGGGGCGATCGCGGATCGACGCCCTCCGCCGGCTCGCCCGCCGCTTGGAGATCTCGCACGTCTCCATCCTGGTCTCCGCGCTGGTCCAGGGCGAGCAACTCGGCACCGGCATCGCCGGCGTCCTCCGCCGCCAGGCCGACGACCTCCGCGACCGCCGCCGCGAGCAGGCCAACGCCTTCGCCATGACGCTGCCCGTCAAGCGGATGTTCCCGCTGGTGATGTGCTTCCTCCCCGGACTCTTCGTCTGGATCCTCGGCCCGGCCTTCGTGCAGCTCTTCCGGATCGTCGACTCCTTCACCCAGCAGGGCGGGGGATTCTGATGCCGCGGACCTGGCGCCTTGTCGACCGGCAGAGCGGGCGGGTCCTCGTCGACCGGGTGGTGCTCGCCGACCGCTTCTTCACCCGATTGCTCGGCTGGCAGTTCCGCCGCCTGCCGGCGGGCGAGGGTCTTCTGCTCGTCCCCTGCCGCTCGATCCACACATGTTTCATGCGTGGGGCGATCGACGTCGTGTTCCTCGGCGATGGCGGAGAGGTGCTCTCCGTCCGTCGCCACCTGCGTCCCTGGCGCGCAGCCGCCGGCCCCCGCGGCACCCGCGCCATACTCGAGGTCCCCGCCGGCGAGGCCCCCGGCCGCGAAGGCGACCGCCTCCACCTGACCCCTCCAAGCGACGCACCGGCCGTCCCTCTCCCCCCAACTGCCGACTTCCTCTTCTGATTGGCGGATTGGCGGGGGGGCGGCCCGGCGGTTCAAGGGCTTGCCACCTGGGCGGCAACGGGGGGGGCGCCGGAGCGCCATTGGCGCAGTTCGGCCAGGAGCGCGGCGCGCTCGGCGCGCCACGACTCGGCGAGATCCGCGAAGCGTTCCTCCTGTTCGAGCAGCTCCTGCTCGCGGGCTACGAGGCGGGCCGCCTGCCGCTCGATCTCCGCCTCGCGGTGGCGCGCCGAGGTCTCGAAGCGCCGCTTCTCCGCGCAGACGGCTTCGTGCTGCTCGAGCAGCTCGCGGCGGAGCACGCCAAGGTCGTCCCGCTGGCGGAGCAGCGCAGCCCGGTGGTCGTCGTAGTGTTCGGACAACTCGGCGCGGAGGCGGCTGATTGCCTTGGTCAGCGATGCCGGCGGCCCCCCGGGAGAGAGCCGGGCCAGCAGCTCCTCGGCGGCCAGGCGGTGTTCCAACGCCGTGCGCTGCATGGCGGCGACCTCTTCGCGGAGCTGCTCCAGCGCGGCCCGGCCGCGGTCCGCCTGCTCGCTGCGGCGGCGCAGGGCATCGCGCTGGCGGCCGAGCTTGGCGAGCTGGCCGCGATACTCCGCCGCCGACTGATTCCGGAGTCGCTCGGCCTCTTCGACGGCGCGGCGGCGGATGGCCTGAGCCTCCTCGCGGAGGCGTTCCGCCTCGCGGAGGGCGGCGGCGATTTCTTCTTCCGCCGCGCGGCGGCAGCGG
>SLBP01000152.1:0-43307 GCA_007126245.1 Planctomycetales bacterium
CGGCGGCATTTCGTCGGGCAGCATCGTGTCGCCGTCTCATACGCCCACCGTTCTTGTTCCCCCTTCTTTCTTCCCTGATCTCCGCTCTCTTCGGTCGTTGTCGCTCTCCTCGTGCAGCGAAAGGGTCGGCCAGGGTTCAGGCGTTGCCGCAACCATGGTTGTCTTCAGTCGACGTAAAACGCTTGGGAGTAGAACACCATGTCGTCGACCTTGACCTCAAACCTCAGTATGGCGTCCTGCATCCGGGAATAGTCGATCGATTCCCCCTCATGGTGCGTTTCGCCGTTCTTGATCCAGGTGACGCCGTCGTGGTTCTCGATGTCGAGCGAGATCGTCTTGGCTTCCTCGTCGACGGTGATCCTGTTGAACACGGGGAAGACGTCGACGCGAGATCCCACGAACTTGTGACCGTTCTCCAAGGCACGGCGCACGGCTGGCTCGGTCAACTCCTCGGCCAACACGATGGTGAGCGTGGCGTTCGCGGGGACTGAAGTGCCGTGGGTGTCGTCGCTGCCCTTGATGAAGATGTCGTGGTCGCGGTAGTAGGCGGCCAAGAGCCGGTCGAAAAGCTCCTCCTCGAGCTCGCGTTGGCCGCCCAGTTGGAACTCGATGCCGAGCAGGCTATCGAACTCCGAAACGAGGCTTCCAAAATGCTCGATCCCCTCGTTCCAGGCAAATCCCCGGTCCGCCCAACTGCCGCCCGGCACGTAATGGGCCGGGTGCGCCCAGTAGGAGAGCCCGCCCGCCTGTTCGACACAGGCGAACCGCTCTCGGTCGTGGTCGGCATCCGGGACTCGAATGCGCTCGGTGAACCCACAGGGATTGAAGAGACTGACGATGTGGGGATCGCTGGTCAGCTCGTTGCCCCGGATCGCCAGCATGCCCTGCTCGCCCAAACTCGGGAAAAAGGCGGCGCTCTCGACGCCGTCCCGCTCCCAGATTTGTGAGGGCTCCTCGGCGATCCATCGCGTCCACGGCCAGGTCGTCTCGTGCGTCGGCTCCGTTTCCCGCTCCTCGGGCCGGGTGGTGTGGTAGTTGTCGTGATCCGTGATCGACAGAATGTGATAGCCCGCCTCGGCGTAATTGTGGATCAATTGCTCGGGCTCGGCCCGGCCGTCGCTGTAAACGGTGTGTGAATGGAGATTGGCTATGAGGGGGATCACCCGATCCCAGTTGACGTTCTCGTACGGATTCTTGACGACGCGCGCTCCCGTGGCGTCGGCTTCCGCCGACCGGGGCAATAGGCCGCCGGCGACGACCAGGGCACCAAGGATTCCCGAGACAACCGCTAGCTGCTTCACGTAACGCAGCATGGCAGCAAACCTCCTTCGTATTGTCGTGGCAAAGGGAACTTGTTGAACCGCCCGCTTTGCGGCAGCGGATTCTGCGACCCCCACGGTCCTGATTCTGGCACGGTGCCTGAGAGTTGTCAAACCGGACCGGCGAAGATTGCGATTCTCGCCCATCGCTGAGCGAGCTCCTCTGCAACCCCCGATCCTTGTGCACCGGAAGCAGACGTGCCGTTCGCATAGGTGTCTCATGCAACGGCGTCTGTCGAGGAGTCCACCCTAGCGAGGGCGTTGCCGGAGCCGACGCGGAGATTGCTCTTCCGGCGGCCGGTCAATGCAGCGGCGGTTCCGCCAGCTCGTCGAGGAGGCGGACGGCCTCGTCGACGACGCGCTCTCCTGTCCCCGGCTCGGCATAGCTGTGAAAGCCGGTCCATACCTGGTAGCCGCCGAGTCCGTGCGCCTCGCGGTCGGGGAGATAACCGATCCAGTCGTTCGCCAGCTCGACGACGACGGTGTCCGCGAAGGGCGAGCGGCGCTTGAGCTCCACACCCAGGCTGGTGAAGAACTCCGCGGGAATGCCGACGATGGCGACATCCCCGATGCGGATCGCCTGCAACCACGTCGTCCGCTCCCGACCCTGCTCGGGGGCCAGCTCGGCGCGCATGTTGCGGAAGACCTCGATCACCGCTTCGGCTCCGGCACCGAGGCGGCGGGTGCAGTAGTCGCGGACGGCGCGCTCCTCCGCCTCCTCGTCGAAGGTCCGTACGCGGAAGGTGAAGGGGCGTTTCCGTGCCGCGAGCACGTCGGCCCCCCGCGGCTCTGCCCGGGCGAGGGTCGCGCCCACTGCCGCGGCGATACGGTCGGCAGCCTCGGCGGCGCTTACGTCGAGGCGGTGCGTCGAGCCCGACGCGCCCTGGAAGAAGAGGAAGCTTCCGCCGTGCTCCTCTTCCATCCGCAACGCCGCCATCCCGTAGAAGGCCGGCGAGCGGACGCCTCCCCGCAGCGAGCCGATCGTGTGAGTCGAGTGGCCGAAGAGGGTCGCCAGGGGCCGCCCTCGGGGATCGGCGAAGGCCAGCACGGGGAGATCGGGGTCGAACGGGCCGGTGGGACCGACGGCGTCGTCGCGGGAGCCGACCCAATAGACCGTCCCGTCGGCCAGCAGGAGGCGGCTGTTCTGCCCGACGGTCTCCTCCCGGCCCATGGCGAAACGGAAGGTGGCATCGGCCAGCCGGGCGTCGGCCTCGACGACCGCCTCGACGACCGCCCGCACGACGCGGCCGGAGAAGGTCTCGTCGCGGTCGTAGCCGTGGACGCGGACGGTGCTCGGGGCGTGGTGCGTGTGCGTGGCGGCGATGAGGACGTGCGCGGCGGGGATACCGCAGCGCTCCTCGATCTCGGCCGCCACCGGGTCGAGCTGATCGCGCGTGAGCATGAGGACGTCGCAGCTCACCAGGGCCACCTTGGAAGCACCGGGCTTCTCGATCACCACGGCGGCCGCCCGCAGCCGGCCTTCCTCGCCCTGGGCCCGGCCAGGATGGATGCCGCCGGCGATCACCATGTCGTCCTCGGCCTCGAGCTCGACGGCCGCCGTGCCTACCCGCAGCGGTGCCTCTTCGGCGGCGGCCCATGCAACCATCGTCGTGCATGCCAAGGTCCACGTGAAAGCGGTGCGCCACATGGCGTGCGTTCCTCGTTCGCGGTGCGGTTGGGAAGGCGGCTCCCTTCTCGGACGGCGGGGTCCGGGGCTCACCTCCCCGTCCAAACGGGAGCGGCGTAGGTCGAGCCGTGTTCGTTGAAGGCGCCGTCGGTCAGGTCGTTCTCGTGATGGATTCGCAGCAGGAAGTAGCGGGAGGAGGCATCGTCGATCGTCGTACGCCACTCGATGCGGTCGTCGTCTCCGTCGAAGAGCGCCTCGCCCGCCACCTCCACTCGATCCACGTCCGTGGGATGGTTCCGTAGTATCTGGATCCGCCGCACGCGCTGGCCCGGGTCGTCGGGATGGGTGGAAATCTCGACGTGGAAGTCGAAGCTCGTGGGGCCTTCGAGCGTCGAACCCATGACGTGCCCGTTGACCGAGTACTTCAGGTCCACTTGCGTGCGGCGCTCGCCGGCCCACGAGGTGTATGTGCGGCGCGCGCGCATGGCACGCGTGAGGGCTTCTTTGGTCAGCTCGGGCGCCAGCACGTAGGTCAGCGGGGGGATATTCTCCACGTGCCAGTAGCCGTGGCTGTCCGTGACAGAGATCGGCGAGAGCTTCCAGCCCTTGTTCAGGGCCCGCACGTAGGCGTCCCACCTCGGGGGGCCGCGGTAGACGGTGCGGAGTTCGAACATGGTGATGAGATCGACGATCTCCGGATTGAGGTACGCCCAGTCGTTGAACTGCGTCCGCCCCGGGTGGTTGAAGCTGGCGGCCACCATCCCCTCGCCCCCGGCCGGCCGGGCCCCTTTCAGCCAGGCGTAGAACTCGGGGATGTTCACGTGCTCGGCGTTGACGTACTCGGCGGTGTTGATGGCGTTCAGATGGCCCGTGCCCGTATTGTCGTCGTCCATGGGCGGATTCCGGCTGTACTCGAAGCCGGCCATGGCCACGAAGGCCTCATCGGTGTATCGCTCTGCAGCGGCCAGGGTGTCGAGCCAGGCAGGGTTGTTTTCCGGGTCCACCGGCTGGAAGGGCTCTTCCTGCGAATGGTCGGTGACCACGTAGAAGTCGTAGCCGTTCCGCCTGGCCCGTTCGAAGAGCATCACCGGTGGGCCGTGATGGTTGGTGTAGCCCTCCTGGTCCCAGTCCTCTCGCAGGGGGCTGCCGACGTTGAAGTCGGTGCGGTGCCCCCCGTGCGACCAGGTGTAGACGGAATGGGCGTGCGCCTCGCCCCGGAAGATCCGGAACGCCGATAGCGGCAGCCGTTGTTCCTCCGCCGGCGCCGAATTCTCCTCAGCGGCGCAGGCGCCGCGGTGGCCGACAAGGGGCGCAGGCAGTGCTCCGCTGCCGCAAAGTCCGATCAATGCCAGCAGGGCGATTACCGTTGGCCTGAGAGCCGGCCCGTTCATGCCGTTGGTTCCTCTCGGGAGTCGTGAGGTCATCGTTTGGCCCGCACCATGTTCCGCCAGGTGGCGTCGGCCGGGCGGACCACGCTGCCATCGTTGCTGCGGAGACCGGCTGCACCGAACGCCACGTTCAGCGGCGAGGTTACCGCCCACCCAGCACGCAGTAAAGAGCCGGCTGCACGCAGCCCAGCTCAAGGTGACCGCTCGATCTTCCCGGCCAGCACCTCCGGCAGTTGCCCCGATCCGGGCGGAGGCGGTGCGGGGGTCCGGCCGGCGGGCTGCCAGTTGGGATCAGGCTCGTGCGCCTCGGCCATGATCTGTTCCATTTCCGTCACGATCTCGGGATGCTCCGCGGCCACGTCGCGGGCCTCACCCAGATCGGTCGCCAGGTCGTAGAGCTCGATGGGGCCGGAGAAGGCTGGCCGCCGCACCGCCTTCCAGTCGCCCTTGCGGACCGCCTGCGACGACCCCTGCTCGTAGAACTCCCAGTAGAGGTAAGGCCGCTGCTGCTGCCGCTCCGTCTCGCCGAGCAGTGCGGGCAGGAGGCTCACGCCGTCGATGCCCGCGGGCGGCTCCAGACCCGCCAGCTCGGCGGCCGTGGGGAGGAAGTCGGCAAAGTCGGCGACGTGGCCGCTCACCGAGCCGGGGGCGATCCGCCTCGGCCACCAAGCGACCGTGGGGACGCGGATGCCCCCTTCGTAGAGGTCCCGCTTGAAGCCGCGGAGCGGTCCGCCGGGGGCGAAGAAGGCCACGTCGTGCCCGCTCTCGCGGTGCGGACCGTTGTCGGAAGAGAAGAGGACCAGCGTGTTTTCGGCAATCCCCAGCTCGACCAACAGGTCGAGGACCTCGCCCACGTGCCGGTCGAGATAGCCGATCATCGCCGCATGGCCACGGTTCTGGTCCGTCCAGTCCTTTTCCGCATAGGGTCCCAGATCGGGCACTTCCGTGCCGTCGCCCAGGTCGCGGTGGGCCTCGTTGTTGGCGTGGGGGATGAGGTGGGCATAGTAGAGGAAGAAGGGACCACGGCGGTTCTGGCGGATGAATTCCAGCGCCTCGTCATGGATGCAGTCCGGCGCATAGACCACCTTTTCCGTGGCGACGCCAGCCCCGAGGTCGGTCTCGTCGGGGACCACGTTGGGCAGCTCGATCCGCTCCGTATTCCGGAAGAGGTGGGTCGGATAGTAGTTGTGTGCGTGCCAGTGGTTCTCGTACCCGAAGTAGTGGTCGAATCCCTGGCGGTTGGGTTGCCCGGTGGTATCGATGCGGCCCAGGCCCCATTTGCCCATGATCGCGGTCGCGTAACCGGCCCGCTGGAGGAGCTCGGCGACGGTGGTATCCTGCGGCTGCAGGGGCGTATCGCCGTAGCGGTTGCCGCGAATGGGATTCCGGCCCGTATGGCGCCCCAGCAGCAGCACGGCCCGCGAAGGGGCGCAGACCGTGGAGCCGGCGTAGAAGTCGCTGAAGATCATCCCCTCGTCGGCCATGCGGTCCAGCCGCGGCGTGCGGATGTGCTGCTGCCCCAGGCAACCCAGCTCGCCGTAGCCGAGATCATCGGCCAGGATGAAGATGATGTTCGGTGCCTGCGCATGCTCCCCTTCCTCTGCACCTGAGGCAGCGTTTGCCGGGAGCAGCAGTGCAAGGCCGGCAAGAGTCGCCGCAACGATTCCACGAAGAACTGCCCGCAGCGAACGGCGGGTGTTCCCGAGTTTCCTGGTAGAATGCATTCGCATCGAAATACCTCCGTCACCCGGCGCAGGGGCAGATCCTGGACTCGGCCAGGCCGGCGAATGGCTCCAGTATCGTCCACCGGCAGGTGGCTCGTCAACGCGCGCGGCGGGCCGCTGGTGGTCGAGGTGAGCGGAGGACCCGGGTTCGAGCGGACGGTTACCTTGCCGCAGCGTGCCGGGCGAAGGGGACAGTCCCATTTTCGCGGCCGAATCGCGTTATCCACAAGGAATACGGTCTATGGCCGCAAAAAATTGGGACAGTCTCCCGTGAACGGTTACTGCAGCACCTGCCCTTATTCAGCCAGCGGCGGCCCGGCTCGCAATCGGCGCGTTGTCGCCTCGATCACGGGGGATCGTCTTGGGATTCGGCCCACTGACGGACCGACCACTGCCGGCGGAGGAAGGCGTCGTAGTGACGCAGGAGGTCGGCGACGGCGTCGATCTGCTCCAGGCTGCTCCCCTCGAAGAGCTCCTGACCGAAGGGCTCGCCCACGGCGGGGAAGTTGGCGGGCATTCCCGTATAGGGGACGAGGCTCCGCGGATTGGCCAGCCAGCGGCGGAGGTAACCGGGGCGGATGCGATCGGCCACGCCGTCGAGGTTTGCCCCCAACATGGTGCGGGCCTCGCCGGGGCGAAAGTCGCCGACGATATGGCAATTGCCGCAGAAGGCCGTGCGGTCGACCAGCAGCCGCATGGCCTCCTCCCAGCGATCCTCCCAGCGGCCGTCCGCTTCGGTCGCCGTCGTCTCGGGGACGGTCGATGCGCGGAAGGGGAAGTCCGGCTCGGCGACCGCCGCGAAGTAGTCGGCCAGGCGGGCGGCCTCGGCACTGCTCAGGGCATAGCGGGGCATCCGCATGAGCGATGCCGGACGGATCGTCGAGGGATCCATGAGGTACTCGCGGAGCCAGGCCGGCTCGACCATAGCTCCCGTGTGGACCAGCGGCGGCGGCAGCCACCCCCAGACCTCGAGTTCTCCGATCACCACGCCTGCCGCCCGCGCCTCGGCCAGCGCGTGGGGGTAGAGGAGCCGGGCGTAGTCTCCGCCCAGCGGCGGCTGCCGCCGGCGGAGCCACCGGCTGGAGACCATCACGTCCGCCCCGCCGACGGGCCAGACGTCGCCGTAGATCACCGCCGGCTCCCAGAGGGTGAAGAACCAGGCCGGCTCCCCCCATTCGTCTTCGTCTTCGAGGATCTCGCCGAAGGCATCCAGCCGCGGCATGCCGACCAGCTCCGCGCCGGCCCGCCCGGCGCGGTCCGTCTGCAGCGACTCGGCCAGCTCTTCGGCCGAAACTTGCGGCACGAGGAAGGGGAAGTCGACCACTGGCGGCGGCGGGTAGATCTCGTCGGGATCGACGGCCAACTCCCACCGTTCCATCTCTAGGGTATGGCACTCGGCGCAGCCGAGACGATCGAGGAGCTTGCGGCCCTCGACGACGGCCTCCTGCGGGGCGCCGGGCCGGACGACGTAGCGTTCAGCCGGCGGCTGCGCGGTCAACCCCAGCACGAAGGTGACCGCGGCCTCGATCTCCTCCTCGCTCAGGGCGAACCGGCCCATGGTGAGGTGTTCCAGGTAGTCCTTGTGCTCGGCCTTGCGGTAATCGAATGTCCGCGGCCCGCGGAGCTTCTGGGCAACGAAACCTTCCCGGCGCCCGCGGCGGAGTGCTTCGACGTAGTAGGGATCCATCGCGGCGGCGGTATCGCCGTCGGCCGGCGGTTCACCCGTCTCTCCTTCCGCGTTCCGTGCCGAGGGCTGCGCTGCCGGCGGGTCGGTCACGAAGCGGTGCACCTGTTCGAAGGCCAGCAGGCTTTCCGGCTTGCGGCCAAAGTCGGAGAGGGCGGGCCCGACCGGTGCCATGCCTTCGAATCCGGGGATGTCGTGGCAACCGTAGCACCCCATCCGGGCGATGGCCCGCCGCCCCACGTAGCGAAGTTTGTCTTCCGTAGTCACCACGCCGGTCAGTTCGACCAGGTCGCCGCCGAGCGCCGCCGCCTCCTCCGGGGGGAGTCCCGCGGAGAGGACCTCCGCCGCCCGCGGCCGGGGAAAGAGCCGCGCCAGATGCATGAGGACCAGTTCGTCGAGGTCCTCGGCGACCACTGGGGCCACCTCGGGCAGCTCGATGCCGGGTTCCTCGAGGAGAAACCCGGCCAGATCGGCCGCCGGGTCGCTCGTGGGCGTCCCCTCCAGCTCGCCACGGACCGTCAGCGGCGATTCTTCCAGCAGGGGACTAGGCATCGCACTCCGCGGGTTGTGATGCACCGGGTCGCGAATCCAGCTCACCAGCCATTGCCGCGCGGCCGCACCGGAAAAGATCGATCCCAACCCCGTCAGGTCGGGACCGAAGGTGGATTCCCCTTCGGGGAAGGCTTCGTGGCTGTGGCAGGCCAGGCAGCCCTGCGTGCGGAAGAGCCCCCGTCCGCGTTCTGCGGAAGGGGGCTCGGCGGCGGCCATCACCGGCGGCAGCTCGACCGGCTGCGACGCCGTCTGGAGGTAGAGGGCGATGCCCAGGAGCTCGACCCGCTCGAAGCGCCTCGCGTCGGCGAGCGCCGCCCCTTCGAGATGCTCGTATAGCCCCAAGAGGCGCGGCATCCGGGTCGACGCGCGGAGGCGGTGCGGCTCGGCGGTGTAGGCCATGAGGACCACCGGATCGAGAACCCCGCCCAGTTCGCGGAGGCTGGGACCGAGCTTCCGTTCCTGCCCGGGGTTTGCCGGCGCGGCCTCGAGGTAGGCAAGGAGCCGCTCCCGCTCGATCCGGACCAGCGGGTCGGTTTCGGCCTCTGCTTCCTGCTCCCGCGCCTGGGCGACGAACCGCTGGCGGAGGGCGGCATCGAAGGGTTGTTCCGCCACCTGGCGGGCCAGCGCGCGGAGCGGAAGCTCGAGTTCCCCGTCGCCCGCCAGGGCGAGCGCCGCCTCGTGCCAGGCGGGCTCGAGGCGGAAGTCGGGCCCTACGCGACGGTTTCCCTCGTTGTAGCCGTCGATTTCATGGCAGCCGGCGCAGCCGAGCTCGCGGACGAGGTGGTAGCCGCGGAGCAGCTTGGGCGCCGGCGGATCGGGATAGCGGCGGCTCGGTTCGAGGTCGACCACGTCGTGGTGGCATTGCACGCAGCGACTCTCGGTGAAACGGGTCGCCAGCATGGGGTATTCCCAGTGCCGGTCCTCGAACCAGCCATGCGCGCGGCGCCAGCGAGCGCGGTCGGCCGGATCATCGGGGGTGTGGGCGGCGTGGGCGAAGCCGGTGGCGCTCCCCTGCCCGTCGTGGCAGATCGTGCAACCGAACTCGCCGAGCGGGTGCGGGCTGTTCGGGCCCACGAAGAGGTCGAGCCGCGGGTGGCTGCGGAAGGGGTGCGGCAGGTCGCTGGGATCGGTGAGCTCCCCCTCGCCGAGGAGGAGCGATTCGTCCGCAACGTCGGGCAAGGCGCGATCGGCCGCCAGGTGGCAGGTGGTGCAGCGGTCGAAGCGGGCCACCTTGCGGAAGTGGAAATCGAGGGGCAGGCCGGGGAGGTGGATCTGCTCGATCTCGGAGCGACCGCCGAAAGGATCGACGAGCGGCAGGTCCAGGAGCCGCCGTGCCGCGTGAGGCCGCTGCTCGGCCAGGAGCCGCTCCAGACGTTCCACCTCCGCAACGTGCGCTTCCAAGGCACGGCGGGCCTCGTCCTCCTCGCGGCGGAGCTCGGCAACGAGCTCGCCGAGCCGCTGGTGATCGACGAGGGCCTCGTCGGCCGCCAGGGCCGCCTCGTCGCGGGCGGCTGCGGCTGCGGAAGCCGTCTCCCGCAGGGGGGCCAGTACCTCCTCGGGCTCTCCCCGCCCCACGGCCGCCTCGTAGGCGCTGCGGGCCGCCTCGAAGGCTCCGCGGCGCTCGCGGAGCCGCCGCGCGGCGCGCTCTTCGCGCACCGCCGCTACGTCGAGCGCCGACTCGACGGCATTGAAGAAGGCCCGCCGCCCGTTGGCCTGGGCCCCCTCCGCCCATGCGCCATAGGCCTGCTCCACGCGATCCGCATCGATCTCCTGGGCGCCGAGCTCGGCGACGAGGCGCTCGACGGCATCGCCCTCGGGCACGGCCGCAAGGGCCTCGGCCAGGACCTGGGTCAGCGCTTCGCGGCGCTCGTCGTAGGCATCCGTCTGCCGGCGACGGATCTCGGCCTCGGTGAGCCAGGGCTCGATGCGGTCGCGGAACTGGCGCTGGTAGCGCCGCCAGGGCCGGTGGTGGTCGGCGGCGATCATCCACACCGTGGCCGCCAGGAGCCCCAGCGCCGCCAGCGCGAAGGCCGCGTGCATCCGCCGCAGGTTGAAATAGGTTTCGTCCGGAGTGGGCATGACGACTCGGGTACTCAGAAATAGAACAGGTACTCCGGAATGCTCACCAGGTAACTCAAGTCGAGCGTCCAGGCGAGGAGCATCTTGATCGGCAGCATGAGCATCATCAACAGCAGCAGAATGAGGATCGTGTAGCGCCCTGTGCCCATCCGCCGGTAGACGCTCCGCAGGCCATAGCGGGAGAGCAGGAAGGGAATGCCCGCGAAGTAGGCCGCCAGCAGCAGCAATCCGGCCGCTTCGCGGTAGAGGATCGTTCCCCACTCGGCGAAGAACCCCGCCCCGGGCTGCACCTGGGGCACGCTGCGCTCGAGGAGATCGACCCAGAGCCATTCGGAGAGGCGGACGTGGTGCTGGGGGGCGACCTTCACGGGGTCGTGGTATTCGTAGGGTCCGTAGAAACTCCAGTTGGGACCGCGGAGGAAGGTGCCGATGAGGATCAGAAGGATCCACAACAGCAGGAAGCCGGACTGGAAGACGGCCAATTCCCGCCAGCGTTCGCGAATCGTGTAGTAGCCGTTCCCTTTGGGGTTCACGTCGAGGTAGGGAATGGCCATCAAGCCGAGGACGATCAGCAGCGGAAGCACCACCCCCGCGAGCCAGGGGGCGAAATAGACGAGCAACTCCTGGAGGCCCACGAAGTACCAGGGGGCCTTCGAGGGATTGGGGGTCATGGCCGGGTTGGCCGGCTCCTCGAGCGGGGCGGGTACGAGCAACGCCCAGACGATGAGCGCGGCGAGGATCGCCACCAGGCCGATGAGCTCCAGGTACACGGCGTCCGGCCAGGTGAGGACCTTGGCGGTGTCGGCGGCCTCGAGCGGCGGCTCGCCGCGGGCCAGGCGGTCGTCGTTGGCCACCGCCCGGGCCGTGGACAGCCAGGTGAAGAAGGCCAGCAGGTACACCATGCCCACGATGGGCAGGTTGTCGGGCCGGGCGACGATGGCGGCGAAGTGGCGGTCGGCGAGCGAGGCCCCCAGCCAGAAGAGCGAGATGTTGAAGATGCCGAAGGCCACCGCGGGCACGACGAAGAGCCGCCGCCAGCGGTAGAAGACGGCCAGGGCGACGGCGGACCCGGCGAGCAGCGCGATCGGTCCCAGGGCGGCGTCGAAGGCAGCCTTCAGCGCGGCGGGGAGCTCCGGCGGGCGGCCGGCGAAGGACCACGCGGCGCAGAGAGCGAAGAGGATCGCCACCGCGCCCCATGCCGCCAGGTTCGGCCACCGGCGGTGTATGCCGGCACGGAACGCCGCCACCGCGTTCACGGCCGCCGCCGCGAGGTAGAAGCCGCCGATCGGACCCGAAGCCGCCTCCAGGAACTCGCTCACGCCTCCTCCTCTTCCGCGGGGCGGGGGGCGGCGAGGCCGCCGTCCTTGCGGATCCGCCAGAAGTGCAGAGAAATCAAGAGCGCGGCCAGCAGCGGGAGGGCGACGCAATGGAGGACATAGAAGCGGTTCAAGGTTTCCTCGCCGACCGTGCGGGCGCCTAGGAGGAGGTAGCGGGCGTCGGAGGTGGGAGTGATCATCTCCGCCTCGCCGAACGTAAGGAGCTGGTGACCCGGCCCCTCGGCACCCACCAGCGGCGCCGATGCCGCCATGTTCGACCCCACGGTGACCGCCCACAGGGCGAGCTGGTCGGCTGGGAGCAGGTATCCGGTGAAGGAGAGGAGCAGCGTGAGCACCAGCAGCATCACCCCCACTATCCAATTGAACTCCCGCGGCGGCTTGTAACTCCCTGTGAGGAAGACTCGGTACATGTGGAGCATGACCACGATCACCATGGCGTGTGCCCCCCAGCGGTGGATTTCCCGGAGCACGCCGAAGGAGACGACGTGGCGGAGATCGAGCATGTCCTGGTAGGCCAGCTCCAGCGTGGGACGGTAGTAGAACATCAAGAGGACGCCGGTGACCACCTCCACGAGGAAAAGGTAGAAGGCGATGGTCCCCATGTACCAGGTGAAGCTCGGCCGCAGGGCGTTTTTCTGGACGGCGACGGGGTGGACGTGGAGCACCAGGTTGGTCAGGACGGCCGCCACACGGTTCCGCCGGTCGCGCGGCGGACCGTGGCGGAAGATGCTCCTCCAGAGCTGCGATTCACCGATCCGCCGGCCCAGTCCCATAACCGCTCCCTATACCTCGACGAACGACGCCGGGTCCTCCCACTGGCCCAGCTCTTCCTGGAAGGTCCGGGCCAGATCGATCTCGAGCTGCCCGTCCTCGGCGACGGCGATGGCGCACCGCTCCAGGGGGCGCGGCGCCGGTCCTTCGCGATGGATCCCCTGGCGATCGAACGACGATCCGTGGCAGGGGCAGACGAATCGCCCCTCCCGCTCCTGCCAGAGGGTGATGCACCCGAGGTGGGTACAGACGCTCCGCAGGGCGAAGATCTGGTCCCGGCCACGGTGCGTTCCGTGGACCACCCACACGCCAAACCGCGCCTGGAAGCGGGTCTCCACGTGCCCTCGTGGGTAGTCGCCGGGCACACCGGCCCGGAAGCGGGTGGGGGGGCCGGCCGGCGCATTGGGAACCAGAAAGCGGCCCACCGCCGCCGTCCACAACAGGCCCGCCCCCCCGAGCGCCCAGAAACCCAACGCCATCAGCGAGCCGAAGGCGCCTCGCAGGAACCCCCGACGCGCCCCTTGCGCGACGGCGGGACCGCGTTTCGCTCCAGCCTTCTTCCCCTCCACGCCGGCGACCTCCCTCGGGAACTGCTCGCGGAGCCCTCTTGTACGTTCGACGAATCCTTTACCCTAAACCCTTTTATGGTCGGTCGTTCCGGCCAAGTCAATGCGGTTCCGCAGGAAGATCCAGACGGCGAACCTCTCGTCGACCGGGCTGCCTTCCGTTGACGGGATGGGCAGGGTGTGATAAATAAACGAGATTCGGATGAGAGCGGCATCTACCGCTCGAGAGCAAGGCTGTCACCAACCCGCGACATCACCAACATGCACGAGGAGTCGATCGGTGTCTATCAGCGAGCGGGGTAAGGAGATCAAGCGGCGGCGGCATCGCCGCAAGAAAATCGCGCAACTCGACAGGAAGCTTCGCAAGGCGACCGTTTCCGAGCGCGCCGCCATCGCCGAGAAGCTTCGCCGCCTGACACCGGGCGCCGAGGTCATTATCGAGCGTTGGGAGCTCTCGGCGCGGTAAGGCACCGGCCTCGTGCCCTGGTATTCCCCGCACCGGAGACCCCCCCATGTCCAGCCCGCGCCGATCGTTGGTCTTCTTCGCCTGCCTCTTCGCCGTGTTTCTCGTGGGGAACCTCGTGGCGGCGGCAGAAACGGTCGTCCGCCCTGCCGAGGTGGATACGCTCTTCGCCAATCCGCACAAGGGCTGGATGGCCTGGGGCCGCAGCCCCGAACGCGACCCCCGCTTCCCGGTCACTGTGGCCTATATCCGCTACAACTGGATGGATCTCGAGCCGGCCGAAGGCGAGTACCGCTGGGAGCGGATCGACGAGCCGCTGGCCGCCTGGGGCGAGCGGGGGGCCCGGCTGGCCTTCCGCATCATGACCACCAATGCCCACTCATCGGGCTACTATTGTTCGCCCCAGTGGCTCTTCGAGGCCGGCTGCAACTACCACGAATACGACCGCGGCGGCGACGACCCCACCTCCGGCGGCAGGGCGATCACCCGCATCGAACCCGACTACAGCGATCCGATCTACCTCGAGAAGCACGCCGCCTTCCTCGCGGCCCTGGGCGAACGCTACGACGGCGACCCGAGGATCGAGTTCGTCGACATCGGCTCCTACGGCATCTGGGGCGAGTGGCATACGCGCAACCCCAGCCCCTGGGAGGTGCGGCGGCAGATCATCGACATGTACTTCGATGCCTTCCCCACCACCCCCCTCGTGCAGATGTCCGACGACGTCCAGGCCCTGGACTACGCCATTTCCCGCGGTGCGGGCTATCGCCGCGACGGAGTGGGATCGCCCTGGCACGAGGCGAACTGGATCGGCTCGCAGCGCTACGCCGAGGTGGAGGGCTTCGCCGAGAACTGGCAGCGGCGCCCGGTGGTCTTCGAGTGGTTCGGCAACTACGACTATTTCCTCCGGCGGGAGTGGTCGTTCGACCGCGCCGTGGCCTTCATGCTCGAGAACCACGTCACCTTCATCAACGACAACATCGGCAACGTCCCTGCCGAGCACTGGCCGCAGCTCGAGGAGCTCCACCGCCGCAGCGGCTACCGCTTCGTCCTCCGCGAGGCCCGGCACCCTGAGTCCGTGGCCGCGGGGGAGGGGCTCACGGTGGCCATGCAGTGGTCGAACGTGGGCGTGGGCAAGCTCTACCGGCCCTACCGCCTGGCGCTCTACCTGCTCGATGGCGAGGGCCGCACCGTGGCCGAGACCGTGCAGGAGGAGGCCGACCTGATGCGGTGGCTCCCCGGCGACCACGCCCTGAGCGCCGCGCTCGGCGTGCCCGCCGACGTCGCGCCCGGCCGCTACACGGTGGGCTTGGCCCTGGTCGATCCGGAGGAACATCGCCCCGCCATCGCCCTGGCCGTCGATCTGCCGGAAGAGGGGTGGCTCTATCGTCTGAGCGAGGTCGAGGTGCGGGGGGAGTAGCGGCGGCGATCGACCTGCTGCGTTCCGAGCTGATTGCCGCTATCGGCGTCACGTCCAAGGGGAGCCTCTTCACGCGGTTGCACCCTCACGCCCTCAATTAATTGACGCAACTCAAGGCAGTTCTCGGCAGCCCCCAAGCGCCGGGCGGGGACACGTAAGTGCCGCGGCCGCTCTTTTCGGGTAGAGTGGAAGTAGGGATCCGGAGGCGGTGATCGGGGGCGGCTGGAGGCCCTCGGCGATGTCCGCCTCCTCCGCAAGTTCCCGCTCGGGAACGCATGGGGGGAAGTACGATCGCCAGGGCGAGGTTACGAGCGTGTTGCCGAAAGCCATTCGTGGGCGCTGCCTCAATCGGGTGCTGCCGGGCTTATGCCTCTTCCTTGGCTGGTGGCATGTCGCCTGGGGCGAGCCCACCGACGAGTTGGAGACAAAGGCCCGACGGCTGGTGAGCCGGATGGTGGCGGGCGAATTCGAAATGGCCTGTGAACCTTTCGACGCGACCATGCACCGCGTGCTTCCGGCAGACAAGCTGGAGGCGGTTTGGAACGGGCTGGTCTCGCAGTTCGGGCAGCTCCAGGAGGCCGAGGAGACGCGGATCGAGAAGGTCGGGCAGTACACCGCCGTCCTGGTTGCGTGCCGTTTCGAGCGGGGAGAGCTGATCGGGCGGGTGGTCTTCAACAGGGAGGGGGAAATCGCCGGCCTGTTCTTCGTTCCCTCCGACGAATATCGGCAGCCCGAGTACGTCGATCCGGCGCGGTTCGAAGAGCAGGAGGTTGCGGTCGGGAGCGGTTGGTTCCGGCTGCCCGGCACGCTTTCGCTGCCGCGCGGCGAAGGCCCCTTTCCGGCGGTGGTCCTCGTCCACGGTTCCGGCCCGCTGGACCGGGACTCGACCGTCGGCCCCAACCGGCCCTTCCGAGACCTCGCCCAGGGATTGGCCTCTCGGGGGATCGCCGTCTTGCGATACGAGAAGCGGACCCACGCGCACCCGATGCTGACGGCGCTGGCCGGTTCAACGCTCACCGTCCAGCAAGAGACCGTCGACGATGCTCTGGCCGCCGTCGAACTCCTCGAGCGCCACGAGAAGATCGACGCGAACCGCCTCTTCATGGAGGGAGAGGGAAAGAGCACGCCGCAAGAGTACTTCTGCGCCGGGAATGTGGCGGCGGTGGTCGTCGACGACATCGCCCGGTGGCTTCAGCAGCAGGCGCCGGCGGAACGACAGGTCGTGGTGGAGGAATGTAGCGATGCGCCTTGATGACTATCCTTCCCCCAAAGCGGTGCACAACCGAATCATGCGGCCTATGCCCGAGAAGCCCCGGCCACGCCGCGGCGTGCCCCTTGCAGCAGCGGGCCTGGTTCTGGCGGCGCTGGCGGTGCACGCGGCCGGCGGCCATGCGGCCGCCGATGAGCCGCCGGTGATCAGTCCCTTCGGGCACCGCACGGTCCAGCGGGAAGATGCCCTTCCCGGCTATCTGGAGACCTCCGACGGCAAGGTCTTCCCCGGGCGCATCCATCTGACGCGCGACGCCCGCCTGCAGATCTACGACGAAGCGCTCCAGCGCCAGCGCGAGGTGCCGCTGCGCGTGGTGAAGAAGATCGAGTGCCGGGTGGTCAAGGAATGGATGGAGCGGGAGTGGCGGTTCCGCGAGCTGACCCGCGACGAAACGTTCTACACCGGCCGGGCCTACCCGGCGCGGGAGTACGTCCACACGATCACGCTCCAGGACGGGCGGACGATTACCGGTCCCTTGTCCGGGATTGTCTACGTGCAGCCGGAGGCCGAGTCGCCCGACGCGGGAGCCAGGCCACGGCGGCGTCCCGAGCCCCTGCGTTTCCTCCTCCACAAGCGGCAGGCCGGGGAGATGGAGACCACCCTGGACGAGCTCGTCTACACGCGGCGGGTCGTGCTCGGTGAAGAGGCCCTCGCCGAGGCAAAAGAGAAAAAGTGACGTGTTCCAACTGACGCTGGCCAGGGGCTTCTCTCCGCTGACGATGCTCGCGGTCGCCGCGGCGGCGATCTTGCTGACGGCCCTCTTCTACCGCCGCACCTTCGGCGTGCTCCGCCGCCGCCAGTGGCAGGTGCTTCTGGCGCTGCGGGCGGTGGCTATCCTCCTGGTGGTCTTCCTCTTCTTCGAGCCGGTCCTCAGCTACTACCGCGATCTGGCCGAGCGGCCGGCGGTGGTCTTCCTGCTCGACACCTCGGCGTCGATGAGCGTGGCCGACGACCCCAGCGGCGCCACGCGCTTCGACCGGGCCCGCGACCTCGTCGACCGCTGGTGGCCGCGGCTCGCCGGGGGCTTCGATCTGCACCTCGTCGAGTTTTCCGAGCGGGCGGCGGCGGTGGACGACGTGCGGCTGATGGCTTCCCTTTCGGCCGAGGGGCGGGCGACCTCGCTCTCGCGGGCCCTGGTGGCGGCGGCCCGGACCACGCCCCGCCGCGAGGACGTCGAGGCCGTGGTCCTCCTCTCCGACGGCATCCACAACTCGGCCCGCTGCCCGCTCGAGGTGGCCGGCAAGATGGGCGTCCCCGTCTATACGGTGGGCGTGGGCTCGAGCCTCCGCAACGACGTCAGCTACCGCGACGTCCGCGTCGCCGGCCTGGAGTGTCCCGAGCGGATGATGCTCGACAACCTCGTGCGGGTCACCGCCTCGATCGAGGGCTTCGGCCTTGGCGGGCGGGTGGTGGACGTGATCCTCGAGGAGGAGGGCGAGCCGATCGCGGAGCAGGAGATCGCCCTCGGCGAGCTCGGTGTCCAGCAGGTGACCTTCGAGTTCCGTCCCAATACGCCGGGGCGGCGGAGTTTCACGGTCCGCGTCCCCCCGCTGCCCGAAGAGCGGATCACCGAGAACAACCAGCGGTCGGCCGTGGCCCTGGTGGTCGAGCCGGAGATTCGCATATTGTACCTGGAGGGAACGCTCCGCGGCGAGTACGGGGCCATCGTGGGCCGCTTCCTCTCCCGCGACCCGGACCTCGAATTCTGCGCCCTGGTGCAGACGCGGCCCAACGAGTTCACCCAGCGGACGAACATCGAGAACCTCGCCTTCGAGGGAATCCCCTCCGACGCCGAGACCATCGACTCCTTCGACGTCTTCATCCTCGGCGACATCGACAGCACCTACCTCTCCGCAGACCAGCAGGAGCGGATCGTCGAGCGGGTGCGGGCGGGCGGGGGCCTGTTGATGCTCGGCGGCTACCACAGCCTGGGGCCGGGCGGTTACGCGGCGGGGCCCATCGGGGCCATCCTCCCCGTGGAGCCGGGCGATCGCGAGATCGGCCAGGTGACCGAACCCTTCCTGCCGCGGCTGACGCCCGAGGGGAACCGCCACCCGATCCTGGCCAACATCGCCGAGTTCTTCCCCACGGCGGCCGGCCCGCCGGCGGTGGTGGGCCTGCCGGAACTGGACGGAGTTACGCGGGTGGCCGGTCCGCGGCCCGCGGCCACCGTGCTGGCGACTTGTCCGGTCGAACCGGGCGAGATGCCGGTACTGGCTGTGCAGCCGGTCGATAAGGGCCGGGCGGCCGTCTTCGCCGGCGATACGACGCGCAAGTGGCAGCAGGGCCCGCGGGCCATGGACCAGGAATCGCCCTTCCTGCAGTTCTGGGGGCAGATGGTCCGTTACCTCGCCGGCCGCGAGGCCGAGGTGACGGCTGCGGCCGGCGTGACCGCGAGCACCGACAAGGCCCACTACGAGCCGGAGGAGTCGGTTGGCCTCACCGCCGTCGTCCGCGATCAGGACGGCGAGGGCACCGCCGAGGCGACGGTGACGGCCCGCGTCCGTAGTCCTGCCGGCCGCCCCGAGATGGTGCAACTCTCCGCCGTCGCCGGCCCCGCCGGCCACTACCGCGGCCTCTTCGAGCTGGTCGATCCCGGTCCCCATACCATCGAGGTCGAGGCTCGCCTGGGCGAGTTGGCCCTCGAGGCGGAACCCCTCGTAGTCGAAGTCGGCCATGCCAACCTGGAGTTCGACCGTCTGGACCTGGACGAGGTGATGCTCTCCCGGATCGCCTCCGAATCGGGGGGGCGCTACGTGCACATCACTACGGCCGATTACCTGGTCGACGAGTTCGACCGGGCCCAGCGGACCCGCCGCGTCTACCTCGAGCAGCCCCTTTCCTGGCCGCCGCTCTTCTGGCTCCTCTTCGTGGGCGTCCTCTCCCTTGAGTGGTATCTCCGCAGGCGATTCCAGTTGCGGTAAGGGGCTACCCCGCCGGCATGGTCATCTCGTCGCCCCAGAGGTAGGCGAGCAGTGCGCTATGATCGCGGAAGTCGGGGATGACGACATGGGCGCCCACACCCAGGAGCCGCTGCCGCTTCCAGGCATCGACCTGGCCGCTGCGGCCGGTCTCGTCGCTGGCTACGGCCACGGCCGTGCCGCCGGCGGAGACGACGTTGGCGATCTCCACGTAGCCGTCGCCGAATCCCAGGAGCGTCTCCCCGCCCACGGCGTTCTCCTCCAGGATCCGGCGGATGACCAGCGCCTTGGAGAAGGTGCGGTAGTCGTCCTGGGCGCCGTAGATGTGGGGGCCGAAGTATGCGGTCAGCCCCAGAAGCGCGGCCTCTTCGCGGACGAAGGCCTCGTCGGTGCCGCTGGCCAGGTAGAGCGTGGTCCCGCGCTCGATCAGGGCCGCGAGCATAGGCAGGCTGTGGGGAACGAGCATCGACTCGGCTTCGATCGCGCCGCTGCGGAGGGCCTCGCGGCGCGAGGCGATGCGGGCCATGAGCCGCTCGTGGTAGCGGTGCTTGTAGACGACCGGATCCTCGGGCACCCCACCGCGGGCCCGGACCTCCTCGGCCAGACGGATCATCTGGTAGATCGTCTGCTTGCCGTTGAGCTCCATGACGAAGTCGTGGGCCAGGGCCCGCAGCGCCGCGGGCGACTCGCCGGTGCCGGTGGCCGCCAGGACCTCGACCATCATGGGCACCATCACCTCGGGCCATCCCTCGCGGACCAGGCTCAGCGTGCCGTCGAAGTCGAAGAGGACGTGCTGCGGCGGGCTGCGACGCCCCGGGACACGGACGATTTCGATCGACGTGTCCGGGAGAACGACCGTCGGGCCGAGGGGCTCGGGGAAGCGGCGGTAGTCCTCTTCGATGGCATCTTGGGGCAGTTCGTCGGCCATGGTCCCTCCCATGATATCGGCTCGCCCGCGCCGCTTCCACGGGGGGAAAACCGCCTCCTCCCGGGCCGTTCCCCGCTCCCTCCTTCCGGCGATTCCTTTCCGTTGGTACGCTGGTGTGCTAGTATCCGCCGTATCCAGTCAGTCCCGCACCGGACCTGGTCGGGCAGGCCCGCCGCGACGGGGCGAGTCCTCACCGCGTCTGCCGGAAAGGAACCACCTGATGCAATTGCGATCGAATGCGACAAGCCGCCTCTTGGCGGCGTGCGGAGCGGTGGTCCTCGGCCTGGTGAGCGGGTGCGACTATGGCCTGAAAGGGGAAGCGGTCGTCCGGCAACGGATCGAGGAAACCAACGCCGTGGTTGAGGCCATCGAGCGTGGCGCTCCCCGAGAGGAGATCCTGGCCCTCGCCGACCGCCTGACGGAAACGGAGCACCGGTTCCAGGCCATGGATCTCACCGAAGCGGAACAGCAGGCCCTCATCGAGAAGTATGGCGAAGAAATGGAGGCAGTTCACTCGCGCGCCCATACCGCCCTCCGCGACTATATGTCCCGCCAGCAGAGGGAGTCCATGAAGCAAGGCTTCGGCCCCCCGTCGTTGCCCGGCATGCCTCTGCCGACGCCGTAGAATCGTAGAACAAGGAGCCGCCATGATACGCCAGACAACTTGTGATCCCTTCGCTCACCCCCGGTGGGAGGAGCCACTGGGGCCGGAACCCGCACTGCCCATCCCCGGCACCTGCGTCGCCCAACTCGAAGAGGACAAGGATGACTTCGACGAAGACGACTTCGACGACGACTTCGACGACGACTTCGAGGAGGAGTTCGACGAGGAGCTAGCCGAGGAATACGACCTGGACGAGGACCCGGACGGGGAGAGCGGCGGCGACGAGTTCGAGACGGGTGAGAGTCTCGATGCGGACGACGACGAAACCGACGACGATTTCGACGACGGCTTCTGACTGATCGGACAAGCACCGTCGGCGGGCGCGCCGTTCCTCACGGCGCCGTCCGCTTACGTCGGGTCTGCGAGATGGATACGGCCCCCCTCGCTCGTTCTTCCTGGAGAGACCTATGCAAGAGCTTACGGCGCAGATTCAACAGGCCACCGACGTCATCCGTCACCACTGGGAGGGGACGCCGCGGGTGGGCATCATTCTGGGCACGGGGCTGGGGAGCCTGGTCGATCAGATTGCCACCGAGGCGTCCGTCGAGTACGAGGCGATCCCCCATTTCCCCCGCTCTACGGCGGTGGGCCACGCGGGACGGCTCGTGTGTGGCCGTCTCCAGGGAATCCGCGTGGTGGCCATGGAGGGGCGCTTCCACGCCTACGAGGGCTACAGCTACCGGCAGATCACCTTCCCGGTCCGGGTGATGAAGGCCCTCGGCGCCGAGATCCTCATCGTCTCCAACGCCTGCGGCGGGATGAACCCGCACTACGAACTGGGCGACATCGTGGTCATCGACGACCACATCAACCTCATGCACGGCAACCCGCTCATCGGCGTGAACGACGATAGCCTGGGGCCGCGCTTCCCCGACATGTGCTGCCCTTACGACCCGGAGCTCATACGGCGGGCCCTGGCAGTAGCCCGCCGCGACGACTTCGTGGCCCACAAGGGGGTCTACGTGGCGGTCACCGGCCCCAACCTGGAGACGCGGGCCGAGTACCGCTTCCTGCGGAGGATCGGGGCCGACGTGGTGGGGATGTCCACCGTGCCCGAAGTGATCGTGGCCGTCCACGCCGGCCTGCGGGTGCTGGGGCTCTCGATCGTCACCGATCTCTGCCTCCCCGACGCCCTCAAGCCCGCCGACATCGAGGAGATCCTGGCCACCGCCGCATCCGCCGAACCCAAGCTGCGGTCGATCGTCCTGGGCGTGCTCGCGGGGGAGGCGGCCTAGGGAAAAGGGGTGTTCCGTTTTCAGTTTTCAGTGGCGGAACCCTAAGGTCTTAGGTCTTAGAAAGCGTTCCCCCATCCGATCGCCGGCCCGTGAGGCCCCCATCATGCTGCCCGCCCCAACACCATGACCGACGACGACGCGGCGTTGTCTGCCTTTTTTCGCCTGTACGAGGGGATGCCCCGCGGGGGGCCGGGGAGCGATGCGTCGACCGAGGAGGCGCTCGATCGGCTTCCGCCTCTGCCGGACGAACCGCGGGTGGTCGACATGGGCTGCGGTCCGGGGCGGCAGACGCTCGTGCTGGCCCGGCGCCTCGGCGGCAGCGTGCTGGCGGTGGACATCTACGGGCCGTTTCTCTCGCAACTCCGGCAGGCGGCGGAAGTCGCCGGGCTCGCTGGCCAGATCACCATCCGGCAGGCCGACTTCGGCACCCTGGTCGAGCCGAGGGGATGGTTCGACCTCCTTTGGGCCGAAGGTGCCGTCTATCTGCTGGGCTTCGAGACAGGGCTTGCGCAGTGGCGCAGTCTGCTCAAGCCCGCTGGACTGGCGGCCATCACCGAGATCACCTGGCTCCGCAGGGACCCGCCCGCCGAGGCTCGCCAGTTCTGGGGGAGCGAGGAGGGCTACCCCGCCATGACCAGCATCGCGGGCAACCTGGAGCGGGCCGTCCGCGCCGGCTTCGACCACCTCGATCACTTCGTCCTCCCCGCCAACTGCTGGTGGGAAGAGTACTACCGGCCGCTGGAACGCCGCCTCGACGCGCTCGAGCCCTATGCCGCCGCCGACCCCGCCCTGGCCATGGTGATCGGCCAGACCCGCCGCGAGATCGACGTCTTCCGCCGCTTCGGGCATACCTACGGCTACGTCTTCTACCTCCTGCGCCGCTCCGACTAGCCTCCCCCCTCAGCGGCTCAGCCGCCGCGGTGGTGAGACGCCGGCCCGCGGGGGCAGCCCGGTCCACCGTGGCCCTTGTGCTGGGCGGGGGCGAGAGGCGAACATTCAGGGAGTTGGCCGTTAGCCTCTTGTCGGCGGGATGCGCCCGATGTAGAGGGGAACAACGCAAGCAGCCAAGCCGTTCCGGCACGGCACCTCGCGCCCGGCTAAGGTGTGGGCGACTGCTGCCAGACGCGGATGTAATCGACCTGCATCGTCGTGGGGAAGCCCCCGCGACTCGGCTCATACCCCAACGGCGGGCGCAGTCCCATCGAGAGGGTTACGTCGAGCGGCTGGTGCCAAAAGGCGTTCTCCCGCTCCGCAACCTGCTCCCCGTCGACAAACCGGCGGAACATCACCAGGTCTCTCGCGGGGGTGGCGTGGTGAAGCGAAGCATTACCGACGTGCGTACGCCGGGCTGGAAACGCGAACAAGAGTGTGTGGGCACCCCCTTTCGCTCCGCCCCGCTTGGACTCCTCGTCCCCTTCGCCGCTCTCGGGTAGCGGGCCGCACCAGGCGGCTGCGACGCCCCGGAAGGGACGGCGATCAGCCGCCGTAGGGATGGACCCAGGGAGCGCGGTACTCGCGTTTCAGCAGGGCGGCGGCAGCGGGATTGTCGACTATGGTCTCCGCCGTTGCGTCCCATTCCACGCTGGAGACGGAATCCAAGGCGATCATGCCGAGCTGCACCGTGGTGGTCGACTGGTAGCCGTCTTCGATGGTGCAGGAGGGTTCGCGCCGTTCGCGAACCGCCTCGAGGAAGTCGGCCACGTGGAGCAGCCCGGCGTCGGTGCGGGCGCGGTACTCGCGGCGCTGCTCGGGCCGGCCGTTGGGGATGACCACCCAGCGGTCGTCGCTGGCGAAGACCGTGGCTCCGGTGCCGAAGAGGAATATGCCGTTGTTGACCTCGGGCGTGTATTCTTCGGCACCCCAGAGGCGGTGCCGCCAAACGAGCGGGCAGCGGTCGAACTCGAAGTGGGCGGTGAGGGTATCGGGCGTGGTGATCCGCCCTTGATAGTGATAGAGCCCACCGGCGGCCGTGGTCAGCTTGGGTGTCTCCAAATCGAGGATGCGACGGACGGCATCGACGAGGTGGATGCCCCAGTCGACGAGGTGACCGTGACCGGTGGTCTTCTCCAACCGCCAATGGAAGTGACCGACCTGCGGGCTGTAGGGAATTTTCGGTGCCGGCCCGCACCAGAGGTCCCAGTCGAGGGTCTCGGGCGGGTCCTGGGGTGTGGAGTCCTTCAGGCCGGCACGGTAGTGGATCTGGGCGTCGACCTGGACGATCTCCCCGGCCTCGCCGGCGGCCACGAACTCGCGGACCTCCTGGAGTGCCTTGGCCTGGCGGCGCTGGAAGCCGATTTGCACCACGCGGTCACTGGCCTGGGCGGCATCGACCATTGCCCGCCCTTCGCGGACGTCGTAGGCGAGCGGCTTTTCGCAATAGACGTCCAACCCCCGCTCGATGGCGGCAAGGAATTGGAGGGCGTGCCACTGGGGAGGGGTGGCGATAACCACCGCGTCGAGTTCGTCGAGGGCCAAGAGCTCTTCGTAGTGCTTGAAGGTGGCCGGCCGCTTCCCCTGCAACTCCTCGAGCTCCCCGGCGCTATTCTCCAGGTGCGCCGCATCGACGTCGCAGACGGCCACGACCTCCGCCCCGCCCGCGTTGAGCGCCGCTCGGGCGTTGACCATTCCGTACCAGCCCACGCCGACGATCCCCAGGCGGATGACCGGCTCGCGGCCGGCGGCGTGGACCATGCGACCGGCAGCGAGACTGCCCAAGGCAGCGGTCCCGAGGAAACGGCGTCGTGTCGTCTTCACGGATCTTCTCCTTACGATGAACAGATCGAATCGCGAGGCCCCCACGGACGGGCTGATTCCGCCACCGCGGCTTGCCCTTTCCCGTACCGCGAAAGTAGACTTTCTCAAGATCAGGGAGAGCCTGCCTGCTCCCGGACCGCGAAACGGACGGGACTGTCCGTCCTGCGAGCCCTTCCCGAAGGCCAGAAGAAGCCTACTCGCCGCCGCCGCGGCCGTCAAGGAAATGCGGCGCCCGCGCGGCGCTCCTCCCAACATCGATGAGGGTCCCTCCATGAGCCGCAGCGTTCCGATTCCACGACGTGCCCTGTTCCGCTGCCTGGGCCGCACCGCCGCGGCTGCAGGATTGGGGCCGCTTCTTACGGCCCTGGCCCACGGCAGAGGCTGTTCCGTCGATCCGGGCGCGCTGGCCGACGAGATTGAGACGGTGCTCTGGGAGAACTACCTCCCGGCATGGTTCCCCCGCTGTCTCGACGAGGAGCGGGGGGGATTTCACGAAGTCTTCGCCGAGGACTGGACTCCCGGGGCGGTGGACGCCAAGTTCCTCGTCCACCAGGCTCGCCAGACTTGGACTGCCGCCGCCGTGGCCATGGCTTACCCCGAGCACCGCGACCGCTTCCTCCGCTATGCCCACCATGGACTGGCCTTCCTGCGCTCGGGGATGTGGGACGAGGAGAACGGCGGCTTCTTTGACTGGGTCGATCCCCGCGGCGGCCGCCACCCGCAACGGCTCCCCTGGAAGAATCTCTATGCGCAGTCGTTCGGCATCTACGCCGCTGCGCGGGCGGCGATGGCCACCGGCAGCAGGCGAACCCTGGAGCTGGGAGAGCGGGCCTTCCGTTGGCTCGACCGCCACGGCCACGACGACGAATACGGCGGCTACTTCGAACATTTCACCGAGAGTGGCCGGCCCATCCTCGACGAGGAAGAAGTGGCCCGCACCGAGGGCCGCTTCCAGGCCATCGGCGTGGTGGGCCAGAAATCGATGAACGCCCACATCCACCTCCTCGAGGCCCTGAGCGAGCTGTTCCACGTCTGGCCCGAGGCCCTGCTCCGCAAGCGGCTCGAGGAGGTTTTCGCCCTCGTCCGCGACCGCATCGTCCTTCCCGCCGGCCATCTGGCAATGTTCACCGACCGCGGCTTCACGCCCCGCGACGAACGGGGCTCCTACGGCCACCAGTTGGAAATCGCCTACCTGCTGGTCGAGGCCGAGGAGGCCCTGGGCCGCGCGCACGGCCCCGCCACCCGCGACGCCGCCCGGCGCACCGTGGACCATGCCATCCGCTTCGGATGGGACACGGAGCACGGCGGCTTCTTCGACGAGGGTCCCCCGGAGGGCGAAGCCACCAGGCGGCAGAAGATCTGGTGGGTCCTGGCCGAGGCGCTCAACGGCTTAATCGTAGCCGATCACCTCTTCGGCACCGACGAGCCGAAGTACCGCAATCTCTTCGTACCCACCTGGGCCTTCTACCGCGACCACCTCCTCGACCACCGCCACGGCGGCTCCTTCGCCGAGACGGACGAAGCGGGCAGGCCCCTGGGGCGCAGCAAAGCAAACCCCTGGAAGACGACGTACCACGAGGTCCGCGCCTTCCTTTTCGCCATCCAGGAGCTCCGCAAACGGTAGCTCACGCCCGCTGGGACATCGCCTCGGCGAGAATCGTCGAGGTAGTCTCCCGCATGATGCGGGGATCCACGGTGCGGCCGGCGAGGAGGGTCTGGCGAACTTCCTTGCCGGAGATGAAGACCGGTTTCTCGTCGGGGTGGTTCTCCATGAGGTCGACCCGCCGAAGGGACTCGTAGTAGGCGGCGAAACCCACCTTCAGGGGATGGATGGCCAACTCGCCGGGGAGACGTTCAAAGATCTCCTGGGCATCGAAGTCGCCCCAGATGGACGCCCCGTCGTGGTAGGGGGCATCGGCGTGCTTGCGGCCGATGATGATGTCCGTGAAGCCGAAGTTCTGCCGGTAGATGGCGTGCATCACCGCCTCCTTGGGGCCGCCGTAGAACATCTTGATGTCCAGCCCGAGGAGGATCACGCGGTCGGGGACCGATTCGCCGCGGGGGCCCCAGAGCTCCGGATCGCTGTCGCCCTCACCCAGGGCGCGGCTCTCGATGAGAGCCTCGTACGTGTGCATGCGGACGTCGGCGTGGACGTCGTCGCCCTTGGTCTCGCCGATCAGCGGGTTGAGGCAGGCGCCGGCGTTGTAGCCCTGGCGGAGAAGCGTCTCGAGCCCGTAGACCAGGGCGTACTCGTGGGCGCGGTGCAGGGGATTGCGGGTCTGGAAGGCGACCGCCCGCTCCCAGCCTTTCTCGGCTAACAGGGCGCGGACCTCGCGGGGCGTGAGCAGGTACTTGCCGAAACGGGGGTCTTTCGGCTGCGGGAGGACGCGAATGCGGCCGCCGAGCAGATGCGTCTTATCGGCGTCGCCGACGAGCACCATGTCGCCGCCGGGATGGTCGGTGCGGTCGGTGAGGTATACCCGGGCGAGGTACTTCCGCTTGTCCCACGGGAAGACGTCGGAGACGACGAGCGTTGCGACCACGTGGCCCTGGGAATTGACCAAAGCGGCCTCTTCGCCGGGGCCGAGCCGGCGAGCCATCGCCTCCGTCACCGGCAGCGCCAGAGGGATCGTCCAAGCGTACCGGGTCCCCTCCCGCTCGATGACCGATTCGTCGAGGACGCGCTCGAAGGTGCCGCCGTCCATGGGGCCCTCGAGCGGGCTCAGACCGCCATCGCCGAAGCGGTAGACGGTGGAGAGGTCGGCGTCGGAGACGGGAATCTTCATCAGCCGCTCGGCGCGGGCGAGAAAGCCGTCAATCTCCTCGGCGGGGACGGTACGGCAGACGGGTTCGGAGAGGCCGCCGTGGACGGGGACGAGGTCGGGCATGGTGGATTTCCTCGAACGGTGCAGGAGCCGGTGCTCTCGACTGCCGACCAAGAAGGCAGCGTGGGCCGGTATGGATTGCGCCAAGCGTGCCAGTATAAAGTCGGCTGCGGAGGGACTCAACGGGGCTGCTGTGCGCAGGGGGAGCGACGCGAAACGCCGGTCCCGGCGGAGGAAGCCGCCGTCTGCCGGCCACCCCGCGAAAGAAACAACCCCCCTCGCCAGAGCGGCCCAAGTCAAGGGAGCGAGCGGGGACGCACCGACCCCGCCGAACCGACCCGCCGAATCACGCGGTGGGAGGCGAAGGGGCGTCGTCTCTCCAGGCAGCCACGCCGCCAACGACGTAAGCCGCCAGGGTACGGGTGCTTCGGCCCTTTTCGCCATCGAGGCCTGTCGGACGTCGGGAGAACCCTCTGAACAGGTTATCCACGGCGGACGGTCTGCAGAGCGTTCGCGTTTCGTGAGCCGCGCGTGAGGATCTGTGCCGCTTTTTCGGCCCGTTTCGGCGGCCGGCGGACGGCGGCGCGAAAAAGCGGTCTCCGGCATCGCCGGGGATGTTTGACAGCAGTGCTAGCAACGCTAGAATCAGCTTCTCTGGGTGACACGCAACGAAGGATTGTCGGCGGCGTTTGCCGCTGCATTTTCCGCGCCTAATCTTCGCGCACCGCTTCCGTTATTGGCGGGGAACGATCGTCCCTGGGACGATCCTGCGGGGAGAGACCGCGCGCCGGGGACGGTCAGGAAGTGACCAGGGACGATACGGAAATCGTGTCGGCAGTGCGCGCGGTGCTGGCCCGCAGGGTGGGGCGCGAGCGCTTCGGGCTCTGGTTCGGCGCTAGCACACGTTTGACTTGGGCCGAGGGCGTGATGACCGTCGCCGCGCCCAACCGCATCTTTCGCGACTGGCTCCGCTCGAACTTCCAGGCGCCCCTCGAGGATGCCTGCCGGGAGACGGGGGGGGCCGTGCCGGCGCTGCGGTTCGTCGTCGATGCTTCGCTCCCGGAGCCCTTGCCAGCCATGGCACCGCAGGGTGAGCGGAAAGGCCGGGAAGTCGGTGAAGGAGGCAAAGGTGAAGGAGGCAAAGGTAGCGGCGCGGAGCCAGCGGGGAAAGCGGGGGACCAGGGGCCACTGGGCGGTCTGGGCCGGTATCCCGGTTCGAACGGTCGAACCGGCGACAATGGGCAGGGCGGTGGAAACGGGTCCGGTTCGCAGACGGCCCATCCGCGGCAGAGGGGCAAGTCGGCAGCGGAACGGCGTTTCGCCAGCTTCGAGACCTTCGTGACCGGACCCTCGAACCGCATCGCCCGGGCCGCCGCCGAGATGGCGGTGCAGTCGCTGGGTCAGTTCTCGCCGCTGACGATCCACGGGTCCACGAGCGTCGGGAAGACGCACCTCTTGCAGGCCGTGTGGACAGCGGCCCGCCGCATGCACAGCAAGGCGAACGCGGTGTTCCTCTCCGCCGAGCAGTTCACCAGTTACTTCATCGAGGCGGTGCGAGGCTCCGGCCTGCCGAGCTTTCGCAGGAAGTACCGCAACGTGGACCTGTTGATCGTGGACGACTTGCAGTTCTTCTGCGGCAAGCGGTCGACACAGGTGGAGCTGCGGTATACGGTCGATACGGTACTCCGCCGCGGAGGGCAGATCGTCTTCTCTTCGGACCGGCCGCCCGCCGAGCTCACCGACTTGGGGCCGGAGCTGCTCAGCCGGTTGGCGAGCGGAATGGTATGCGCCATCGAGCTGCCGGAGCACGCCACACGGCTGGGGATCGTGGCCCACCTCGCCGGCCGGCTGGAGATGAGCGTCCCCAACGACGTGCGGCAGTTTGTCGCCGCGCGGCTGGCGAGCCACGCCCGCGAGCTGGCCGGAGCCTTGTGCCGCTTGCAGGCGGCGAGCAAGGCCTACCAACGGCCCATCGACCTGGCACTGGCCGAGGAAGTGCTTGCCGAGATGATCCGCCAGGGCAGCCGGGTGGTTCGGCTGGCCGACATCGACCGCGCCGTCTGCGAGGTCTTCGGCCTGGAGTCGGCGACTCTCAAGTCGGCGCGGAAGGGGAAGGCGGTAAGCCACCCGCGGATGCTTGCCATGTGGCTGGCCCGAAAACACACCCGCGCAGCTTTCTCGGAAATCGGGCATTTCTTCGGCCGCCGCAGCCACAGTACCGTGATCGCCGCCCAGAAGCGGGTCGACGTCTGGCTGGCGGGTCAGGAGCCGCTGCAGACGGACGCCGGACAGTGTACCGTCGAGGAGGCCATCTGCCGGATCGAGCGGCATCTGCTGGCCGGATGAATTCCGCCGCCTACCCCCTCCGGCCGCGGCCGGAATACAGCCGCTCTTCGGTGACTACGGCGTCGAGGAAGACGTCGTGCGGCTCCATGGGGACGGCAGGAAAGAGCTGGCACTCGAAGGCCAGCCCCGCCGTGAAGGCGTCCTCCCGGAGGCGGGCCAGGAAGCGGTCATAGTAGCCCCTGCCATGACCGATCCGTCCCCCGCGCCGGTCGAAGGCCACGCCGGGCACCATGACCAGGTCGATCGACCGCGGGTCGGCGCGGCGTTGGGCAAGGCGGCGCAGCGCCGGGGAAGGCTCCGGAATGCCGAAGTGCCCCGGCCGGAGCTCGTCGAGGTCGTACAGCCGGAAGAGGCGCAGTTCGCCCTCCGCGCAAAAGGGGACCACGAGCTGCTTGCCTTCAATCAGCATCGCGGTTAGGAGGGGGAGGGTGCGGACCTCGTTGCGTACGCCCACGTAGGCCATCACCGTTGCGGCGGCGGCGTACGGTGCCAGTGCCGCGAAGCGGGCGCAGACGGCTGCGCTGAGCCGGTCTTTTCCGCGCTGGCGGCGGCGGCGTTCCTCGGCGGCGGTGCGGAGGGCCGTTTTGTCGGGCGTGGCTTCGGGCATCACCATCGGTTCGCTCGGCACGCGATGACGGCTCGATCACTCAAGGAAGCGATACGCGGCGGCCGGCGGCAGCGATCGCACCGGCAGAAAGGGCGCGCACCGCGTCCCTCTCCACCTCGCCGGCTGCCGCTAGGGGTCGGTTAGTTCCGGCGACGGATGAAGGGAATCGCGGTCCTTCCTCCATGCGGGCGTAGCCACCCCACTGCGGCGCCATCCTAGGCCGGGAGCTCTCAGCGGGCAAGCCGCGACCGGCCCGGCCGAGGCCGGAAGAGGGTGAACCGGTCGCACATTGCGGATGAGGAAGGCGGCGGAAGCGCGGAGGAAGAATGGGAGACCTGCCCGATCACGCGCCGATGGGTGGCCTCGATACCCCACCTAAGGTGTGTGCGCCATGAGGACCGATTGGTGCATAGGCTGGCCACGCCTGGCAGGCTGGGTACCTTTTTTCGGGGGCGGCGATGGATTATGCTACGGAGGCAGCGGTGAGGTGGCTGCCGCCTTGACTCTACCCACCGGTGCCGCGCGAAGGGGAAATGCACAAGGAGACGGCCGTGTTCGATGCTCTGCCTTTCGTCCTCGCCCAGCAGCCGGAGACCTTTGTGATCATCGTCGCCGTACTCGTGGCGATGGCCTTCTTCGGCGTGGTGGCGGTGATCGCCCTCATGTACGGGGCCCTCTGGTTCCAGGCCTACATGTCCAACGCCGACGTGTCGCTGATCAGCCTCGTCGGGATGAGCTTCCGCCAGGTGGAGGCCCGCCTGATCGTGGAGGCCAAGATCATGGCGATGCAGGCGGGGGTGGGGGTCGACCGGGAGACCGGCATCACTACCCGCCGCCTGGAGGCCCACTACCTGGCGGGGGGAAACGTCGTCAACGTGATCCGGGCGATCATCGCCGCCCACCGCGCCGATTTGGGGCTCGACTTCGACCGCGCCGCCGCCATCGACTTGGCGGGCCGCGACGTCCTCGAGGCCGTCCGCACGAGCGTCTATCCCAAGGTCATCGATTGTCCCGATCCCCGCAAGTCGCAGCGATCCTATCTGAGCGCCATCGCCAAGAACGGCGTCGAGCTGCGGGTGCGGGCGCGGGTCACCGTACGAACGAATCTGGCGCGCCTGATCGGTGGGGCCACCGAGGATACGATCATCGCCCGAGTCGGCGAGGGGATCATCACCGCGATTGGTTCGGCGGAGACGCACCAGCGCGTCATGGAGAATCCCGACCTCGTCTCCAAGGCGGTGCTGGCCCGCGGGCTGGACTCGCAAACGGCCTTCGAGATCGTCTCCATCGACATCGCCGACATCGACGCCGGCGAGAACATCGGCGCCCGCCTCCAGGCGGACCAGGCCGAAGCCAATACCCGCATGGCCCGCGCCCGCGCCGAGGAGCGGCGCGCCCTGGCCACCGCCCGCGAGCAGGAAATGCAGGCCGAAGTCGCTCGCAACCGCGCCGCCGTCGTCCTCGCCGAAGCCGAGGTGCCCCAAGCCATCGCCTCGGCCTTCCGCGAAGGGAATCTCCGCATAGGCCCGGATGGGGACAGCAAGGTCTAGCCCGGCCTGCCAGTCCGTCGGGCTGCGTTCAGGCCCTGGCCTGACTCGCTTTCCGTGTTGCCCCGGGGGGCCGATGCCGGCACACGCTTCGGCCGCCGTAGCGCCCCCTGCCGCGGATCGGGGATCCCCCTACGCCGAAACCAGGGAATCGCGGATAGACGACGCCGCTTTCCATGCGACAATCGGGGCATGATTCGGCCCAATGACGCGTCCTCCGACCAGTTCCCCTCGCTGCCGCGGCAGGCCTGGAACCTCACCCAATCCTTGGCCGCCTTTGCCGCTGACGGCTTCCGCACGCTTCCCATCGTCAAGTACCGCGAGCGGCTGTCGGTCTGCCGCGCCTGTGAACGGCGTCGCGGGAACCGCTGTCTTGACTGCGGCTGCCGGCTGGCCCAGAAGGCCCGGGGCCGGGCGTTTCAGTGCCCGCGGGGAAAGTGGCCGATGCCCGACTCGGCGCAACATCCACCCCGATCTCTTGAAACGATAGGTTAGCCACCTCCGCGCCTCCAGCCCGACCCTGCGATTCCTTCCCCGTCGGGGCACCCCCCCGCCTCGCGACGCGCAGAAGAGGGTTCGCGCGGCACCCAGCCGTGCCGGGACCTCACTGGCAGGCTTCCAGCAGCTCGCGGCGGACGGAGACCTCGGGGTAATCGAGGGCGAGCCGGCGGATGATGGGGATGCTGGCGGGATCGGCGATGCGGCCGAGCGCTTCGGCGGCGGCGTAGCGGGTGTCGACGGCGTTGTCGAGGTTGCCGACCACCTCCAGCAGCGTGGGGACGGCCCGCGGATCGCCGATGTGGCCCAATGCCCAGGCGGCGGCCGCGCGCCAGCAGGGCGTGGGCTCGAGTTGGAGCAAGTGGATGTTCGGCTCGGCGGGGTCGGGGCGGCCGTGGCGGGCCTCGTTCAATTCCGGCGCCAGCGACGCCAGGAGCATATCGAACGACGACGGATCGCGGAGGTTGCCCAGCGCCCGCCCGAGGAAAAGAAGCACCCAATGGCGCTGCGGCATCTCCACGTGGAAGACGGGGGTGTTGAGGGCACGGTCGGGCAACTCTTCCGGCTTGGCGCGATACCGCTCGAATGCGGCGCGAATGGCAGGCGCATAGCTCGATTCGCGGCACGTCGAGGCGAGCAGTTGGGCGGCGCGGTTGTCCGGGGCCGGCTGGCCGGCCCAGGAGTTGAACGCGGCGCTGAGCGCCTCCTGCAATTCCTCGGAAGCTGTTGCTTGCGGGTCGCCCAGCATGGCCAGGCAGGTCTCGATGAGCTCGTCGCCGCGGCCGCTGCGGCGGATCACCCGCCCGGCGAGCAACTCGTAGGTGTCCGTATCGAGGTAGAGGGCGCGGTCGGGATCGGTGGGGACGGAACGGATGATGTGCGGCACGATGGGCCCCGCGCGGGTCGAGCCGATGCGGTCGAGGGCCTCGATCACGCGGGCATGGACCGGCGAGGAGTGGCAGGCGAAGAGGGCCTCGTGGTCGCTGTACCAGCCCACGTAATCGACGTAGTCTCCCAGCCGGGCGAAGGTATCGATGAGCACCGTCTCGGCCTCGGGCGTGCCGATCCATCCCAGAGCCTCGACGGCCGCCTCGGCGAGGAACAGGTTGCCGTGGACGGGGTCGACGTGATCGGCGAGCACCTCCTGGAGCAGCGGCACGGCCTCGGTATCGCCCAGGAAGCCCAGGGCGCGGGTGGCCGCCTGGAGGGTGCGAGGGTTCAGGGGCGAGTCGGCGCCGAAGGTGAAATTGTCCGTACGGTTGTTGTTGACGAACGGCGGATAGGGGTTGTTATCCTTCTCGCGGGCTACATAGCCGCGCAGGGCCGCGCGGGCGGCATCGCCGCCAATATGCCCGAGGGCCACGATCGCCCGCCGCTGCACTCCACGGTCCTCGCTGTCGATCTCTTCGACCAGCGCCGCTTCCAGCTTCGGCCAGGGGTTATCATCGAGCCAGGTGCGCCATGCTTCAGCTTGGCGCCGTCGGGCGTCGTTGGTTAAAGGCAGATCCACCGGCTCGCGGTGCGCGGTGAGACCCTCCAAAGCCACCGCCGCCGCCTGCGCTACATGGAGGTCCGAGTCTTCGAGGAGATCGAGCAGCGGGGCCACGCTCTCGCGCGTGCCGCATGCCGCCAGCGCCAGCGCGGCCGCCACGCGGACCTCCCGGCTCGGGTCGCCAAGCACACCGGCCAGCGCCGGCGCGGCCGCCCGGTCGCGGAACAGCGCCAGCCGCTTCGCGGCAGAGCTGCGCATGTCCGCATCGGGATGATCCAGCTTCTCGACCCACGCGGTCACTTCCTCCCGGCCTGGGGCAAGAGGGCCTTCCGTGTCGCGATACCGGTTCAGCGACGCCGTCTCGCGGAAGCGTTCGAACTGGAGGTCCATCATGCCGGATACGCCGGAATTGTTCCCCCGGAACCGGTGCGGTTCGCCTCGGTCGAGCAGCTTCAGCGGCCGCACGTGAAAGGCTTCGACCAGCCCGCCTTCCGTGGGCGGGGCGGCCTGGCGGGGTTCGTGGCAGCCCGTGCAGGAGCGGACTTCGCCCGGCCGCACGTAGATCCACGACATCTCGTTGAGCTCGGAGCGGCCTTCGGCATCGACGGCCTGCAGCGCCAGGGGGACGTCGGCCGGTACTTCCACGGAAAAGGAGCCGTCGGGAGCGATCGGCACCGTCCCCAGCTCGATCACCTCTTTCCCCTGGTGGACGAAGTCGAAATGCGACGACCGCATGCTCACTCCCCGCGAGCGAAGCACACGGATGGCGCGAATCTGCTCCCAGTCGGCGTCGGTCTTCCGCGTGATATGCACGTTCTGGGCATAGAGGAATCCCGTGGCGCTGGGCAGATCCGCGCCCGGATCGCGGACCGTCTCGGGCAGGATCGGCGGCCGCGGCCGCGGCCCCACGAAGACCGGCGAGTGGATGGGCGTCTCTTCCGATTCGTACACCTTGACGACACGGTTGTCGTCCGGATCGACTACGGCCAGCACGCGGGGCCGCCTGTCGTTGACGGGACTGTCGAGCACGGTGGCAAGCAATCTCCCGTCGGGCAGCGGGGCCAGCTCGCCCAGGCCGTCGGGGAGCCGCTGGAACGACTCCTCTGCCGCGCTCGGGGTGGCCACAAAATTGCCGCGGTTGGAGATGAAGGCCACCCGTCCGTCCGGGAGCGGTGCCGGGCTGCCGTAGCCCAATAGGCGCAGCCGCACACCGTAAACGGCCCCAACGTCCGCCCCGACCAGCGTCTGCCCCGCCGTGCCGTCCGGCCGGATGGCGTGGATCTTCGTTTCGACTTTGGCGCGGCCGAAGAAGTTGTCGCTGCGGACGAAGGCGATCCGCCCGTCGGCAAGCACCTTCGGCTCGTTGTCGAAGATGGGGGTGTGCGTGATCGACTGGATCCCGCTCCCGTCCGGCTGCATCACGAACAGGGCCCGCGACGGCGCGCCGTGATACTCTTCGAAGGTGCCGATGCGTGTCGAGGTGAACACGATCCGCCCGTCCGGCAGTTCGGCGGGATCGATGTCGTGGAAGGGTCCGCTGGTGAGCTGCTGCGGCGAGCCGCCGTCGACGGGGACCCGGTAGATGTGGAAGAAGCTGCTGCCCTCCGGCGCCATGGCCACGTAGATCGACTTGCCGTCGTAGCTCACGCTGGGCGAGCCGATCACCCCGCGGCCGGCGTCGATCAGAACGCGCGGCTCCGCCCCCGGCCCCAAGGGGTCGAGCACGCACAGCCTGCGGCCGATCTTCGACGGGCAGGGCAAGTCGAACCCCGTGAATGCACGCGACCACTCGTCGACCCGAAAGCAGACGCCCCAGGCATCTTCGTTGAGCGGCACGTAGACGCTGCAATCATCCGCCACGAAGGCGACGGCGCCCGGCCAAACGAAGTCGGCATCGGGTTGACTGAGAGCCAGTCGCGTGGGAAGCACGCCGATGCGGCGGCCGCCTGTCGATCCCTCGTACTGCAAGTCCCCCCAGGGCGCCATACCCATCGGGCCCAGCGGCGTGGCCGCAGCCCACTCCCCGCCTTCGTGATACTCGGGGAGTGAGTATTCGTCGGGCTCGCCCTCGGAGGCGACCCGCCAGGTCGAATCGGTCACCAGTTCGAACGGTTCCGCACCTTCCGTGTCGACCCGCAGGGCCGCGACGACACCGCGGCTTCCTCCCAGGCAAATCCCACGAATTCCCAACACGTTCCGGCCCGGCGCCAGGCGGTCCGCAATGTTCCACCGTTCGACCGAACCCCAGACGTCCGAGCCGGGACCGATGTCGTAACCCACCATGGTGCCGTTCACGTACAGCTCGTAACCGTTGTCGGCCGTGATGAGCATACTGGCCGCAGTGGGTGGGCTGTCGATCGTGAACTCGAGGCGAAACTCGGATACATCAGTTTGCATATCGCCCCAGATCCACGAGGCGTTATCGATCGCGGGCAGCGGTTCATCCGCCGCCGATCCACCCGCCCCGGGCGAGTTGAACAGCCCGATCGCCAAAAACGCGGCTATGACAAAATTGCCCGCCAGCACGTACCCCCTGGAAGTCGTCGTCATTGCAGTCATCGCTCTCCTTGTTGGGGGCAGGCCGCGGTAGATCAGCGGGGCCTCATTCGGTTCCCGCGAGCCGAAAAAGGACTTACGGCAGACACGATGCGTCGATGCGCCGCTCGGCCCGAAGCAGAAGGCTGTCGGGCCGACAACCCATGAGTTTCCGCAACCAGTATACGCTAGCGGGAAGGATTTCGCCAACATTCCTTGCTATTCATTGCGTCCCGTGTCGTTCCTCCGGCTCCAGAAGGCAGACCTGCCGAAGCATGGCACGACCAGAGGCCTGCCCCGGAGCCGGAAAGCGGATTGCCGACACGCCCATCAGGTTAACACGAACGCAGGCCTTGTCCAACCGATCCACGCCCATGGCGGCCTCCGCCCGAGACGGCGACGACCTGGGCACCTGCCTTGACGGCAGAGAGATCCCCCCGGATCCGGAGCATGGCCTCCTTCCGTCGGGTTGCACGGCAACCGTTGAAGGTCGGCCCTCTCCTCCCGGGGATATTGGATGCGGTACATTGCCGAACAAAGTTCACCGGACAGCTTGCGTATGGTATAGTCGTCGGGTCTGGAAACCGTTTGCCGACCGTCCTGGACCAAGGGACATGGCTTCAACCGAGTCAGACAGGGAACCTGAACACCCTGCAAGGAGACAGAAATGAAACGGCGCGACTTTCTGGCGGCGGGTATGGGAGGCGTCGTGGTCTCCGTATCGGACGGACTCTCTCCGATACAAAAGGCGATCGCCTCGCTGGCACCCGAGATGGGGAGCAGTCCCAATGCAATGAAGCTCCACGTGAAGCCGGTGCTGACGAGTATCGTCCACACCGGCTCGTGGGAGGGCCCCTGCCGGTGGACGGCGATGAGCCCGGCCGAGGAACGGAGGCAGGCCGGCGAGGCATTCGCCCGCTGGTCGCAGGAACTCCGGGAAAAGGGCCTTGCTGGATCGAGTGACGTGAAACTGCTGGAGCCGGCCCACGTCCTCTTCTCCGAGGATTTCACGATCCACCAGGAGGAATGGGATAAGCTGGCCCCCGAGAGCGAAGCCACCGACGTCTTCTACATCGTTCCCGCAGGGTCGTCGATCTCGGCCTACGAGATCGGGAACCGCTTCGGCAAGCCGATCCTCATGCGCGGCCTTTCCTGCCGCACGGTGGATATTGCGGCGTATGCGAAGGCCAAGGGGAACGAGGCGTTTCTGGCTGCCGACGACGCCGAGTTGGCTCGGCTCCTGTCGCTGCTGCGCGCGAGGAAGGTGCTGCGAAGCACCCGGGTGCTGTTCCCCACGGACCGCGGTCTCCCGGCAGCATGCTCCGTGGGGAGCATCTGGGACCTCCAGGGGCTCGAGAAGCGATTGGGAGTGGCCGTGAAGACGATCCCCTACCGGGAACTCGCCGAGGAAATGGAACGGGTGCAGGCGGATGAAGCGACAACGGCTCAAGCTGCGGAGGCCGGCGAGCAACTGCTCTGCAATGCGCACCGATCGCACATCGACAAGGAGTACCTTGTGAAGAGCCTTCAGTTCTACCGGGCGGTGGACAACCTGATGGCCCGGCACGCTGCCAACGCCTTCACCATCGAATGCTTCGAGCTGTGCTCGAGCAAGCTCGCCGCCCAGTGGCAAATCACCCCTTGCCTGGTTCACGGCCTTCTCAAAGATCGAGGATTGGCCGCCTCGTGCGAGGGCGATCTCGGATCGCTCCTGGCGATCCAATTGCTGACGACGATATCGGGGAAGTCGTGCCACCAGGGGAACTCCGATCCGAGGGGCGAAGGAACGTTCCGAATCAACCACAGCAACCCGGCGCTGAAGATGAACGGCTTCGACCAGCCCGAATTGCCCTACCAACTGGGCCGCTTCGTCTCCGAGGGATGGGGGGCGAAGTACGTTGTGGACTTCATGAACAACGAGGAGAAGACGGTCACGGTTGCCCGCGTCGATCCCACTGCGAGGAAGCTCCTTGTGCTCAAGGGGGAGCTGGTGGGGGCCAGCGGCTGGGGGCCGGACCTGATCGGCTGCTCGGTCGAGGCCGTGATCAGGCCGCCGCAGGGAACCTTGGACCGCTTCCTGCGGGAGCGGATGGTCTACGGCAACCATCTCCAGTGGGTCTACGGCGACTATGCCGAGGAAATGCGGGAAGTCGGCGAGATGCTCCACCTGGAGGTCGAAGTGATCGCCTGACATTGCGGGCGCGATTCGCCGGGACGGCTCGCTCTCCGGGAGGGCACCCACTGAGGGGGCCCCCGTGCCTGACTTTATCCTTTGGCTTGGCTCACAGCGCCGCGTGCCGAGAATCGCAGCAGGTGATGAGCGATTGCCTCGGCCGAAGCGGGGGGCACCCAAATTCCCAAGAGCCTCCAGGGTGACACGTATCGTTGCCCCCACCGCACCCACCTTCTCTATACGCCCCATACCTCCCGGGCGTCGCCTCCGGCGGAACCGGGTGAACCCCTTCAATGCTCAATAGCTGCCCGAGCGATACCGATAGTATCCAAGGAGCAGGAGATCGCTCGGCATCGTGCGGCAGCCCGGCAACCGTGGCGGCCGCCCCCTTCGGTCCACCAAGTCGCCCGCCCGCCATGACAACACACGAAGCAGAGTCCGATGCTGGTCGCCCGACCCCTGGTCCGTCCGTGTCCCGTCCCACGGTACTTGCTCGTTTGCCCGATGTGGGCGACGCGATGGGCGTGCTCGGGCCCTTCCGCAACGGTGCCGGTATCATCAGGCACAGGACCAAAGCCGGGATGCTTTTCGGGGGCGCGGTGCTGCTGCTGATCGTCGCCCTCTCTCCGCTGCTCTTCAGCCGATTCGATGCGCGGGGCGAACCGTCGGACCCGGCCCGGCATTCGGCGTCCGTCACCCCAACGGCCGATTCCGCCCCTCCGTGCGCGCCCACCCAGGCACCCATGCGGAGGAGTGCGGAGGGCAAGGACCGCCCCATTTCCCAACACGTGAAAGTCTGGGGTAGCGATGACACCCCCACCGCGGTGACAAGCGGTTCGGCACCCAAGCCGGACGATCCGTTGCCGTCATGTCCCGTTGCTCTCCTCTGCCTGGCGGCGAAGGCCTCCGCGCTCGAACAGGGTGGTGCAAATCTCCTTTCGGAGGGATCTCGGGAGTCGCACGGGGGACTGTTCCCGGTACGCCCGCTGGCCTCGCTCCCCGCGCCGGCACGGAGTGCCCTCTCCACCGGAGCCCGACCCCGGAGCGATCTTTACGAGATGGACGGGGCCAGGGGCTGGTTGCACCAGCGATCGGAGCAAATCGCCGAGCCGATACAACAGGTTTCCTGGTATCTCGAGGAGGCGTTCCGCGGCGGAGGCGATTCGCCTCCTTACGATGACACCTCCGATCCGTCGATGGAGTCGGAGGCGCCACAAGCGGCAAGGCCGCGGTTTACCGTGGGCGGAGTGGCTCACCGGAATTGAAGACGCTCGACGCGCTCCCCGACCAACTTGAACTCGGGGAAGGCCGGCCGCCCGCATATCGCCTTCCGGGGGGGGCTGGCGGCTGAAATGCTTGCCCGCAGGTGGCGGCCCGGTTATCGTCCTGGAAGCTGGCCCGGCGGTATCGCAGCGGCTGGCGTTTCCCTTCTTGAGGTCCTTTCGGGTGTAACCGGCAGGTCCAAGAGACGCTCGCAGACGGGAGGTTCCCAGCGATGAACGCGCATTCGGCAAACGACAAGGGGAAGCCGTATCACGGCAGGGGCTGTCCATTGATGGGGCGGCGCCGGTTTCTGGTTGCGGGCGGCGCAGGGCTCGCCTTGAGCAGTGGGCTATTCCAGTGGAGTGCCCGCCAGGTCCTCGGCGCGCCGCGTTTGCCCGGCGACGGGGAAGAGAAGCCGCGCATCCTCGTCGGCTTCGCTCGCCCGGACATCGAACGCTTCTTTGCAGCTCCGGGCGCCGGCTACCCGCTGGCGGAAAACCAGGAGCTCTACACGCAGATCCTCGCGAGGGCCGCCGAGGACCTGGGCGTGGTGCTCGATATCGAGCGCGCGCCGCTGGGCGACGAGCAGGCCGCCGACGCCCTCCTGGCAAGGAAGGGCGATGCCGCCGACGGAGCCTTACTGGTCCACATGGCGTCGCGCCACAACCCGGCGATCAGTCACTTCCTCGCCAACCGCCCCGAGGGGCTGCCCACGATCGTTTACGGACCGCAGGGGACGAGAGGTTGGATGATCGAGAGTGCACCCCACTGTTTCATCGGTGTCACGGACAAAGTGGAATGGCTGGCCACGGCGCTGCGGACCCTCAAGGCACGTTGGCAGATGGCGCACACGCGTCTCGCCGTGATCAGGGGGGACGCAGAGCGTGAAGAGCGGCTCGAGCCGCTGGGGTCCGTGCTCCACCATCTCCCCCTGGAAACGTTGAGGGAGTTCATGTACGCCGCGGAGGGCGCCGAAGAAGTCCGGGAAATCGCCGCGCGGTGTATCGAGAATGCCCAGGCCGTGGTCGAGCCTTCGGAGGAGGACATCCTCAAAGCGGCGCGGAACTATGTAGCGAACCGCCTCCTCATGGAGGCGACGGGCGTTCACGCGGTAACCACGGATTGCCTGGGGCTGGTGAGGGAGGACGGCTCGCTGGTACAGTGCCTGGCCTTCTGCTTGCTGCTCGACGAAGGGTCGTGCGGGGGCTGCGAGGCCGATGTCTATCCGGCCCTCACCTGCCTGCTGAGCAGCTACCTCCTGGATCGGCCGGGCTTCATGGCCAATCCCTCGCTCCACACAGTGACCAACGAATACGTGGGCTTCCACTGCCAGGTGCCCACGCGGATGGCGGGTTTCCGCGAACCGCCCCACCCGTACAGGATTCGGCCCCACCACGAAACACAACAGGGAGTAACGCTGCAGATCGACTTCCGGGAGGATCAACCGGCGACGCTTTGGCGTTTCCTCGCGCCGGGTGCCCTGGGGTTGGATACGGGGACCATCCGGCGGAGCGTTCACCCCGAACACCACGAAGACGGCATCGGGGGATGCCAGAACGGCTATGCCTTGGCCGTCGACGGCGTGGATGACGTGCGAAGCGTCAACATCCTCACGCATCCCGTCCTCAGCTATGGCAATCATCTCCAGACAATTCGGGCTTGGTGCGAGGTGGCGGAAATCACAATGCAGAGTCTGCTGAAGAGGCAAGACCCTCCTGCCTGAACCGGCACGCAGCATTCTTGGCGGCCCATGGTGCGAGGCGTCCCGCGATGCTGCTCCGCCGTCCGGGAGAGCTCTCTTGACCGGTCCCCGCCGTCGTGGGTTGTCGTACCATGAAAGAATCGCCGTGGGCGTCGACCGCACCGGCGATGAGCGGGAAGACCGACCGCAGGGAATTCCTTGACGGCGCTCGTATTCCTGATAGGCTGGTAGCCGTGTCGGCAACCGGCCCGCGAGCACCTTCCGCGGGCGTTCCCCGAGGAGACGTGTTACGAAAGTCCCTCACCCGGAGGCGGAAGACGCCGCCCCCATTCCACCATTTGGCGAGAACTCAGCCGTGTCCGCAGCGAACCATCCCCTCAACGTCAATCGCCGGCAGTTCCTCCAGCGCGGCAGCTCGACTGCCGCCGGCGCGGTCCTCCTCGCCGGCGGCGTACCGGCCGTCCACGCCGCCGAGGACCATACCATCCGCCTGGCCCTGCTCGGGTGCGGGGGGCGGGGCGCCGGCGCGGTGGGCAACGCCCTGAGGATCGAGGATCAGGGACCGATCCGGCTCTACGCGTTGGCGGACGTCCACGGGGGATCCGTGGAGCGGGCCTACAATGCGATCGCCAACGAATTCGAGGAGAAGGTCGACGTGCCGGAGGAGCGGAGGTTCGTCGGCTTCGACGCCTACAAGAAAGCCATCGACCTGCTGCGCCCCGGCGACGTCGCCCTGTGCACGACGCGGTCCTACATCCGCCCCCTGCACGTCGAGTACGCCGTGGCCAAGGGGATCAACGTCTTCATGGAGAAGCCCTTCGCTTCCGATCCGGGCGGCCTGCACCGTATGCTGCGCGCCGCTGAGGAGTCGGAGAAGAAGGGTCTGAAGATCGCGGCGGGGCTGCAGTGCCGGCACTCACCCGCCCGGGCGGCGCTCATTGACAAGATCAACAGCGGCGAGATGGGCGAGCTCCAGTACGTCCGCGCCAACCGCCTCACCGGCCGCCGCTGGTTGGCCGATCAGGGCGAAAGGGCCAATGACCTCATGGAGCAGCTCCAGTTCGGCAGGTCCCAACTCTTCTGGGTCGGGTCCGGGCACATGGTCGACAACCTCATCCACCAGATCGACGAGTGCTGCTGGATCATGGACGCCTGGCCGGTCACCTGCCACGGCATGGGCGGGCGCGAAGTGGGGAGTACGGACCGCGGCCAGAACATCGACACCTACTCGATGGAGTACACCTTCCCGGACGGCAGAAAGGCCTTTTGCGGCTTCCGCCGCGCCCAGGACGGGCACTACGAGTTCGCCACCTTCGTCCACTGCGCGAAGAAGGCCGGGCAGTTCTCCGGCGACATCCACGCGGCAACGGTCCACATGTTCAAGGACCATCGCATTGCCGACGACAACATCGAATGGTCGCCTGCGCGCGACGCGCATAGCCCCTGGGACTACCAGTGGATCGACTTCATCGAGGCCATCCGCAGCGACAAGCCCTTCAACCAGGCGAAGCGGGCCGTCTATGCCGACTACGCCTCGCTCATGGGGCGCGCTGCCGCCCACTACAACCGCCTCGTCACCTGGGACGAGGTGGTCAACTCGCAGTTCCAGTTCTGCGA
>SLBP01000072.1:0-16834 GCA_007126245.1 Planctomycetales bacterium
GACGTGACGCGGCAGGCGGGCGTGGGCAACGGCCACCGCGTGGGCGCCGGCGCCGCCTTCCTGGACACCGACGGCGACGGCACCCTCGACCTCTACGCCTCCAACTACCTCATCTTCTGCTACGACCGCCACGACGCCATCACCCGCCGCGGCGTGCTCGTCTCCGGCCCCATCGACTATCAGCCCGACCCCGACACCCTCTTCCGCAACAACGGCGACGGCACCTTCACCGACGTCAGCGTCGCCTCGGGCATCGCCCGCCACGCCGGCACCGGCATGGGGATGGTCTGCGCCGACTTCACCAAGGACGGCCACACCGACGTCTTCATCGCCAACGACACCATGGCCAATTTTCTCTTTCTCAACGACGGCTTCGGCCATTTCGAGGAGGTGGGGCTGCTCACGGGAACGGCATACAACTTCGCCGGCATGCAGCAGGGCAACATGGGCGTCGACTGCGGCGACTTCGACAACGACGGCTGGCTGGACCTCGCGACCACCAACTACGTCGACGAGGCGCCCGTCCTCTACCGCAACGCGGGCGACGGTTTCTTCGACGACGTCACCGTGCGGACCGGCGCGGGCCGCAGCGCCGTGCGCGACGTCACCTGGGGCGTGGGCCTGGTGGACTTCAACAACACCGGCCACCGCGACCTCTTCATCGCCTGCGGCAACCTTACGGCGATCGTCGAGGAGCTGAACGAGTTCCTGCCCTACGCCGTCCCCAACGTCCTCATGATGAACGACGGCCAGGGCCGCTTCGTCGACGTCACGGCGAGCAGCGGCGACGGCCTCGCCGTGGTCGCCGTCAGCCGCGGCGCCGCCTTCGACGACCTCAGCAACAACGGCCGCATCGACGCGGTCGTCGTCAACAAGGATGGCCCGCCGACGATCCTCCGCAACGAGTCGCCGGCCGAGCACCACTGGATCCAGGTCGAGCTCGAGGGGGTCCGCGCCAACCGCGGCGGCGTGGGCGCGCAGGTCACCGTGGTGGCCGGCGACCTTACGCAGTTGGCCGAGGTCCACGCCGGCCGCGGCTACCAGAGCCACTACGGCAGCCGCCTCCACTTCGGCTTGGGCCACCGCGACCGCATCGACCGTATCGAGGTCCGCTGGGTCGGCGGCGGTGTGGACGTCTTCGAGAATCCCCCGGTCGACCGCCGCATCAAGCTGCGGGAAGGGAGGGGAATGGGGAAGGGTGAAGGGTGACGTATGAGGGGTGAAGGGTCTCCCCAGTTGGAGATGCGAGCACATGAGGAAGGGCGACAAGCATTCCGGGCGCGGGCAAGGGGATGATTCCCTTGCCCGCGCGCCGCGGCGCCGCCGGGTGGCGGCCTTGGCGGTGCTGGTCGCGGCCGCCCTTGCCGCCCTCGTCCTGACACGCGTCTGGCCGGGGAGCCAGGGCCGCGGCGACTCGCCGGAATGGACCGAACAAGAGGCGGCGATCCAAGAGGCGCTCCGCGCCCGCCCCTTCCAGCCCGACGCCACCGCCGACGAGCTCCGCGACGAAGCGGTGGGGACGGTAGCGGCACTCGCGGCGGCCTACCCGGAGGAGGTCGAGGCCCTTGCCCTTGCGGCCCACGTCTACACCCGCCTGGGCAGCCACGACCGGGCGGCTGCACTCTGGCGGAGCTGCATCGAGATCGCCCCCCGGTTCGCGAACGCCCACTTCCAACTCGGCCGCGTGCTCCGCCAGCAGGGCGATCTCGACGAGGCGGCCGCGCGGCTCGAAGAGGTGGTGCGGCTGGAACCGGCCCATCCCGGGGCGCCGCCGCTGCTGGCCGACGCCCTGATGCAGCTCGGCCGCGCCGAGGATGCCGTGGCGATGCTCGAACGGCACCACGAACACCACCCCGGGAGCGACCGGTCGCTCCTGGCACTGGGACAGGCGCAGCTCCAGGCCGGGCGGACGGAGGAAGCGGGAGAGACCTTCGCGCAGTTGGTCGCCGCCTTCCCCGCCGACGCCCGCGGCTACTACGGGCTGGCCAGGGTCTATGCCCGGCAGGGCGAGAGCGCGCAGTCCCGCGAACACATGGAGGCCTTTCGCGAGCTGGGTGCCGTCGATTTCCACGGCCGTGCCGACGAAATCCGCACCTACGACGACGCCGCCAACTTGCGGCGGCTCCTAGGCCAGGCGCTCATGGACGCGGGGATCGTTTACGGACAGCAGCAAGACCTGGCAGGGGCCGAACTGGCCTGGCGGAAGGCGGCCGCCCTCGATGCGGAGGAGGTAGCGTCCCGGCGCGCTCTGCTCCTGCTCTACGAGGAACAGGGCCGCGAGGAGAAGGCGCTGGCGGTCTGCGAAGAGCTCGCTCGTCTCGAGCCGGAGAACCCCACGCACTGGTTGAACCTGGCGCTGCTCAACGGCCGCCTCCAGCGCGCCGAGGCGGCCCTGTCCGCCATCGAACGGGCGCTGGAGCTCGAGCCGCAGAGCCCCAAGATCCGCGAAATCCACGACATGATCCGAGAAGGGATGTGAGCGATGCGCCCGGCAGCCGCTTTGCGTGATCGACCGCGCGGCCGGCTCGCGCTGATGCTCCTGCTGGGTCTGCTCCTGCCCGGCCGCGATTCGGCGCGCGGCGCGGAAGGCCCCATCGCGCTCCGCGAGGTCAGCGAGGCCACGGGCATCGCCTTCGTCCATACCGACGGCGGCAGCGGCGCCCGCTACATCATGGAGACGGTGACCGCGGGTCTGGCCACCTTCGACTTCGACGGCGACGGCCTCATCGACATCTACTTTCTGAACGGCGCACCGCTCCGCGGCGCCTCGTTCGATCCCGAGGATCCGCCCAAAAACCGCCTCTACCGCAACAACGGCGACTGGACCTTCACCGAAGTCACCGAAGAGGCCGGCGTGGGCGATACCGGCTACGGCCTGGGGGTGGTCGTGGGCGACTACAACAACAACGGCCTCCCGGACATCTTCGTCAACAACTTCGGTGGCTACGTCCTCTACCGCAACAACGGCGACGGCACCTTCACCGAAGTCAGCCGCGCGGCCGGCCTCGTGGGCGAACCGCAAGCCGTCGGTGCGGGGGCCTGCTTCCTCGACGCCGACGGCGACGGAACGCTGGACCTCTTCGTCTCCAGCTACCTGGACTTCACCTACGAAACGCACATCCACAATGTCTGGATGGGCTACCACGTCTACCCGGGGCCCGACCATTATCCTCCCACCGCCGATCGATTCTTCCGCAACAACGGCGACGGCACCTTCACCGACGCCAGCGTGGAATCGGGGATCGCCGCCGCCCTGGGGCGCGGCATGGGCACGGTCTGCGCCGATTTCAACAACAACGGCCACACGGACATCCTCGTGGCCAACGACTCCAGCCCCAATTTCCTCTTCGAGAACGACGGCCGCGGCGCCTTCCGCGAAGTCGGCCTGGAGAGCGGCGTGGCCTTCGACCTCTACGGCAGCATCCACGGCAGCATGGGCATCGAGTGCGGCGATTACGACAACGACGGCTGGCTCGACTTCTACCAGACCTCCTACCAGGGGCAGTTGGGCGTGCTCTACCGCAATCTCGGCGGCACCCTGCTCGAGGACGTCACCATGAGCACCGGCGCGGGCGCAGGGACGCTGCCGCACGTCACCTGGGGGGTGGGCCTGATCGACTTCGACAACGACGGCCACCGCGACCTCTACATCGCCTGCGGCCACCTCTACGACAACGTCGATCTCTTCTCCGACGCCACCTCCTACCGGGTGCGGAACATCCTCCTCAGGAACGACGGCCGGGGACGCTTCCTCGACGTCTCCGACCGCAGCGGCGACGGGCTCCTCCCCGAGCTGAGCAGCCGCGGGGCGGCCTTCGACGACCTGGACAACAGCGGCCGCATCGACGTCGTGGTCCTCAACAGCCGCAGCCCGCCCACGGTCCTCCGCAACGAGTCGCCGGGCGGCCATCACTGGCTCCAGGTCGAGCTCGAGGGGACCCGCACCAACCGCGACGGCGTGGGGGCGCGGGTCACCGTCGCGGCCGGCGACCTGGTGCAAGTGGCGGAAGTCCACGCCGGGCGGAGCTACCAGAGCCACTACGGGACGCGGCTCCACTTCGGCCTCGGCCGCCGCGACCACGTCGATCGCATCGAGGTCCGCTGGATCGGCGGCGATGTGGAGGTCTTCGAGAGTCCAGGGGTCGACCGCCTCATCAAGCTGCGAGAGGGGACGGGGAGCGGGCCGATGTGAGGGGCGCCGAATGACCTCGGAATCGTCGGCCGGGCGATGAAGGAGAGGGAAGGCATACGTTTCATCCGTCTCCTTCGCCTTTCGTGAGCCCCGCAGACGACTGCGCCTTCTTGACGAGGTGGCGGATGCCGAAGCGGATCATGCGGTCGCGGAGGCGGTCGGGGGTCGATCGCCACCAGAGGATCCACAGCCGCGTACGCCAGTCTACCGGGTAGCGGGTACGGGGCCGCCGCGCGGTCAGGGCGTGGACGACGGCGCGCACGACCCGCTCGACGGGCATGGCGCTGCGGGCCTCGTCGAGGGTGACCTGCTGCATGGCCGCGAGCTCCCCGCCGTAGAGTGCGAGGGCCTCCGGATCCAGGGCCCTGCCGAGCGCCGCGGCATTCGTGCGGGCCTTGTCCCAGATGGGCGTCTTCACGCTCCCCGCCTCGACGATCGCCACCTCGATGCCCCAGCGAGCCAACTCCACCCGCATGACGTCGCTGAGCGCCTCCAGGGCCGACTTCGAGGCAGCGTAGGCCCCCAATAGCGGCAGGGCGATCCGGCCGCTGACCGACCCCATGTTCACGATGCGGCCGCGGGACGCGCGGAGCAGGGGGAGCATCGCTCGCGTCACCGCCACCAGGCCGAGCACGTTCACCTCGAACTGGCGGCGAAGGTCTTCGTCGGAGACGAGCTCCAGGGGACCGCCGACGGCGATACCCGCGTTGTTCACCAGCCCGGCAAGGCCGGCGTCCCCGCAACGCTTCTCGATCTCCGTCACCGCGGCGGCAACGGTTTCGCGGTCGGTAACGTCGATCCGCAGGGGTACGATTCGCGGCGATATCTCCTCGAGCAGACGGCGGGAGGCCTCGTCGGAGCGGACACCGGCGAAGACGCACCACCCGCGGCGGTCCAGTTCGGCGGCCACGGCGGCACCAATCCCGGTCGAAGCGCCGGTGACCAGGACTCCCGGCAGATCGTTTTGCGAAGAGCGCATCATAGTGATCATTGTGACCGCTCGGCGCCCGCAAATCCAGGTCACGACAACGAGAACTTCTGGGTGGTGTTCTTCCCCTCTGAATGACCACGGGCCGCCGCCTAGCGCGGTCGCCCTAACGGTTTGACCCCACCCGGCCCATGACCTAGGGTTGTTTGACCGTCCGACCCGATCGAGCCACCGATGACGCACTCTTCTGAATTGACCACGGGTCTCCCTGTTGCTCCTGCGTCCGGAGAGGCCGCGACCGGTGGGGCGTGGCCGCCGGTCCTCGACTCGCTGCTCGAGGACCTCGGTGTGGCCGAGCCGCCGGCTCCAGCGGTGGTCGGCCCCGAGGTCGACAACCAGCTGGTGCAGGTCCGGCTGGGAATCGCCGCGAGTCTGTTTACGGCGCTGCGTTTGAAGCATCCACCGGCGGCGGCCCATGCGCTCCGCGTGGCCCTGACGAGCTCGGCGTGGTGCGCTTCGGCGGGGCTTGCCGACCATGACCGCGACGTCATCGAGGTGGCTGCGCTGCTGCACGACGTGGGGGTGATCGGTCTGCCCGATGCGATCCTGGCCAAGCCGACGGCACTGAGCGTGAAGGAGACCCTGGCCGTGGAGCGGTGCCGCGAGGCGAGCCGGGAGATCCTCCGCCACGCCTGCGCCGAGCCCGCCGTGCTGGAGATCGTCGAGTGCGTGCCCGCCTGGTTCGACGGCTCCAGGCCCGGCTACGACCACCGTGGCGAGGCAATTCCTCTCGGGGCGCGGATGGTCTCCATCGTGGAGGCCTTCGACGCGATAACCACCGACCGCGCCTACCGCCCGGCGCGCTCGCCGGAATGGGCGGTCGGCGAGCTGTACGCCTGTGCCGGCGGGCAGTTCGACCCCCGGCTCGTCGAGCAGTTCGTCGCCCTGCAGCGCCTCGACCAGGTGGCGCTGCGCCAAGAGGTATGCAGGCGTTGGCTGCGGACCCTGGATCCCAAAGCGGTCGAGTCGTTCTGGACCATGACGGAGGCGGTAGCGGCGCCGGGGGCAACGGAGATCACCTCCCTTTTCCAGGCGCGGCTGCTGCGCAACATGCACGACGCCGTGGTCTTCGTCGACGGCGACCTGAGGATCGTGGAGTGGAACCATGGTGCCGAACGACTGACGGGGATATCCGCGAGCAGCGTCTGCCAGCACCGCTGGCAGGCCGAGCTGCTGACCATGAAGGACGAACGGGGCGAGCCCCTCGCCGAAAAGGACTGCCCGGTGGCCTGGGCGATCCGCTCCGGGGTGCAGTCGCTGCGGCGGTTGACCATCGCCGGGCGGAACGGGCAGCCGACCACCGTGGACACGCACGTGATTCCCGTGACCGCCGACGGCGGCGACCCGCTCGGGGCGGTGATCCACCTGCACGACGCCTCGTCGGAGACCTCGCTCGAGCAACGCTGCCAGAGCCTGCACGAGAAGGCTACAAAAGACCCCCTCACACAGGTCGCCAACCGGGCCGAGTTCGACCGCGTCCACGAGGTGTTCGTGGCCGCCCACGAACAGCAGCAGCTCCCCTGCAGCCTGATCATCTGCGACCTGGACCGGTTCAAGCAGGCCAACGACACCTTCGGCCACCAGGCAGGAGACGAAGTGATCTGCTCCCTGGCCACGGTGCTCAAGAATGCCTGCCGCGCGGGCGACCTGGTGGCCCGCTACGGCGGCGAGGAGTTCGTGGTCCTCTGCGCCGACTGCGACGGTCGCTCGGCCGCCTCCCGTGCCGAAGAGATTCGTAGGACGCTGGCCCAGATCCCGCAGCCGCGGATGGAGGGGCGGACGGTGACCGCCAGTTTCGGGGTGACGGAAATCCAGCCCGGCGACTCCCCGGAGACGATGCTCCGCCGCGCCGACCGCGCACTGCTCCAGGCCAAGGCCAAGGGGCGGAACCGGATCGTCCACCTGGGCACCGGCTTGGCGCGCAAGGAGGCGGCGGCCAGGGGCAGCGCGGGCGGGGCCGTAACGGCGGCCCTGCAACGGAATCTCTACACGCTCGTGCCGCTGGCGATGGCCGTGGAGAAGCTCCGCGGCTTCGTGGCCGATCACCAGGCGGAGATCCTCTCGATCGAAGGGAACCGGGTACGGCTGGAGTTGCACTGTGCCCCACCGTCCCGGCAGCGGCGCCGCGACGACCGTCCCGTCGGCCTCGTCCTCGACGTGGTCCTCGAAGAACAGCGGATCGAAGGGCCCGACGCGGGGACCGGCGAGGCGCGCGAAATCACCCGAACGAGGATCCACGTCTCCATTGCTCCCAAGGAAGGCCGCAACCGCCGCCAGGAAGACGTGGCGGCACGGGCCCGCGAGGTCCTGGTCAGCTTCCGATCCTACCTGATGGCCAGCGACGAAGACCCGCCCCCCCCGGGGGCACTACGCCGCGCGACGCGGTTCCTGGCCCCCTGGCTCATGCGGCGGTAGAGGCATTCCGGGGAGTACGGTCGGTTGGGCCGACCCCAGCCCTTGCCCCGTTTTGCGAAACCGAGACCTGATGCCGGGCCGTTCCGGCAATTATAATGGAGCGCTCCGGTCGGCCCCGGCGACTTTGGCATAAAGCCCCGGAACGGGGGCCCTTTGGGGGCAGGGCGGTTGATCGACGCGCCGCCCGATGGTGCAGGACTCCGGCTGCCTGGAAATAGAAGAGGTTCTCAGCACTCCCGGACGCCGCGGTCAGGAACGCCGCGGCGACGTTGCAGCCGGGAGGGCGGGCATGCAGACGCAGGGCGAAATGCCATGACGCGGAGGCGAAGTTCACGGCGCCGCTCCGGGCGACCCGGGCGGCGGAAGCTCGATCTCCCTTGGCTGCGGATCAGCTCCTGGCGCCGCCGCAAGCGGCGGACCAAGCGGCGGAAGGTCAACGTCCGCGCATTGATCGTCGTCCTTGCCTCTCTGTTATTGGTCGGGGCGTCGCTCCTCCTGGCAAGCACGCTCCAACGGGGCCGCCACGCGCGGGCCTTCCTCCGCGAGGCGGACCGCGCAGAGCGCGAGGAACGTATCGAGGAGGCCGTGCGGCACCTCTCCCGATACGTGCGCTTGGCGCCCCGCGACGCCGATGCCGCGGTCCGCCTGGGGACTCTCTTGGCCGACCTGGGGCACTGGGACCCGGCCTATGCGCAGCTCGAGCAGGTCGCGCGGCTCTGGCCCGACCGCCAGCAGTCCCGGCGGCGGCTCGTCGAGGTGGCGATCCGGCTGGGCCGCTTCCCCGATGCCCGCGAGCATCTCGAACGCCATCTCCTCCCCACCGCCCCGGACGACCCCGAGCTGATCGAGCAGTTGGCAGCGTGCCGCGCGGGGATGGGCGAATGGGCCGAAGCCGCCGACTGGCTCATCGAAGCGATCGAGGTGGCCCCCACGCGGGTAGCCGCCTACCGGATGCTCGCCCGACTGCTCCAGACCCACCTCGACCGGCCGGCAGAGGCCGACGAATGGATCGAGAGCCTCCTCGAAGCGAATCCCGGATGCTTCCGGGCGCTGGTCGTGGCGGGGCAGTACTTCCGCGAGTTCGGCACGGCGGAGCGGGCCGCGGAACTGGCTGCACAAGCGATGGCCGTCGCCCCCGAAGAACCGGGCGTGCTCCTCCTGGCCGCCGACTGCGCCCGCGACGTCGAGGACTACGACGAAGCCCGCCGCCTCATCAGGCGGGCTATCGAGCTGGCGCCCGAGGCCCTCGTGCCCTACGCCAGCCTGGCCGAAATCGAAGTCCGTGCCGGTGACCGGGAAGCCGCCATTACCGTCCTCCAGGAGGGCATCGCGGCCTGCGGACCGCACACCGATCTGCTCTGGAACCTCGCCAACTACTACGTCGAGGCGGGCGAGGTGGATTCCGCCCGGAACACCATCGAGCGGCTGCGGGCGGCGGGCCAGCCCGAAGCCCTGCTCACCTATTTGACCGCCCGCATCGATCTGGCCGCGGGCGAGTGGCTCCGCGCATCGCGGCGCCTGGAGCGCGCCCGCGCCGGGTTGAGCGAATGGCCGGACCTGGTCAAGCAGGCCGACCTCATGCTCGGCGCCTGTTACCAACAGATGGGGAACGCCGATCAGCAGTTGGCCGCCTTCCGACGGGCCGTCAACGCCGATCCCCAATCCGCGGCCGGGCGGCTGGGCATCGTCTCGGCGCTGATGGCCGCCGGCCGCATCGAGGAGGCCATCGCCGAGATGCGGAACGTGGCGCACTTGAGGGGTGCCCCGCCGGAGAGCCTCATCGACCTAGGCCGCCTCATGGTGCTGCGGAACCTCCGCGCCGACCGCAGCCAGCGGCGGTGGGAGGACGTCGAAGCGGTGCTCGACCAGGCCCAGCTCCACCTCCCCGAAGCCCCGCAGGTACCGATCCTCCGCGCGGAGGTCCTGGTCGCCCGGAACCGTCCCCAGGAGGCCGACGCCCTGTTGGCTGCGGCGGTCGAGGACCTGCCCGGCCGTGCGGAGATCCACGCGGCCCGGGCCTTATTGGCCCAGCGGCAGGAGGACGGGGCGCGCGCCGAGGCGCTCTTGAATGCCGCGGAAGACGCCTTGGGCGATGGGGCCGTGCTCCGTCTGGCCAGGGCTGAGCTGCTCGTCGGCCGCGGCGGGGCCGATGCCGAGAGCCTCGCCCGGCTGGCCGAGAACGTCGACGACTGGCAGCCGGAAGAACAGGTCCGGCTCTGGCGGTCGTTGGCCGGCGTGGCGATGCAGGCAGGAGCGTACGACCTGGGCAGGACGCTCTGCCGGCAGGTCGCCGCGCGGCAGCCCACCGACCTGCGCGCGCGGACACTGCTCTTCGACGTCGCCTTGCTGGCCGAAGACGACACGGGGATGGAGGCGGCCCTGGAGGAAATCCGCCAGATCGAGGGCGAGGGCCCCCTCTGGCACTACGGCCGTGCCGTGCTCCTGCGGCTGAGGGCCGGCGACGGCGACGCCGACTATCTCGCGCAGGCGCAGCAGCACATCGCCGCGGCGCGGACCATGCGCCCCAACTGGGCGCGGCTCCCCGCCCTCGAGGCGGAGATCCTCGAACTGCGCGGCGAACCGGACCTGGCGCTCGACCGCCACTTGCAGGCCATCGACCGCGGCGAGCGGAATCCCGAAACGATCCGCCACGTCGTCGAGATGCTCTTCCGGCAGCAGCGCTTTGCCCGTGCCGACCGGGTGCTCCGCTTGCTGGAAGAGCAGCAGCTCCCCTTCTCGGGCGACCTCGGCCGGCTGGCCGCCGAGATCTCCCTGCAACTGCACAACTTCGACCGCGCCCTCGATATGGCCGAGCGCGTGGCGGCTGCCTCGGCGACCTTCGAGGACCACCTCTGGCTCGGCCAGGTATTCCGCGTCATGGGGCAGCGGGCCCAGAGCGAGCGGCGCGAGGATCGCGCCGCTGCCTTCTTCGCCGAGGCCGAATCCGAGTTCCGCCGCGCCGTGGAGCTGGGCGGAGAGCTCGCCGCTCCCCACGTGGCCCTGGTGCAGTTCCTGCACCGTATTGGGGAGGAGGAAGCGGCCGCCGCAGCCATTGCGGCGGCACCGCTGCGGGCCGCCGACGAAGACGCTTCGCTGATCCCCGCTCTCTGCTACGAGGCCATCGGTGCGCTCGACGAGGCGGCGGAGGGCTACGCCGCCGCCCTGGCCGAAACCCCGAACGATCCCCGCCTCGTCCGCGCCGCCGCCGACTTCTTCGTCCGCCATGGCCGCACCGCGGAGGCCGAGAGGCAGCTCCACCGCTTCCTCGACGACGAACTGGAGGCCACCGAAGAGGACGTGACCTGGGCTCGCCGCGGCCTGGCCACCGTTCTCCTCTCCCGGGGCAGCCGCGAGAGTTTCGACCAGGCCCTGGCGTTCCTGGAAGAAAACCTCGCCTCGCCCGCCGCCTCCGTCGAGGATCGCCGCGCCAAGGCCTTCGTGCTGGCGGCCTATCCCGAGCGGGCCCGCCTCCGCGAGGCGGTGCAGACCATCGAGGGGGTGGTCCATCAGCAGCGCCCCCCGAACCCGGAAGACCTCTTTCTCCTCGCCCAGCTCTATCACGGCGACGGCGATTGGGCGGCGGCGGCGGCGCAGATGCGCCGCCTTCTCGCCAGCCACGGCTACGAGCCGCGCTACGTAGCCTGGTACGCGGCTTCGCTCCTGCAGCGGGGCGAGCTGGGGCAGGCCGACGTGTGGCTCGGGCAACTCCAGCAGATCGCCCCCGATGCCTTCCAGACGGCGAACCTCCGTGCCCGGGCGGCCTTCGAACGCGGTCGCTACGATACGGTGCTCGCCGTGATCGCGGGGTATCTCGGCCGCGATACGTCGCAGCCCGCCGAACCGGAGGTCCGCCGGCAGATGGCGTCCTCGACCTTGGAACGGTTCGCCCGCCGGCTTCGCGAGCGCGGTGAGCTGGAGCAGGCCGCCGCCCTGGCGCAGCGGGCCGAGGAGCTCCTCAGCCAGGGGAGCCTCGAGCGCCCCACCGAAGGGCTTTCCCTGGCCGCCTTCCTGGGCCGGCAGGGCCGCACCGACGAGGCCCTGGCACGGATCGACGCGGCTTGGGAAGAGGCCGGTGCCGCCGAGCTGGCCACGGCAATCACAGCCGCCGCCGGCGGCCAGCCCACCGCCGCCCAGTGGGCGGAGCTCGACACCCGCTTGGAGCGAGCCCTCGAGGAGCACGGCAGCGCGGTGCCGCTGCTCATCGCGCAAGCCGAGCTCCATTCCCGCCGCGGCGACTTCGACGCCGCCGAGGCGGTCTACCGCCGGATCCTTGCCGAGCATCCCACCGCCGTCGTCGCCTTGAACAACCTGGCTATGCTGCTCGCGGTGCGCGAAGAACAGCTCGACGATGCCCTTGCCCTCGTTCAACAAGCCGTGGCCATCGCCGGCCCCGTGCCGGAATTACTCGATACCCGGGCGGTGATCCACCTCGTGCGCGGGGAGGCCGAGCTGGCCCTCGACGACCTCCGGCAGGTGCTCGCCGTGACGCCCACGGCCCGGGGGCGCTTCCGCGAGGCCCAGGCCTTGCTGGCGGCCGGCCGGGTAACCGACGCGGCCGAAGCCCTGGCTGCCGCCCGCGATCTCGGCCTCGCCGCCGACCACATCCATCCCATGGAGCTGGCCGCCTACCGCGACGTCGTCGATGAGTTGGCGGCCGACCTGGCGGCCATGCGCCGCGGCATCGAGGCCGCCGGCCCCCATACCGATCTTCTCTGGAATTTGGGCAACTACCTGGTCGAGGCGGGGAGGTTCGACGAAGCGCGCGACGTCCTCGACCGCCTCCGCGAGATCCGGCACCCCGAGTCGATGCTGGCGCTCCTCGATGCCCGCATCGATCGGGCGCTCGGCGCATGGGGCGAGGCGGCCCACAAGCTGGAGCGCGCCCGCCCCGGACTCACCGAATGGCCCGAACTGCTCCTCCAGGCCGATCTTCTCCTGGGGTCCAGCTACGAGGCCATGGGCATTCCCGACCGGCAGCTCGCCGCCTTCCGCCGCGCCCTGCAGACGGATTCCCTCTCCGTCACGGCGCGGCGCGGGGTGATCAGGGCGCTCGCGGCCGCGGGCCGCCTCGAGGAGGCCGTTGCCGAGGCCCATTACCTCTCCCGGTTCCGCGGCGCCCCCGCGGGGAACCTCGTCGACCTGGCCCGCTTGATGACGCTCAAGTTCCTCCACGGCGAGGGAGCCACGCACCGTTGGCGCGAGGTCGAAGCCGTGCTCGACGAGGCGGAGGGCTTTCTCCCCCAGAATCCGCAGATTGCGGTGCTCCGCGCCGAGCTGCTCGTGGCGCAGGACCGCCTCGACGAGGCCGAGCACCTCCTCGAGGCGGCGCAGGACGCCCGGCCCGACTCCTTCGAAATCGGCTTGGCTCGGGCCTCCCTGGCGCGTCGCCAGGGTGACTGGGCGCGCGCCGAGACCTTGCTCGACGCCGCCTCGGCGAAGTGGGGCGACGGGCCCGCCCTCCGTGCCGCTCGCGGCCAATTCCTCGTCGAACGGGATGGCGCCCGGGCCTCCGCAGCCCTGGCCGAACTCGCCGAGGATGTCGGGACCTGGCCCGAAGACGACCGCGTGGCGCTCTGGAGCGATCTGGCCGAGCTGGCCCTGGCGGCTGGTGATCTGGAGTTGGCTGAGAGGCTCGCGCGGCGGCTGGGCGAGCGTGAACTCGCCGACCTGGCGGTGCATCGGCTGGCGGTCGACGTGGCGCTCCACGGCGGTGATCCCGCAGCCCTCGAAACGGCGCTCGAGGCGATCGCAGAGATCGAGGGGGAAGGGCCGTTGTGGCACTTTGGGCGGGCCGCGCTGCTGGTGCTCCAGGCGTCGGCAGGAACCGGCGACGATTCGGACCCCGCCGCGGCCCCGGCCGAGGAGCAGGCCCGCACCCTGCTGGCGCAGGCCCAGGAGCACTTGGCAGCGGCGCGCCGCCTGCGGCCGGCCTGGGCGCGGCTTCCGGCCCTCGCCGCCGAGATCTACGAGTTGCAGGGCGACTCCCAATTGGCCCTGGAACAGCACCTCCAGGCCCTGGCGCGCGGCGAGCGCGATCCGGCAGCCATCCGCGGCGTCTTCGCGGCGCTCTATCGGCGCCAGCGCTTCGCCGAGGTGGACCGCGTGCTGGACCTTCTCGAGAACCGGCGGCAGCCGTTTTCCGACGCCTTGGGGCGCATGGCCGCGGCGGTCTCCCTGCGGCTGCACGGCTTCGAGGAGGCTCTGGAGATCCTCCGCAGCGAGGCCCAATCGGCCGGGGGCGCCGAGGACTTCGTCTGGTTGGGGCACGTCTACAGTGTGCTCGGCCAGCGGGCCCGGGCGGCGGGGAGCGCGGGCGAGGCGACGGCGCACCTCGAGGAGGCCGAGGCCGCCTTCCGCCGCGCCCTGGAAATCGATGGCAAACCCCAAGCGCATGTCGCCCTGGTGCAGTTCCTCCATCGCTTCGGCCGGCCCGTGGAGGTCGAGCGCGCCCTGGCCGCTGCTCCCGAGCGGGCGGAAGACGCAGAGGGGACGCTCGTGCGAGCCCACTGCCTCGAGGCCCTGGGGCGGACCGACGCCGCCGCCCAGCAGTACGCCGCGGCCCTGGCCGAGGCCCCCGACGATCTCCGCCTGGTCCGCCGCGCCGCCGAGTTCCATCTCCGCCACGGAATGCACGCCCCCGCCGAGGAGCAGCTCCGCCGCCTCCTCGACGCCGGGGCGGCCGCCGCGGAGGAGGACGTCCGCTGGGGCCGCCGCCATCTGGCGACCATCCTTCTCGACCGCGGCGGCGATGCCCTCGACGAAGCCCGCGGACTGCTCGAGGCGAACCTCGCCTCGGCAGACGCCTCGCCCGAAGACCGCCGCACGATGGCCCTCCTGCTCTCCGCTTCCCAGGATGCGGCCGACCGCCAGGAGGCGGCGCGGATGCTCGAGGCGGTCGTCCACGAGGCGCCCTACCGCCCCGAAGACGTCTTCCGCTTGGCGCGCCTCTACGCCGGCGAGAACGACTGGTCGCGGGCCGCGGCGCAGATGCGGCGCCTGCTGGCCGGACACGGTTACGAGCCCCCCTACGTCGCCTGGTACGCCGCCGCCCTCATCGAGCGCGACGAAGCGGCCGAGGCGGCCGTCTGGCTGCGGCAGCTCGAACGCATCGCTCCGGAAATCCTGGGGCCGGTGGGCCTCAGCGGCCAGGCCGGCCTCCACCCCGACCGCTTCGACGCCACCCTCATGCGCCTCCGCACCTACCTGGAACAGCAGGGGCTGGGGTAGCCTGGATTCCCGCGGGGAGCGCCGGGTGAAGGCCCCTCGGGATGTAACCGTTCACAGGGGACCGTCCCGATCTACGCGGCCGTAGAAGGTATTCCTCCTGGATAACGCTATTCGGCCGCGAAAATGAGACTGTCCCCTTCGGCCAGTACGCCGCGGCAGGGTAAGGGGACGGTTACCTCGCGATGCACAGGGCTAAAGGCGTTGGGTGGCACGACGGGTCGTCGAATTCCATATATTGACATTGCCCGAAAGCGCGGTAGGATAATCGGCCGATGGCGTACGGCGTTCGGTGCCGATCCTCCTGCGCTTGGGATCGGCATCGTGCGGAGGTGGCCTGCCGGAGGTGTGCGCCCGGCCGCATCCCCCGCAGGGATGCCGCCGGGGTAAAGGGAGCACCTTTCTGGCCGGCAAGCCGGCAGAAAGGGGGCAATGGTGGCCAAGAGGCGTGCCACAGCGCGTCGCGGTCGAGCGGCCAGGCCGCCGGAGCGCCGTCCGAAGAACGCGCCCGCGCCGGCCCGAGGCGGTGAGGGCAACGGTGCCCCTCCCGACGCCTTCTCTTTGAGCGACGAATTCGTCGAGCGGGCGCGCCTTACCGGCGAGCGCCGCGATCTTCTCGAGTCCAATTGGGCTCTCTTTCGAAACCAGGATCGCAGGTAACGGGCGAGGACTTGAACGAAACGGTCGATGTCCTCGAGGACGAACTTCAAAGGAAAGGCTTATTGACATCCGGTCCGCAGCCCACCGATCGAGGCCACCGGTTTGCTGGCGTCAGTATGAGCGTGCCAGGGCGCGCTAGCGGCGCGATTCTAGGCTCGTCGAGGTGGGACCTGCCCGACTGGCGATGCGGTCGAGAGAGTTGTTCAAAGCCCCGCGTACTCGCGGCACGTAACGGCGCGACGTACGCGGCGTCACGCAGGCGAGGAGCGGTGGGATGACCGATCCGAATGTCGAGGCGGCCGGTGGCCAGGCTTCGCGGTTCCGGCCGCGGCCGGCGGTGCGGCGGCTGCGGGCGTTTGCCTACGATCCGGGGCTGGCGGCGCGATTGAGCACCGTGGCGCTCAACGAGACGGTGCTGCCGGTCGCCTGGGAGGAGGACCTGCTCCCCGGGCCGATCGGCGAGTACCTCGAAGTCATCGACCACGACCCGGCGAGCGGCGTCTTCTACGAGCCGGTCGATCTCAACGAGCCCCACCTGCTGGCCCAGGACGGCCTGGCGCCGTCGGAGGGAAATCCCCACTTCCACCAGCAGATGGTCTACGCCGTGGGCATGACGACCATCCGGCACTTCGAGCAGGCCCTGGGGCGGCGGGCCCTCTGGGCACCGCGGCGGATGCGCCAGGCCGGCGGCGAGGAGGCCGAGGAGTATGTCCCGCGGCTGCGGATCTACCCCCATGCCCTCCGCGAGGCGAACGCCTACTACAGCCCGGCGAAGAAAGCGCTGCTCTTCGGCTATTTCACCGTGGCCTTCGACGGCCCGGGGACGTACCTGCCGGGCGGGATGGTCTTCACCTGCCTCTCGCACGACATCATCGCCCACGAGATGACGCACGCCCTGCTCGACGGCCTGCACCCGCTGTTCATCGAGGTTACGAATCCGGACGTGCTTGCCCTCCACGAGGCCTTCGCCGACGTGGTGGCCCTCTTCCAGCACTTCGCGAACCCCGAGGTGCTCGCCCATCAGCTCGCCGAGACCCGCGGCGACCTGGCGCGGCGGAACCTGCTCGGCAAGCTGGCCCGGCAGTTCGGCGAGGCGATCGGCAACCGCGGCGCGCTCCGCGACGCCATCGGCCGCGTCGACCGCGCCACCGGGGCGTGGCAGCCCCACGCGCCCGACCCGGCCGAGTTCCGCACCACCTTCCAGCCCCATGCCCGCGGCGCCATCCTCGTGGCCGCGATCTTCGGCGGCTTCCTCAAGATCTACCAGGCGCGGGTGGCCGACCTGGTGCGGATCGCCACCGGCGGCAGCGGCCTCGCGGGCGAGGGTGCGCTGCACCCCGACCTGGTGGCACGGA
>SLBP01000161.1:0-16806 GCA_007126245.1 Planctomycetales bacterium
CCGGGGTCTGCTGTCCTTCCCCTCCTGGCGGTGCTGCCGCTGCTCCTGCCGTCTCCCGCCCCGGCGGAAGAGGTGATCTTTGCCGTCCGCCAGCCGATGGGGCCGCACTGGTACGAGAACTTCGGGCATACCATCCTCGATGAGGACGAGAAGATGTACGGCGCCCGCGGGCGCCTGTGCAAGTGGAACATGGAGACCGGCGAGTTGACCATCCTGCTCGACGATCCCGAGGGGGGGGTACGCGATCCGCAGGTCCACTACGACGGCGCCCGCATCCTCTTCTCCTACCGCCCGGGCGGAACCCACTATTACCACCTCTACGAGATCAACGCCGACGGCAGCGGCTTGAGGCAGCTTACCGACGGCCCCTTCGACGACATCGAGCCCTCGTACCTGCCCGACGGCGGGATCGTCTTCTGCTCCAGCCGCTGCAACCGCTTCGTCCCCTGCTGGTACACGCAGGTGGCCATCCTCTACCGCTGCGACGGCGACGGGGGGAATATCCGCCCGCTGTCGTCGAACATCGAGAACGACAACACGCCGTGGGTCCTGCCCGACGGTCGCATCCTCTACACGCGGTGGGAGTATGTGGACCGCTCCCGGGAAGACTTCCACCACCTCTGGGTGATGAATCCCGACGGCACCGGGCAGATGGTGTTCTTCGGCAATGCGCTGCCCAGCGACCTGTACATCGATGCCAAGCCCATTCCGGGCACGAACGAGATCGTCATGGTGAACTCGCCCCGGCACGGCCGGCGGGAGCACGAAGGGAGGATCGCCCTCCTGCGCACCGAGCTCGGGCCGGACGAGCCGGAGGCGCAGAGGATCATCCACACGGGTGAGAACTTCCGCGATCCGTACCCCCTTTCCGCAGACGCCTTCCTGGTGGCGCAGGAAGACAGGCTGCTGCGGATGACGGCTACGGGCGAGACGGAAGTCCTCTTCCGTCTTCCCCCCGAGCTGGCGCGGGGAGGCGCCTGGCTGCACGAGCCGCGCCTCTTGCGTCCGCGGCCCCGCGAGCCGGTGATTCCATCGCGGGTCGACCTGGACGACTCGACGGCCCGGATCATGGTGGCCGACATCTATCACGGCCGGAACATGGAAGGCGTCGAGCGGGGGGCGATCCAGAGCCTCCTCATCCTGGAGAACCTGCCCAAGCCGGTGAACTACACCGGCTCGATGGATCCGATCTCCTACGGCGGATCGTACACCCTCAACCGCGTCCTGGGGACGGTGCCCGTCGAGGCCGATGGCTCCGTGTACGCCGAGGTGCCACCGCTGCGGAGCCTGCAACTGGTGGCCCTGGACGAGGACGACCTCTCCGTGAAGCGGATGCTGAGCTTCCTCACCGTGATGCCAGGCGAAGTGAGCTCGTGCGTCGGCTGCCACGAGCCGCGGACGGCGCCCCCGCCCCATAGCCTGGACAACGGCCTCCTGGCCTTCGCACGGCCGCCGAGCAGGATCGAACCCATTCCGGGCGCCCCCGAGATCTTCGACTACCCCCGCGACATCCAACCCATCTGGGACCGGCACTGCCTGGGCTGTCACGATGCCGACAACTACGAGGGCCGCGCCCTGCTCACCGGCGACCAGGGGCCCATGTTCACGCACAGCTTTTTCACGCTCTCGTCGCGGCTGCAGGTTGCCGACGGCCGCGACCTCGCCCGCGGCGATTATCCCCCGTACACCATCGGCAGCTCGGCCAGCTATCTCATCGATAAGCTGGACGGCTCGCACCACGGCGTCGAGTTGACGGCCGAGGAGCTGAGGATGGTGAAGCTCTGGATCGATGCCGCGGCGACCTTCCCGGGCACCTACGCCTCCCTGGGGAGCGGCATGATCGGCCCCTACGCCGCCCTCCAGTACGGCACCAGGCCGCTGCACGATTACGCCGACTGGCCGGCCCAGAGCAAGGCCCGGGAGGCGATGGCCCGCCGCTGCACCTCATGCCACACCGATGCCATGAGCCTGCCCAGTTCGCCGGCCGACGACCTCGATTTCCGCCTCCATCACCTGGCATATGGCGATGGCCGCCCCCGCTTCTGGACCCCGCCGTGGCTGAAGGTGTACGGCGACGGTTCGCTGCGCCCCGGCTCGGTGGAGTGGATGCGGCAGCATGCCGATCCCCGGCTCCAGTTCTCCCGGCATATCCTCTACAACCTCAGCCGCCCAGAGAAGTCGCTGCTGCTGCTGGCGCCCCTCTCCACTTCGGCGGGTGGGTACGCGCTCTGCGGGGAGGTGTTTGCCGAGACCGAGGACCCGGATTTCCAGGCCATCCTCGCCGGAATCGAGGAGGCGAAACACCACCTGGAGACCATCGGCCGCTTCAACATGCGCGGCTTCTATCCGGAGCCGGAATATGTCCGGGAGATGAAGCGCTACGGAATCCTCCCTGCCGATTTCCAGATGGGAGACCCGATCGACGTCTACGAGACGGACCGGCGCTACTGGGAGTCGCTCTGGCACCGGCCGGCGGCCGCTGCGGAGTGACGGTTCGCGGGGGGGGTGACGACCGCCGCCGCTTGGCCCGCTGCCGCGGCACCGCTCGCCGGCCGCCCCGCCCTCCTTCCCGGCCGCACGGCGGCGCGGCTCAGTGCATCATTTCCGCGCCCATGTGTCTGGGGATCCGCGGATCGGGCATGGAATCGCGGAAGCGGCGGAGCATCCGATCGGCATTCTCCGCCGAGGAGGCCGCCGGGCTCATGCCCGTCTCGAAGACGTGCGGCGGATCGTAGGGATCGAGGGCCGCAATCCGCCGTTGGATCGCCTCGATCCGCGCGGCGGTAACCTCCGGCGAGGCGGTGCCGGAGACGAAGACCGTGCGATAGGTGGTGGAAGCCTCGGCGAGGATCGTGCGGAGCTTCGCTTCCCCTGCGTCGCTCAGCCTTCGCCCTTCCTCCTCGAAATGGAAGTCGCCGAAGGTGTTCTGCCGCTCCCGGCCGCGGGCCACCATGGTCTCGAAGGAGGCTCGGGCCGCCACCCGGTCGGCCGGCAGGAAGGGCTGCGGCCAGCAGTTGTTCCGCCTCCAGTCGCGCTGCACCGTGTAGCAGAAGTACCGGACGTGGTCGAAGGGACAGTAGTTTCGCGGCGGCGAGGGCGCCGGACCGGCACCGACCGGGCGCGTCGCGTAGGGGTGGATTCCGTCCGGCGACCACGAGTACCCGCCCGAATGGACCATGGGGGCCGTCAGGGACTCGTCGCCTCCGCCAGGAAGGGACGGCTCCTGAGCCTCTGGGGCACCGTCGGCAACGATGGTGACCACCGGCAACCGCGAAGGGAACTCCTGCCCGCGGGCGTGGTGCTCCGCACCTGGAGCAGCGGGGACTGCCAGGGTGAATGCCGCGGCGGCGAGAACCGGCAAGAACTTTTCCATCCTCATGTCTCCTCCCTCTTGCGCCGTCCGAAGTCAGGCGCTTCCTCAAAGGGCAGGGAAGCGGCCCTGCGGAGGTCGTGTTGTTGCCCGTCATGCCGAGCCCTGAAGCTGTCTATCGGTCGTCGCCTGGCGGATGCTGTGAGTTGCGTGGTGCAACCGGGCAGGCTTTCCTAACCGGATCAGCCTCCGCCGCCCATCACGGGGAACATCTCGCGGACCATGGTGATCGCCGCCGGGCCGACGAGGATCACGAAGATGCCCGGGAAGATGAACAGCACCAGCGGGAAGATCAGCTTCACGGCGGTCTTGGCGGCCTTCTCTTCCGCGAGTTGGCGCCGGCGGGTCCTCATGCTGTCGCTCTGCACGCGGAGCGCCTGGGCGATGCTGGAGCCGAACTTGTCGGCCTGGATGAGCACTCCGGCAAGGCTGCGGAGGTCGGGCTCCCCGGTGCGCACCCCCAGTTCGTGGAGCACCTCGTTGCGCGAGCGGCCCATCTGCAGCTGGAAGTTGGCGATGCCGAACTCCTCGGCGATCACGCGGTGGGTCTTCTTCATCTCTTCGGCGACCTTGCGCATCGCCTGGTCCAGCCCCAGACCGGCCTCGACGCAGACGACCATCAGATCGAGGGCGTCGGGCAGGCCGCGGAAGATTCCCTTCTGGCGGGAGCGCACCACCAGGTAGACGACGATGTCGGGGAGGTAGAAGAAGAGTCCCCCGATAAACACCGTGGCGATCAGGGTCCGTTGGGAGAAGCCGCCGATGAACAACGCCGATCCGCCGCCGAGGAAGAGCCCCACGATGAGGCCGGCGAATTTCAGGCTCAGGAAAATGCTGCCCGCTGCCGGGCTGCGGAATCCCGCGTTGAGCAGCCGCGTCTTCAGCTTGCCCAATTCCTGCTCGGACTTCGGTGCCAGGGGCTTGGCCAGGGCGGGGGCGGCGCGGTCCAGGAGCCGCGCCATGCGGTCCTGCCGCTTCGCCCGCTGGTCGCCGCGGCCGGGAGCGAGCCGGAACTCCTCGAGCCGCTCCACGGCTCGCGTCCTCCCGGAGGCCAGCATTTCCAGGGCCCACCATCCCAGGGCGGCGAACATCCCCATCACGGCCAGGGGGACGAGCTGTTCGAAATCGATCAGGTCTGCAAAGAGCACGGCAGGTCACACCTCGATATTGACGATCTTGCGGATGACCAGGGCGCCGACCAACTGCATGACGACCGCCGCGACGAGCATCTGCTTCCCCATCGGATCGGTGAAGAGCACCATCACGTAGTCGGTGTTCAGGTGATAGACGACCAGGAAAAGGACCACAGGCAGCGCCAAGAGGACGATTCCCGAGAGGCGCCCCTCGCCGGTGAGCGCCTGCACCTGCCCCCAGATCTGGAAGCGTTCGCGGATGAGGCGGCCGATCTTATCGAGGATCTCCGCGAGGTCGCCTCCCGTCTGCCGCTGCAGGATCAGCGCCGTGGCAAAGAACTTCAGGTCCAGGTTGGGGACCCGTTCGGTAAGGCCCTCGAGGGAGTCGTCCAGGGAGATGCCGAGGTTCTGCTCTTCGAAGACGCGGCCGAACTCCTTGCCCAGCGGCGGGGGGAGTTCTTGGGCGACGTTGCTGAAGCCCGCCGCCAGGCTCTGCCCGGCGCGGAGCGCCCGGGCGAGCATCTCCAGGGCGTCCGGCAATTGCACGGCGAAGGCCTTCATCCGTTTCCGTCGTCGCAGCAGGAGCCAGAAGAGCGGAACCACCGCCAGACCCAGCGCCGCCAGGGGGATCATGGCGAAGGGGAGCCGCAGGATCAGGGAGATCACGATCCCCCCCGCCCCCATGGCCGCGGAAATGGCCAGGAAGCGTCCCACGGAGAGCGAGGTATCGGCCTGCTCGAAGAGGCGGTTGAGACTGCCGAACTGCTTGACCCACGCGACGAGGGGGTTCGGCGAATCGTCGAGGGGCTCGGCGAGCACGCCCCCGCCCTTGAGCAGGGCTTCTTTGGCAGCCGCGGGGGTGTTCAGCCCGGTGAGCAGGTCGAGGCGGTCCTCGATCTTCGCCGCCGGCTGGTCGCGGAGCAGCAGGGCCAGGCCCCCGACCAAGGCGGCAACCCCCACAAAAGCAGCAAGGGCGACGAGCAGCAAATACATCTCAGTCCTCCAACATCATGCGCTCGCGGAAGGCGCTCGAGGGGAGCCGCACACCCGCCGCCTCCAGGCGGTGCATGAACGTGGGACGGATGCCCGTGGCCAGGAACTGACCGTAGGCCCGCCCGTTCTCGTCGATCCCCTTCTTTTCGAAGCGGTAAATGTCCTGCATCACCACGGTGTCCTGCTCCATGCCCACGACCTCGGTGATGTACGTGATCTTTCGCGGCCCCCCTTGCAGGCGGCTCGCCTGGACGATCAGGTCCACGGCGCTGGCGATCTGCGTCCGCATCGCCTTCAGCGGCAGCTCGAAGCCGGCCATCATGATCATGGTCTCGATGCGGGCCAGGGCGTCGCGGGGGGTGTTGGCGTGCAGCGTGGTCATCGACCCCTCGTGGCCGGTGTTCATCGCTTGGAGCATGTCCAGCGTCTCCGGGCCGCGGCATTCGCCGATGATGATCCGTTCGGGCCGCATGCGCAGGGCGTTGCGCACGAGGTCGGTCGCCGACACGGCGCCCTTCCCTTCGATGTTCGGCGGGCGGGTTTCCAGCCGGACCACGTGGTCCTGCTGGAGCTGCAATTCGGCGGCGTCCTCGATGGTGACGATGCGGTCCGTATTGGGAATGAAGCTCGAGAGCGTGTTGAGGAGCGTCGTCTTTCCGGAGCCCGTACCGCCGGAGATGATGATGTTCAGGCGGGCCTTGATGGCCCCCTCGAGGAGCATCACCATCTCGGGAGTGAAGGCCTTGTAGTTGAGGAGATCCTCGAGCTTGAGCGGGTTGGCGCCGAAGCGGCGGATGGAGACCGCGGCGCCGTCGAGCGCCAGCGGAGGAATGATGGCGTTGAAGCGCGAGCCGTCGGCCATGCGGGCGTCGACCATGGGGCAGGTTTCGTCGACGCGGCGCCCCACCTTGGAGATGATGCGGTCGATGATCTGCATCAGGTGGTCGTTGTTGCGGAAGACGACGTCGCTCTTGTCCATCTTCCCGCGCCGCTCGCAGTAGACGTTCTTCGGCCCGTTGATGAGGATGTCGCTTACCGAGGGGTCCTTGAGGAGTCCCTCCAGCGGTCCTAAGCCGAACGTCTCGTCGAGCACCTCGTCGATCAACCGCTCCCGCTCGGTGCGATTGAGCAGCGTATTCTCGGTGTCGCAGAGATGCTCCACCACGAGGCGGATCTCGCGCCGCAGCACGTCGCCTTCCAGCTCGCTGACCCGCGAGAGGTCGAGCTTGTCCACCAGCTTGCTGTGGATCCGCTGCTTCAGTTCGTCGAAGCTGGCGTCCTTCGTCTTTGCATCACCGGCAGCACGTATCGGCGGAATGACGCTTTTCATAATCCTTTCCGGGTCAGTCTTTCGCTGAGTCTCGGGGCGGCCGGCCTCGCGTTCCCTCGGGGGACGGAGGTCGGCGAGGCTTCGCCCCGCGGTTCTCAAGGCGACCATCCGAGCGGTTCTGGAGGAAGCATAGCTCAGGAATCGCCCCCCGCAGGCCGCAAAGCCGCGGTCGCCCCGAAAATCACCCACCGCCCCAGGGGGTCCATTGAACGCAGGGCTGTTCCATCTGCTCCCAGCCGACCCGCTCGGGCTCGGCGGGGAGGCGTCGGGACCGCGCGCCGAGGGCGCTCCGCGAGCGCCCGGGCGGCGTCTTGGAGAATGGGGGGGCTGGTGCGCGGCGCCCGGCGCGCGGGGGACCGGCCCCTCGGGGAATCGGCTCGAGGGGGCGCCGCACCAGGGCTGTGCCGCGTGCCAAGGAGCGCCTTACCGGTCCGGGCGGTGGCTACCGGCTCGTGCTGGGCGCCCGGGGAAGTTCTCCGGCCACGCTCAGCGGCGCAGCCGCGGCGGGGGGAACCGCGGCGGGGAGCTTGAGCGTGAACGCCGTCCCCTTGCCTGCCGTGCTGTCGACGCGAATGCGGCCCCGATGCGCCTCGATGATCTCGCGGCACATCGCCAGCCCCAGGCCCGTTCCTCCCTTGCCGCTGGCGTCGGGCCCCTTCTTCGTGGTGAAGAAGGCATCGAATATCCGCGGAAGCTGGTCGGCGGGAATGCCGCATCCGTGGTCGCGGACGACCAGGTCGACCGTGGCGTGTTCGGCGTCGCAGCTCAGGCGAATCGAGACCCGCCCGCCGCCCGGCATCGCCTGGCGGGCGTTGATCAGGAGGTTCAAGAGCACCTGCTGAATCTGGTTGCCGTTGACCAGGGCCTCGGGCACCGGCTCGAAGCGCTTCTCCACGGTGACGCGGTACTTGTTCAGTTCCCGCTCGAGCAAAAGCAAGGTATCCTCGACGAGCTGCCTCACGTCCGTGGGGACCTGGCCCGCGGAACGGTTCCGGGCGATCCCTAAGACGCCGTTGGTGATCCGCGCCGCCCGCGAACCGGCGTTGAGAATCTTCTCGAAGGCCTTGTCCCGTGTCGCCCCATCCTTGTGCCTTAGCCCCATCTTCGCGTAGTTGATGATCGTCATCAGCACGTTGTTGAACTCGTGCGTCGTCGTGCTGACCAGCTCTCCCAAGGCCGTGAGCTTCTGTGCCTGGGCCAACCGCGCCTTGAGAATCTCGATCTGCTGCGCGAGGCAGACTTCCTCCCGGCTTTCGCTGCTGCTCACTATCCCCCACCTCCCGGTCGAACTTGTTGGCTTGGGGCTTCCAGTCCGCGCAGGGTCTCCATCCCGCCTGCCCCCCGCATCCACGGCCGGCCGGCTGGCTTCGCGGGACTGCGCTGCTTAACTTATTGCGGTGCCGCAATTTACCGCTATAAGCCGTATCGTCGAAGACCCTTTGGCGACTGAAATCTCCCCGGGATATTCGAAAGAGGACAGTTCGAGGGATAGCTCTCCTTGGTACGCGGCACATGCCGCTGTGCCGGGGGCGGTGGAGTTGAACCTGGCGTGGGAGCGGCGGTCAGCCCATCAACCGGTCCCTCCGGTGGCCCGTCCACACCAACGCGGCGCCGCACAGGGGCCTGTGCGGCGTACTGTCCGCCGACGACCAGGCGATCTGCACCCTCGCCGCGCCCCGCTAATGCCTCGCCAGCGCCTTGTCGGCGATGTCCTTGCGGCACCAAGCCCCCTCCCAGCGGATGCACTTGACCGCCGAATAGGCGTGCAGCTTGGCGTTGGCGATACTGGAGCCGAGCGCGGTGACGTTGAGCACGCGGCCGCCGGCAGTCACCGCCTGCCCCTCGTGGAGCGCCGTGCCCGCGTGAAAGACCTTGACATCCGGCATTGCCGCGGCGGCCTCCAGGCCACGGATCGCGTGACCCTTCTGGTAGATCCCGGGGTAGCCCTCGCTGGCCATCACCACGCAGACCGCCGGCCGCGGGTCCCACTGCAATGGGTCCAGGCGATCGAGGCGCTGGTCGACCGCCGCGTCGAGCACCTCGATCAGGTCGCTGGAGAGCCGCATGAGCAGCGGCTGGCACTCGGGGTCGCCGAAGCGGACGTTGTATTCGAGGACTTTCGGCCCCTGGTTGGTAATCATCAGCCCCGCATAGAGCACACCCCGGAAGGGCCGCCGCGCCCGCTTCATGGCGTGGATCGTGGGGACGAGGATCTGCGCTTCGATCCAGTGATGCATCGCCTCGTCGACCAAGGGGGCCGGACAGTAGGCCCCCATGCCCCCGGTGTTGGGGCCGGTGTCGCCGTCGCCGGCCGGCTTATGGTCCTGGCAGGGGGGCAGCGACAGGATCGTCTGGCCGTCGGTGATCGCCAGGACGCTGGCCTCCTGGCCGTCGAGGCGCTCCTCGATCACCAGCCGGTCGCCCGCGGTGCCGAAGGCGCGGTCTTGGGCGATCAGCCGTACGGCCGCCACGGCCTCCTCGCGGTTGTTGCAGACGAGAACGCCTTTCCCGGCCGCCAGGCCGTCGGCCTTGACGACGACGGGCACGTTCTCGCGGTCCTGGAGGTATCCCAGGCCCTCCTCGGCGGAGGAGAAGGCCCGATAGTCGGCGGTGGGGACATCGGCATTGCGGAGCAACTCTTTACAGAAGACCTTGCTCCCCTCCAACTCGGCAGCCGCCTTACTGGGGCCGAAGACGCGAAGCTTCTCGGCGGCCATGGCGTCGGTGATACCGGCCGCCAGGGGTTCCTCGGGCCCCACGACGACCAGCCCCACGCGATTTTCCTTGGCAAAGCGGATCAGCCCTGCAAAGTCCATGGTGGGGATGGGCACGTTTTCGGCATCCAATGCCGTCCCCGCGTTTCCCGGCGCCACGAACACCCGTTCGGCCCGGGGGCTCTGAGCCAGCTTCCAGGCCAAGGCGTGCTCCCGGCCCCCGCTCCCGATCACCAGGACGCGCATGCTCCGCTCTCCAATACACATCAGATTTCGGGAGGTGCCGATTCGGCCCCCATGACCGATCGGGGCGCCTCGCCTGCGGGCCGCCGATTCTATAGCACTCCAGCAGTCAGGTTAAGGGCTCGCAGCCACCCGGCGGCCCCGCCACCGCGTTGCAGGAAAGGCGAGGCGCAAACAAGATGTCTTTTCTGCAGTCGGGTGGAGGCGCTCCGCGGGGTTCGCCGCTGACCTGGCATGCCACCCCTCGGGGGAGTCCGCGCCGTCCCGCACGGTCCCGAGTTGTCGCCGTCGCCGCCGTTACTTACGATGAATCGGTGAGCCGCGCGCCGCTGCGGAGCAATCCGCCGAAGGAGACGTTCCGCCGGCCCCCCTGACCGGGTGGAATCCGCGAGCGCGAAGATGGGAAGGGGGTTCGTGCGAATGCCAGGGGGCGGCGCGCGGAACCGGCAGATGCTGCCTGCTGCCGCGGCGCTCCGCCGGGCGGAAGGCTGACTCGAACGCAATAGCAACCGGAGAGAAGCGTCATGCGTGGCATCCTGGCCTCCTTGTTGGCCTTTCTGGCGGCAGCGCCGGCGGCGGCCGGTCTGAAGCCCGACGAAATCGCCGTCATCGCCCTGGCCTCCAGCAGCGCATCGCGCGAGGTGGCCGAATACTACTGCCAGGCGCGAGGCATCCCCGCGGAGCACATCATGCTGCTGGAGGCCTCGCCGGGAACGACGCTTCCCCGCGAAGAGTGGAACACCCAGGTCCGCCCGGCGATCCGCCAATGGCTTGCCGAGCGGGGGCTCACCGACCAGATCCGCTGCCTGGTGACCTGCTACGACGTGCCGTTGAACATCGGTGCCCAGACGAAGCCGAGCGAGGCGGAAGAGGCACGGCGAGCTGCCCTCGCCGAAGCCCGCGGACGCCTGGTGAATCGCTTCGGCGAGTTGCTCGACGAGCTCGCCGAACTGGGCCGCACCGGCGCGGCCGTGACCCCGCACGCCTTCGCCGCCGACACCCCCGTGGCCGACCTGAACGCCCGCTTCGATGCCGTGCTCAAGTCGGCCCAGGCACGCGCCCAGGGCCTTGCGGCCGAACAGCAGCGGGAGATCTCGCAGCAGTTCGAGCAGGGGATCGTCCTGGCGGGCGGCAACATGGCTCTGCTCCGCCTCGGCCGCCAGCAGGTCGAGGGCACCGGCCGGCCGCCGGAGCAGGTGCCGCAGATTGCACTGCTCCATGGCCGCCAGGAGGGGCTGGAGTTGGGGCTGCACGCCCTGGGCCAGCTCGGCGCCGAGCCCCTGCGCGACGCGCAGATGCTCTTCGTCCTCGAACGCAGCCACGGCCTGGTGGGATCGATCCAGTGGATCGACCAGCAGCAGCAGGTCTTCAGCCTGGAAGAGACCCACGCCAGCTTCGACAGCGAACTGAGCCTCCTTCATTGGCCCGACTATCCTCTCTACCGCTGGCAGCCGAACCTCCTGCACTACACGTTTCGCCACCGCAACGGCCGGCCGCGGACCCTCATGGTCTCTCGGCTCGAGGCACCCAGCGTCGAACTGGTCAAGGGGCTCATCGACGCCGCGATCCGCGCCGAGCGCGAGGGGCTCTCCGGCAAGGTCTACCTGGACGCCCGAGGCATGGAATTCCATCCGGAGCGCGACGGTCGCGGCTCGTACGGGGAGTACGACCAGTCGCTCCGCGATCTGGCGGCCCGCCTCGAGGCGCACACCGACCTCGAGGTGATCCTCGACAACGAGCCGGCCCTCTTCCAACCGGGCGATTGTCCCGGGGCCGCTCTTTACTGCGGGTGGTACTCGCTGGCCAAATACGTGGACGCCTTCGAGTGGGAGCCGGGCGCGGTCGGATATCATATGGCCAGTGCCGAGGCCCGGTCCTTGCGGGAAGGAAACGCCTGGTGTGCCGCGATGATCCGCGAAGGGGTCGCCGCTACATTGGGGCCAACCCATGAGCCCTACCTGGGAGCTTTTCCGCTCCCGGACGACTTCTTTTCCCTGCTTCTGACCGGCGAGTACACCCTCGTCGAGACGTACTACCGCACGAACCCTTTCAACTCTTGGGTGATGGTCCTGGTCGGCGATCCCCTTTATAACCCCTTCAAGAACGCCCCGAAGCTTTCGCGCCGACACCTGCCGGAGCGGATGACCGATCCCGACCCGCTGTCACCCGCGGCACCGGCCGACCCCGCCACGCCGGGCGCCCCCGCGGTTCCCGGAGCCCCTCCTTCAGAGCAATAGGTAAAGTGCCCATTATGGTGTGATTTCGGTCCGGGTGGCAGGCAACGCCGTGAACCCTGGCCGACCCCCCCGCTCCAACAGGAGAGCGACCACAACAGAAGAGCGGGGAGATCGGGGAAGAGAGAAGGAGGGTGCCAGGCGCCGACACGCGACCGCCGGCCCTTTCGCCTCCCTGACGATTCGCTCCTCTGTGTCCTCCGTTCCCTCCTGTTCGAGAAAGGTGGGGAAGGCGGCCGCTCCCTGGTCGTTTTTTCTGTTGAATAGGAGAAAATAGAGAGAACGGAGAAGGGGAAGGGTATAAGATGCGGTCGAGAAGACCGAACACGAGAAAGAAGAGCACGCGCGTTCCCTCTTCTCGTCCGGAAAGGCCTTCTCCTGTCATTCGCAAGAGGATTCACGGCGTAGTGTGGCACTCACCGCGACTGCTCGATGAGCGTCTCGCTTCACCAGTTACCAGCAGAGCGACAACAACCGACCCGAAGGTGGTCATCATTGGGGGGGCGTGCCGCGGCAGGGCGGTCTGCCGGGCGAATCGGCAACGGAACTTGTCGGCGGATATGGGGTTGAGATATGGGGTCGAAATGTACCGAGGCGGTAGAGTTCTGCGCCCCGATGGCGAACTCTCGCCGGGTACCCCGAGTCATTGATGGGGAAACAGGAGTCGTTCTCACCCCCGTTGGGTGAGGCTGCTCTCGCCTCGAGGGCCAGGGCATATAATAGATGCGGGCATTCGTCCACCAGGTTGTGCTCGACGAAGAATTCGGAAAATCCTAGACTCGTCGAGGGAGTTGCCCGTACCAGGACGACTCGCTCCAGTGAATAGGCAGGTACGCCCATGCGATCGCTAATCTCTCGCCGGAGTGAGCCCCAATCGGCCTATGCGGGGCCGGCGGAAGGGATCGTTCCCGGTCCATCCGCGATGCAGCGGGGGGCGTTTCGGTTCCCGGTCGCGGCCGCAGTCGCGATGGCGGCGGCTGCGGTCCTCTGGTCGCCCCGGGCGGTGGAGGCTACGGAACTCGAATTCGTCGGCGTCATCGCCCTGACGATGGAACCCGCCATTGCCGACGAGCTGCAACTGACCGGCAGCCAGCGCGAGCAGTTGACGGCGTTGGTCGACGAGCGCGAAGCCGAGGCCGTCGATCTGGTCATGGGGCTTCGCGGGCTCTCGCCCCGGGAGCGGCGGGCGAAGCTCGATCCATTCCGCCGCGAGTCCGAGGGCCGCGGGCTGGAAATCCTTTCTGACGCGCAGCGGGCGCGTCTGGAGCGGATCTACGTCCAGCGCCGGGGGATGTCGATCCTGGCCGAGCCCGCCGTGGCAAGCCGGCTGGGCCTCAGCGACGAGCAGCGCAGAGAGGCGGCCGAATTGGTGGCCCGGCGCGAACAGATCCGCGAGTTCGACGGTCCCGCCCAGGCCGCCCGCAACGTCCTCGACCAGCAGCTCCGCGGTCTCCTCAGCAGCGAACAGCAGGCGCAGCTCGGCGGCATGCTGCGTCAAACGGGACTCGCGGCGCTCCGCGAGGTGGCTCCCGGCTCGGCCCAGCCGCCAGCGGCTGCCGTCGCCTACCGTTCGGAGTCGGCCGTGGCCGACGATGAAGAGACTGCCGTTCCCGACGAACCCGCCGAGGTAACCGGCCCGCCTCCGGTTCCCCCTTCGCCGCAATCCGACGCCGCTCGTCCAGTTCCCCAGACGGCTCCCTCGGAAGGCGTCCCCGCCGAGGCGATCACCAGCGCCGCGGAGGAGGATGCCGAGGACGAGGAGCTGGAGGCCGCCGAGGAAGCGGAACCGCACCCTGCGGTGGAAGAGGGCGCGGCCGATGGGGCCGATCCGCCGGCACCGCCTGCGGCCACGCCCCCCGGGGAGCGCCGCGGGGAGGCGGGCGATACGGCTCCCCAACGCCCGGTACAGCCGGCGCCGGGCCGCCCCGCCGCACCGGCCTTCCGTGGCCGGTTCGGCGAGGGGATGCCCCGGCCGGACCGGCCCGCTCCCGGGGCCGAGGCGACGCCCGAGTTCCCCTTGCCCAGAGACTTGCAGCTCCCTGATGTCGGCTCCCAGGCCGATGCCGGGCCTGCGGCGCCTCAACCGCAGGGGGAAGTCTACGAACCGATTGCGGCCGGGCCCACGGACGGTGAGCCGCGGCGACTGGTGTTCAACTTCCGCTTTGCCCCCTGGAAAGAGGTCCTCGATTGGTTTGCCGATCAGGCTGGCCTTTCGTTGTTCGAGCCGGCCGGGCCGCCTCCGGGGACGTTCAACTACATCGATCGCCGCGCCTATACTCCGAGCGAGGCCATCGATCTGATCAATAGCGTGCTCCTGACGAAGGGATACGTGCTGATCCGCCGCAACCAGATGCTGATGCTGATCAACCTCGAGGACGGCATCGACCCGCACCTGGTCCCCTACGTCTCCGCCGAGAACCTCTCGGAGCGGGGCGAGTTCGAGATGGTCAGCGTGGTCTTCGAGCTCGACCGCATCAACCCGGAAGAGGCCGCCGAGGAGATCCGTCCCATGCTGGGGCCCCAGGGTTCGGCTCTTACCCTGGAGCGTTCGCGGCAGTTGCTCGTCACGGAGACGGCCGGTCGCCTCAGGGAGATCCGCCGGGTGATCCAGCGGGTCGAAGATCCCGAAGGGTTGACCGCCGGCGGAATCCAGGCCATCGACCTGGAGCACGCAACGCCGGACGAGGCCCTGACGGTCATTCGCCAACTCCTCGACATCCCCGAGGACAGTTACTCTCTGCCGGACGGCGCCCTCCGTGCCGCGGTCGATTCGACGGGCGGGCGATTGCTCGTCTCGGGCAAGCCGGACTTTCTCGCCCGGGCGACGCAGATCGTCAAGGCGGTCGATGTCCCCGATCCCCTGCGGCCCGAGCGGGGAATGAACCAGCCGCAACTGGAGGTCTACTCCGTCTACGGGGCTGATCCCCAGTCGGTGCTCGAGGTCGTGCAGACGCTCATGGCGGGGGAGCCCGACGTGCGGCTGGCGACCGACCCCCAGACCGGCAACCTCATCGCTTTGGCCGCGCCGCCCCTGCAGGCCACCATCCGCGCCACGCTCGAGCAGCTCCGGCGCGACGGCAGCCAGTTCGACGTCTTCCATCTCCACGAGACCGACCCCCAATTGGCCATGCTCTTGCTCGGGAACATGTTCGGTGAGGGCGAGAACGGCCGCGGCCCCCGATTGGATGCCGATCCGCTCAGGCGCCAGCTCTTCGTCCGCGGCACCCAGGGGCAGATCGCCGAGGTCCGGGCGATCTTGGAGAAATGGGGGGAAACCGACCTGGATTCGCCGGCGGGTCCCGCGGGGAGCAACGTGCGGATGCTGCCCTTGACCGGTCGCACGGCCGAAGTGGCACTCGATCGCCTCCAGGACCTGTGGCCGTCGGTGCGGCCGAACCGCATCCGCGTGGTGCCCTCCTCGTCGATCATTCCCGAATTGCGGACCAGCGGGCTCTACGGCGGCGCGGATGACGACTCCGTAAGGGCCATTCCCATGCCCGCCCCGCAAGCCTCCGCGGCCCCCGGCCGCGCGCCGGTGGGGACGGTCGGCACACCTCCCGCAGAGGGCGAGGCATCGGGGGCCCTGATCGACCGCATCCCACCCGAAGTGCTCGAGCAGTTGTTCCGCCCGCAGCCGTCGATCGACGATCCGTCGGCCGGCCCCGGCTACGGTGACGAGCCCGAATACGACGAGGGAGGCGAAGAGGTCGGCCTGCCTGCCGCTCCGTCGGCGGATGATCGCACGACGTTCCGCAACGCCCCCGCCGACAACGGACAGGGGCGTTTCCGACTGGCCTCGGCAACGGCGCAGGCACAGGAGCAAGCACAGGAGCAGGCACAGGAGACGGCACAGGAGGAGGAAGCGGCCCCGCCGGAGGTCCTCATCTCCGTGGGCCCCGGGGGCATCATGATCGCCTCGGAGGACGTCGAGGCCCTCAACCACGTCGAGGAGCTGCTCAACGCGCTGGTCAGCGGAGTCGCCTCCGGGGGCCCGGAACTGACCATCTTCTACCTCAAGCACGTCCGGGCGACCAGCGCGGCGGAGACGCTCGACATGGTCTTCGGCGGTGGCACGCTGACCCACGCCGACGAGAACGGCGGGGGCGGACTGCTGGGCGATCTGGCCACCGCGGCAATGGGGGAGGCGGGGGGCGGCATCTTCGGCGCGCTGATGGGTGCCGGTGGCACGATCACCCCCAGCGGCGTCATGCGGATCACGCCCGACAACCACCTCAACGCCCTCATCGTACAGGCCGGCCCGCAGGACCTGGAGATGGTCGAGCAGCTCCTCCGCATCCTCGACCAGCCGGGGAGTCCGGAAGAGGTCCTGGCCGTCCCCACCCCCAAGATGATTCCCGTCCACAACACGCAGGCCAGCGAGATCGCGGAGATCGTCCGCGAGGTGTACCAGGACCGCCTGGTCACCGGAGGGCAGCAGGGTGGTCAGCGGCAGCCCTCCCCCCAGGAGATCATCCAGGCGCTGCGGGGCGGCGGGCGTGACGGGCGGCGGGGCGGCGGCGGCACGAACCAGGATGACGTGCAGCGGATGTCCATCGGCGTGGACACGCGGACCAACTCGCTGGTGGTGTCGGCCCCCCAGCCGCTCTTCGGGGAGGTCGAACAGCTCGTCGAGACGCTCGATCAGGCGGCCATGACGTCGAACCAGGCCATGGGCGTCGTCACGCTCCGGAGGACCAGCCCGGATACCGTCCAGCGGGCACTTACGTCGATGCTGGGCGACTCCGTCGAGGTGAACCGCACCGCGACCGCGCAGCCGGGGCGGCCTGCG
>SLBP01000073.1:0-16770 GCA_007126245.1 Planctomycetales bacterium
CGCGCCGGCGGCCTGCTGAGCCCGGGCCAGGGCGGCCTCGGCGGCCGCCAGCCGCGCCTGCCGCCGCGGCAGATCGCCGCGCGCCTCGCGGTAGTCCATTAACTGCCGCACCAGGCGGTAAAGCCGCGCCAACTCCTCGACGGGCTGCCGGGCATAGGCCGCCCTGTCGAGGAAGTGGCGGTAGCCGTAAAGGATCATGCCGAACTGGGTCCCCCAGTCGCCGATGTGGTTGTCGCTGATGACGCGGTGGCCGACGAACCGCAGGATGCGGCAGAGGGCGTCGCCGATGACGGTCGAGCGGATGTGGCCCACGTGCATCGGTTTGGCTACGTTGGGCGCCGAGAAGTCGACGACGTAGCAGCGCCCCTGCTCGATCTCCGGCGTTCCCAGCCGCGGATCGCCCACGGCACGGGCCAACCGCTCGGCGAGCGTCGCGTCGCGAAGCTTGAGGTTGATGAACCCCGGCCCGGCGATCTCGGGCGGGTGGCAGAGGTCGCCGATGGAAATCCGCTCGGCGATTTCCCCGGCCAATTCCCGCGGCGGCCGGCCCAGCCGCTTACCGAGCATCATCGCGAAGTTGGCTTGGTAGTCGCCGAACCGCGGGTCCTGGCTGCAGCGAATGGCCTCGAGTGACTCTTCGACGAGCGGGTCGTCGTCGAGAAGCGCGGTCAGCGGGGGGCGGAAACGTTCCCTGATCTCGGCAAGCAGACTCATCCGTGGAACACGACCTCGGGGGAAAGGTAATGAGAAGTGGCTGGGGCCTGGCGGCTCGGCGCCGGAGCAGACCGGCGAAGCGCCCCGGTCGCGGCACGTGCCGCGGAGCGGCAACCGCACGGCGGACGTTCGCGTCCCGCAGCCGTTGGCCGGGCGGACGTTCTCCGCGCATGCCGGGGACCGTCAGCCACCCATGGCCCGCGCCTGCGTCTCGTGCAGGGGAGTGTACGGCACACGGCGGGCCTGCGCCCAGAGGTCCTCGAGGGCGTAGTAGCGCCGCGTGTCGTCGTCGAAGAGATGGACCACCACGTCGCCGTAATCGAGAAGGATCCAGCGGCTCTCGTTGTAGCCTTCGATCCCCAGCCGGCGGTCGCCCAAACCCGCCTCCAAGGCACGGTCAATCTCTTCGCTCATGGCGTGCAACTGTTGCCGGCTGCTGCCTGTAACGAGAACGAAAAAGTCGTAGACTTGACTCAGCTCGCGAAAATCGAGAATGACGATGTCGCGACCCCGGTTTTCCTCGGCCGTACGCGCGGCAATCATGGCCCGTTGCAGGGCCGGAGGAATCGCCACTGCCGAGGCCGCCTGCGGGCGGGCGCTGAAACGGTCCACTATGTCGGTGACCCTCTGTGGTTTTTCGAGAGAAGGATTTAGGTTACCCAATGAACTTATTGTAGACTCCACCCCGACCGACTGGGAAGAGGGCGATCTGTCGCCGGCAACCACACCGGGGGGCACCTCCACCCCATGCCCAACTACAGCCATCATGCCATGACCATCATCGACGGGTCGCAAGGGGAGGGAGGCGGACAAATGGTCCGCTCGGCGCTGGCCTTGGCCCTGGTTACGGGCCGCCCCTGCCGTATCGAGAACATCCGTGCCGGGCGCCAGAAGCCGGGCCTCCGGCGGCAGCACTTGGCGGCGGTGGAGGCCGCCGTCCATGTCGGGCGGGCGGAAGTGGAAGGGGCCTGGCTCGGCTCTCGGCAGCTCGACTTCCGGCCGCGGGACGTAAGGCCTGGCGAATTCCACCTCGACGTGGGAACCGCCGGGAGCACGACGCTCGTCACCCAGACCGTCCTGCCGGCGCTGCTAACCGCTTCGGGATCGGCGCGGATCACCGTCACTGGCGGGACGCACAACCCGTTGGCGCCCCCTTTCGAGTTCCTGGCCCAAGCCTACCTTCCCCTGCTCGAACGCCTCGGTCCTCTGTGCCGGCCGCGCCTCGTTCGCCCCGGGTTCTACCCTGCCGGCGGGGGGAAAATCGAGGTCGAGGTCCGACCTACCGCGCGGTTGGGGGGACTGGTCATCGTCGAACGCGGGCCCCTCGTGTCCCGGCGGCTGCGGGCTACGGTCGCCCGGCTGCCCGGGCACATCGCCGAGCGGGAGTGCCGCACCTTCCTCGCCGAAAGCGGCTGGGACGACGGCTGCTGCGAGGTGATCGAGCGGCACGACACCGCTGGACCGGGAAATGCTCTCGTGGCCGAACTCGCCTTCGAGCACCTTACCGAAGTCTTCTGCACGCTCGGCCGCCTGGGGCTCCGCGCCGAAGAGGTGGCCCGCCGCCTCTGGCGCGAGGTCTCCGCGTACCTGGCCGCCGACGCCCCCGTGGGGCCTTACCTGGCCGACCAGCTCATGCTCCCCTTGGGGTTGAGCGCCTGGCAGGGGGGCGGCGGGGAGTTCCGCACCACCACGATCTCCTCGCATGCACGGACCCATGCCGATCTCCTCCGGCGGCTCCTCGACGTGGACATAGCCATCGCCTGCGAAGGCCCCCAAAGCTATCGCGTCCGCGTCGGTTAGCGGTGCTATTCGGGTTCCAGGGGTCCGCCTTCGGGGAGCAGGTCCTGCAAGGGGCAGGCGCCGCAGCGCGGTTCCCGCTTGCGGCAGAAGTCCTTGCCCACGCGTACAAAGAGGGCGTGGAACTCGTTGAAGCGCGCCGCGTCCGGTTCCATCCGGCTCTCGAAGAATTCCTTCAGCGCGTGGTAGTCGGCACCGTGCTCGATCCAGCCGTGCCGGGCCATGACGCGAAAGGTGTAGGCGTCGATCACGAAGCTCGGCAGGCCGCCCGCGTAGAGGAGGATCGAGTCGGCCGTTTCCGGACCTATGCCGTTGAGCGAGAGGAGCTCGCGGCGGAGCTCGGCCTGGCCGATGGCGAACATCGCCTCCACGGAGCCGTCGAAACGCTCCGTGAACCAGGCGAGCAGGTTCCGCAGCCGGCGGGCCTTGACGCGATAGTAGCCGACGGGGCGGAGCAGCTCTTCGAGCTCTTCCAGGGGCAGCGCCGAAAGGGTTGCGGCATGGAGCAGATCGCCCTCCTTGAGTCGGTCGATGACGCGGGCCACGTTTCGCCAACTCGTGTTCTGCACGAGAACGGCGCCCACGATGACCTCGAAGGGCGTCTCGCCCGGCCACCAGTTCTGGGGCCCGAAGGCGGTGAAGAGGCGCTGGTAGACTTCGGGGAGTGTGCTCATGGGTGAGTATGGTAACGATTCTGCCGGCGATGCCAAGGCTCGGCTCCCTTACCGTATGCGCCTCAAGGGGTACCTGCCTTCGGGACGAAGAACGCTGTGAGGCGGGTTGCCCGCTCGGAAGACGCGCCTGCCCGCACCCCGGCGGCCCGTCGCCAGGCCACCTGCCGCCGGTTCAGCCCTGCTTCCGCCATGCCGCCCGCGTCGGATACGATCGAATCGCCATCGGCCGTCGGTCCCCCCGGCGCCGCATCCCCGGCCCCATGCCCGCCTCACCCGCTAGCGGCGGCAGCCGAACGCTACTGGGTGCGCTCGCGCGAACCGCTGACGGCGCTCGTCTTCGTAGCCCCCTTGCTGGTGATCTACGAAGCAGGAGTACTGCTTCTCGGGCCGCAGGCGATCCGTAACGGCGCCGACGTCTGGCTGCGGACGGGGCTCGACCGCCTCGGCCTGGGACCCTACTTTCTGCTCCCCGCGCTCACGGTTGCTCTGCTCCTGGCATGGCACCATACCACGGGCCGGCCCTGGCGTTTCTCGCGCGCGGTGGTATGGGGGATGGCCGCGGAGTGCGTGTTGCTCGGCTATTGCCTGCGGGGCATCCTCCTCTTGCAAGCGGCGCTTCTCTCGGTGGAGATCTCGGCGCCGGGCATCGGGGAGCAGGGTCGGCTCGCCTCGGCGATCGGCTACCTCGGCGCGGGCCTCTACGAGGAGGTCCTCTTCCGCCTCATCTTACTGCCGGCAGCAACCGCCTCCTTGCTGGCGGCGGGCGTCGCCGCGCGGCCCGCCGTGGTGGCGGCGGTCGTCTCGACGAGTCTCGTCTTCTCGGCCGCGCACTACGTCGGCCCCTACGGCGATCCCTTCCTGGCCTTCAGTTTCACCTTCCGCTTTCTCGCCGGCGTCTTCTTCGCGACGTTGTTCATCTACCGCGGTTTCGGCATCGCCGCCGGCGCCCACGCCACGTACGACCTCCTCGTCGGCCTCGCCTGAGCGCCGCTGGTGGAACACGTGCCGTTCGATCTGTCAAGAGAGGCTCGGGGAAGATGCGCCCCGAGCTCGAAAACGCCCTTTGTGCTTTCCGCTGCCGCCGCCTATAATGCGATCATCCGAAGTGTCATTGCGTCATCCTCCGTGCATCGTCGGGTGCGCGGCATCGATAAGAGTGGGGGACTCCTCTCGTGCTCACCACGCGACCGAAAGTTGCCGAGCTGGTATTCCAGGTGTACGGCCGCCCGCTCCACCCGGAACTGTTCGAGGTCTGCCAGACGCGGCGGATCGAGCGGGGCGGATACCAGGCGAAGATCGACATCACCACCGCCGGCCACGTCGTAACCTGGCAGTACGCGGGCCTGACGCTTACGGAAGTCGCCACCTCGGCACACCATCCGCTCCCCGAGCGACGGCGTCTCCTCTCCTACCGGCTCAAAGGACAGCGCGACGACCACGTCGACTGCCGCGGCGGCATCCGCTACCAGGTGAGCTTCCAGCTCGAACCGGTCGAGCCCGAAGTATTCTGGACCTTCCAGCAGGAGTTGCTCATCGACGGTGCGCGGCAGGGGATGCTCTACCGCTTCGACTCCAGCGGGCGGATGGCCCTGGGCGCCCTCAGCTACGTAAACGCCGAGTCGCGCAACCGCAGCCTTCTCGTCCAAGCCTTCCACACCTTCCCCGACGACTGCGCCATCGTGAAGAGCCAGTCGCTCTTCCAGCTCCCTTAGGGCGCGGCAGTTCCCTTCGCGGCTGCCTTGCTAAGCGGCGAAGACTTCGCCCAGAAAGGCGCCCAGCGCGGCATTCACCGCTTGCGGCTGCTCGACGGGAGCCATGTGTCCCGCGGCAGGAATCTCCACGCATCGGCTCTTCTCGATCGCAGAGGCGATCCGTCGCATCTCCGCGGCTGGCGAGAGGGCGTCTTCGGCGCCGACGAGCACCAAGGTCGGGCAGGCGATCCTCTCCAGAAGCGTGGTTGCATTGGGCCGAAGCGCCATGCCGCGCGAGGCTGCCGCCAGACCCCGCGGGTCGCCGGCGGCCATCACCTCCCGCATGGCCGCAACGATTTCCGGGCGGGACTCGACGGTCGACTTCGCAAACAGCCGCGGAATCATCGTCTCGGGGAGCCAGGATGTCCCGTCGCGCTCCAGGCGGTCGGCGGTCTGGCGGCGATTCTCGACCTGCTCGGGGGTATCGGCTACGGCGCGGGTGTCGCAGAGCATCAGGGCGGCGAGGCGCCGGGCGTGTTTGCGGACGAACTGGAAAGCGACGTAGCCCCCCATGGAAAGCCCACCGAGGGCCACCGGTTCGCCGATGCCCAGGCCGTCGAGCAGCGCCGCCAGATCGTCGGCGAACTGCTCCATGGTGACCGTTCCCGGCGTCACGCCACTGCGGCCGAAGCCCCGCAGATCGGGCACGATCACCCGGTGCCGGTCGCAGAGGGCCTCGAGCTGGGCGGACCACATGGTATGGTCCAGGGGAAACCCGTGTACGAGCAGCACCGCGGGTCCCGTGCCCCGTTCGAGGTAAGCCACTTTCACCCCGTTGACGGTTCGCGTCTTCATCCTCGTACCTCGTTTGCCCGAAATTGCGTGACGGGGCCGTCCCGCCGATCTGCACGCTCCCATTGTATGCACTCGTGTGGCGGAATCGAACACCCCCGCCGGACCGACGGCCGGGCCGACTCCGAGGAAAAAAAAGGTCCGCGCGGCGCTATTGGCACGCACTGGAGAAAGAGAGAGAATCACGAACGGGGCGGCACCCGTCAATCGGACGGTGGGCAGGCCGGTTGCCCATCCGGCGGAGCGATTGGCATCCCGCCCCGCCGTGCGGTCGAGCGCGCGCAAGTCGCCTCGCCCGCGCCACCAGCGAGCATCGCGCCGCGGATTGGCAAGTCGGTCCGGGGCGCGTTGATCGCCTCGTCATCGATACTCCAATTCTTCCACGCGTGCCGATGAGGAGACCAGTGGTGCAAGAGCCGGTCGAGGGAGTCGGGAGTCGCGGGCGAACCATTCTCCGCGTGCTGCGGTCGGCATGTCTGCTGTTGGCGGCGGCTTTCCTGGCTGCCGTGGTGTCGTTGGGTTGCGAAGGAGTGGTTTTCGGCCTCGGCGGTGTGACGGCTCTGATCGTTACCGCGGTTCTGGGCCTGAGCGCCGTGGGAATGACCGTGGGGCTTCTGATCGGTGATGCGCGGTGGCGGCCCCTTTACCTGCTCCTGCTGATCGCCTACACGGTGATCGGCATGCCGGGCGGGACGTGATAGCTTCGCACTGTCGGTCCGTCGTGTCGGCGGACGAGAATGCGGCGCAAGCGCGTGGGATATGCCATGTTTCGTGATGACGAGGAGGCGCGACTCCAATGGACGAACCCAGAAGCGAAGCGGGCAGGCGGCGGCATATCGTGCTCAGAGGATTGCGTGTGGCGGTTGTGCTGTTCCTCGTGGGCGGCTTCCTCGGCGCCCGGTCGCTCATCGCCCGCGGTGACCTGCCCGCGGGGTTCGGCGGCTTGGTGCTGGGATTAGGGACGCTGGTGGCGTGGATCGGGCTTCCGGCGGTGGCCCTGGTGCTCTTGCTCGGCGACGGCCGCCGGCGGATCCTCTACGCGCTCTTGCTGGCCGGGTACACGTTGCTCTTGCTGCCGCTGGGCATGGCCGTCCTTTCGGCTATTACCGTCACGCTCCGCGCTCCCGGCGGAACGTGATAGCCGTGTCATCGGTCCGCCGCGTCGGCGGACACGCGAACCGCAGGGTGGACGACAGCCTCCACCGGCCGCTTCGAACGTTCACGAGAGGAAGGAACGTGTATCAGGCCGCACCCCATCTCTGGATCGGGCCGCAAGCGGATGCGCGCCGGCCCGACATGCTGTTCGCCGAGGCGATCGAGGCCGTAGTCGATCTGGCCCCGGATGAGACGGCGCTGAATACTCCCCGCGAGGTGGTCTACCTGCGCATCCCGCTGGTCGACGGGACGGGAAATCCGCCGTGGCGGCTGCGTGCGGCCGTCGAGGTCACGATGCGGCTGTTGACCCGTCAGGTGCCCACGCTGGTGGTGTGTGGTGCCGGGATCAGCCGATCGGTCGCCATTGCTGCCGCGGCCCTCTCCCACGTGAGCCGTTCCGCTCCGCCGGCATGCCTGGAACGGTTGGCCAGGCGACATGCCGTGGATGTTTCTCCGGGGCTCTGGACCGCAGTGCTGGCGGCTCTTGCCGATGCCGAAGAGAAACCGGAAGCGTTCGGGTCCAGCGATCAAACGTCTTAAAGTTCTTGGATAAGGCTGCTTCCCGATGCGATTCTGGGATCTGTTCCGTTCCGCCGGGTCAAGCGACGGTATTCTTTCCCCCGAGGAGTTCGATGCGCGCTGCGACGAGCTCATTCGCCGCACGCCTCCACCCACGTTTTGGCTTCTTGGCAAGACGGGCAGCGGCAAGAGCTCGCTGGTGCGGTATCTGACGGGGGCCGGCGATGTCGAAATCGGCCGCGGCTTCCGGCCCTGCACCCGCTACAGCCGCCAGTACGACTACCCCTCGCCGCAAAACCCCTTGCTGCGGTTCCTCGATACCCGCGGGCTCGGCGAGTTGGACTACGACCCCACGGAAGACGTGGAACGCTTCCACGACGCCGCCCATGCCCTGATCGTCACCGTGCGACTCTTGGATTCGGCCCAAGAGGCCGTCGTCGTCCCTCTGCGCCGAACCCGCCGCGATCGGCCCGACCGCCCCGTCCTCTTGGCCGTCACTTGTCTGCACGATGCCTACCCGCAAACGCCCCATCCGCCCTACCCGTTTTCGGAATCGCTCGATCCGCCCCTTCTGCCCGAAGCGGTCCGCCGGCCGCTCGTCGAACACCGCCGCCGCTTCGAGGGGGTCGTCGACGCCGTCGTCCCGATCGACCTGACTCGGCCGGAAGACGGCTTCACGCCCACCGACTACGGCGGCGACCTGCTGCGGACCACGCTGCACGATCTCCTGCCCGAGGCTTACCGCACTGCGCTCCGCCAGGTCCGCGAGACCGTCGCGGGCCTGAAGGACCTTCACCGGCGGCAGGCCATGCCCCACGTGCTGGGTGCGGCCCGTCTGGCCGCGGTGGCCTCGGGAGCATCGTGGATTCCTTATGCCGATATTCCCATCGTCGTCGGAATCCAGATGCGGATGGTGGCGCGCATCGCCGCCATCTATCGGCAGGAAGTGGGGATGACGACGTTCTTGCAGATGGCCGCCGCCGCCGGAGGCGGTTTTGTCGTCCGCCAGGCGCTCCGCAGCTCGCTGAAATGGATCCCCCTAGCCGGCACCGCCGCCGGCAACCTCCTGGCGATGCCGCTCGCCTACGCCTACACCTATGCCCTCGGACAGGCATGCTGCTGGTACTTCGCCGAGCTCCGCGCCGGTCACGAGCCGAGCACCTCCGAACTGGCCCGCGTCCTGCGGGAGGCCCATGCGGAGGCCGATTCGCTCTTCCGCTTCGGTAAGATCCGCGAGAACCGCCCATGACCATGCCCTACCGCATCATCTTCTGGATGCTGCTCGTTCTGCCCGTGGCGCTGGCATTGGGCGCGCCCGCCGCACTCTATCTTTGGGAGCACCCGCGGATGCTCCTCTGGGTCTGGCTGCCGGTGGTTCTGGGTTGGCTTTTGGCTGTCGGCCTGAAGGTTTTCGTGCGCCGCCGCGGGCAGGCGGGGGTCTTCGGAGCCCCCCAAGTCCAGGAGCAGGCGCACTGGACCGATCGCGACCGCCGCGCCTGGCACCGGGTCACCGCCCGCGCCGAACGGGTCGGACACCTGCCGGGCGACGAGTACCTGAAGGCGGAGGTGTATCTGAAGTGCCTGAAGGAAATGGCCGTCGAGCTGGCGAACCACTACCATCCCGGCGAGACCGACCCGGTCAACTCGTTGACCATTCCCGAGATCCTGGCCGCCGCCGAGCTGGCCGTCCGCGACGTGAGCCGGCTCATCGATCAGTACGTGCCCGGCAGCCACATGCTGACCGTCGGCTGGTGGCGGCGGCTGGGGAAGCTCCCCCGCTACGTCCGCTGGGCCGGCAACGCCTGGCTGGCCCTGGGGGCCGTCTTCAACCCCCCCTATGCGGCCGCGCGCTGGGCTGCCGGGCGGCTGGGGAGCGATCCTTTGGTCCGCGAGCTCAATGCCGACCTGCGGGCGTATATGTTCCAGGCCTTCGTCCTCTCGGCGGGGAAATACCTCATCGAGGTCTACAGCCATCGCCTCCGCATCGGCGCCGACCGCTATCGCGCCCTCACCGAGCGTCCCGCCGCCGACGTCGCCGCCGAGTCCGCGCCCCATTCCCGCGTCGTCGAGCCGGCTTCTCCCGGCGAGGCCGAGCCCTTGGCCATCGCCGTGGCGGGGCAGACCGCGGCCGGCAAGTCGAGCCTCATCCAAGCACTGGTCGGCGAGGCCCGCGTGGAAGTCGATCGGCTACCCGGCCACGGCCGGGTCCGCCGCCACCGGGTCCAGTTCCAGAGCGGCGGGCCGCCGCTGGCGCTGCTCGAGATTCCCGCCTACGGCCGCGACGACGGCAACGCCGCACTCGCCGCGGCCCTGGCTGCCACCGAGTCGGCGGCCATGCTGCTGCTGGCCGTCGACGCCACCACACCGGCTCGCCAGGCCGACCGCGCCTTCCTCAACGCCCTCGAGCAGCGATCGGCCGAGCGGCTGGACCACGTTCCCCCTCCCATCGTTGCCGTGCTCACGCACATCGATCTGCTGCCCCCGCCGCTGGAATGGAGCCCCCCCTATGCCGGGTGGCTGGAGACCTCCTCGCGGCGGCCCAAGGAGCAAAACATCCGCGAGGCGGTGGCGTACACCGCCGAGGCCTTCGGCGATACCGTCGCCCGGGTCGTCCCCGTGGCCGCCGACGTGGGCCGCGGACGGATTTATGGGATCGACGAATGGTTGTTGCCCGCCTGCCTCGAGCTCTTACCGCAGGCCCAGGCCCGGCAACTCGTCGGTGCTATCCACACCGAGGCCGGCAAGGGGCGGTGGAGCCGTCTTTGGGGACAGTCCCGCCGTGCCGCCGCGCTCCTGGCCCGCTTTGGCTGGCGCGGCCCTACGGCCGTGATCCGTGAGACGCGCGATCGCAAGTAGGCAGCGTCTCCGGCCGTACCGATGCGCCCAGGAGCGGCCGATGGGCCGCGGGCAACGCCGCCCCAGCGCATCCCACGTGGCGGACGGTAGAAAACCACGGCTCTCGATACTTATACTGGTAGGTTACGAAAAGGGCGGCGGTGAATCTGCCGTGCCGCCGAGATATCCCGGAAGTGTCCCCTGAGGAGCCTGCTGCCGACCATGCCGACACCACGACCGCACATCGCCTCCCTCCCGTTGGCGCGCGGCTCCTTCCGCCGCCCGCTCCTCCCCTTCTTCGCCCTGGCCGCGCTCCTTGCCGCCACCAGCCTGGAGACGGCGCAGGCCGAGGACTGGCCGCAGTGGCGAGGCGCAAACCGCGACGGCATTTGGCGGGAGACGGGAATCGTCGACTGTTTCGCGGGCGACGAGATCGCCGTCCGCTGGCGGGCGCCGCTCTCGAACGGCTACAGTGGTCCTACGGTCGCCGACGGGCGGGTCTTTGTCACCGACCTGGTGCGCGAGCCCGAGAGGGAACGTCTCCTGGCCTTCGACTTCGAAGACGGCCGCCTCCTCTGGAGCCGCACCTGGGCGGTCGACTACGGCACCGTCAGTCATCCCAACGGTCCGCGAGCTTCGGTCACCGTCGACGAGGGCCGTGCCTATGCCCTGGGGACGGTGGGGCACCTCGTCTGTTGCGACGCGGCCACGGGTGAAGTCCTCTGGGCCCGCGACATGAGGCAGGACTTCGCCGCCCGCGTCCCTCTCTGGGGCATCGCCGCGGCGCCGCTGGTGGAGGACGACCTCCTCATCGTGCATATCGGCGGCGCGCCGGACGCCTGTATCGTGGCCCTGGACAAGGTCAGCGGCGAGGTCCGATGGACGGCGCTGGAGGACGATCCGGCTTACTCGGCGCCAATCGTCATCGAGCAGGCCGGGCAGCGAGTGCTCGTCTGCTGGACGGCAGCCCGCGTGGCCGGGCTCGACCCGGCGACGGGTGAGCTCCTCTGGGACCACCCCTTCGTACCCCGCCGCTGGATCGACCAGATCATCACCCCTGCCGTCCACGAAGATTACCTCTTCGTGAGCACCTTCGGCGACGGCTCGCTGATGCTTCGCCTCCTGCCGGACCGGCTCGAGGTAGAGAAGCTGTGGCGCCGCATGGGCACCACCGAGCGGAATACCGACGGCCTGCACATCCAGATGGGCAACCCCGTCTTCTTCGACGGCTGTATCTTCGGCGTCGACAGCTACGGCCAGTTCCGCTGCCTGGACGCCGATACCGGCGAGCGCATCTGGGAAGACACCACCGTCACTTCCCAGCTCCGCTGGGGCTCAGCCCATATGGTGACCCACGGCGAGCGCGCCTGGATCTTCAACGACACGGGCGAGCTGATCATCGCACGCCTCAGCCGAGAAGGCTACGAGGAGATCTCCCGCGCCCGCCTCATCGAGCCGACGCAAGGCCAGCTCGACCGGGGGCAGGGCGTCACCTGGTCGCATCCGGCCTTTGCCCACCGCCACGTCCTCGTCCGCAACGACCACGAGCTCGTTTCCGCCAGCCTGGCTGCGGAACCGTAAACGGGCTCACCGAGTATGCGGTCCGATCCGGCGAGAGGGGTCCTCCAAGCCAATCCCGGCAGCGAGGTCGGTGAGCTGGCAGTCGCCCTCGGCCAGGCGACTCCTCTCCGGTTCAGGGCCGGTAGGGAACCCCTACAGCTCCCATCCCCCACGGTAGGCGCGGTGCAGGGCCGCGTCGGCCTCGGCATGGTTGGTGATGCGGCAGGCCTGCGGGTCGAAGTCGAGGGTGCCGGGAAACTGGGTGGCCACGTTGCCCAGCATGAGCATCTCGGTGAGGGGGCCCGAGTAGTCGAAGTTCGAGAATGCCGGCGGGCCGCCCCGGCAGGCCTCGAACCACTCCCGCTCGTGTCCGGGGGAACGGGGCAGCTCGGATGGCGGGGGCGCGGAGTCGCGAAAGCGGTCTTCGGGCAGGAGGCGGTAGCGGGTATTGTGCTCGTTGGCGTTGAGGCTCCCTTCCGCGCCCACGATGAGCGTCCCGGCCCAGTCGCGCCACTTCATCTCTCCCTTATCCCCCCAGTCGAGCCCCTCACCCATCCGCTCCTCCAGCAAATCGCGCGAGCCCGGGGCATGGCCGTTGTGCCAGGTGACGGTGATCGGCGGCCAGCCGGGCCGCGCGGGGACGTGCCAGCGGACGACTTCCCACTGCGGGAATGAGAGGCGGTTGACCGCCTCGACCTCGGCCTCGACGCGGATCGGCTCCGGTTCCGCATCGCCGGGCGGGTCTTGCCAGAGGGCGTCGACCTCGAGGGCCATGAAGGCCAGATTGGCGCTGTGGGTGGCCCAGTTGCCGAGTTGCCCGGTGCCGAAGTCCCGCCAGAGGTTCCGCTGCATCCAGAGGGGGTGGTAGGGGCGGAACGCCGCCGGCCCCAGCCAGAGGTCCCAATGGAGGTGCTCCGGTACGTCGTAGTCGCCTGCGGGCGGCTCGCGGCGGTTTGCTCCGCCGCCGTTGTTCCAGACGTGCACCTCGCGGATCGCGCCGAGGTGTCCGCCGCGGATGATCCCCACCGCCTCGCGGAACGGTCCGGAGGCCGTCCCCTGGTTGCCCATCTGCGTGGCCACGCCCGTCGTGCGGGCCAGATCGCGGAGGATCCGCGACTCGCGGACGGTGTTGGTCAACGGTTTCTCGCAGAAGACGTGTTTTCCCTGTCGCATGGCCGCCGCCGAGGCCACGGCATGGGTGTGGTCGGGCGTGGAGATGATCACGGCGTCGATCTCCTCGCACCGCTCGTCGAGCATTACGCGGAAGTCGTGATAGTAGGGAGTGCCCTCGGGCAAGTGGCGGAGCCCCGGAGCCGCGCGGAGATCGTCCACGTCGCAGAGGGCCACCACGCGCTCCATCTGCGGAACCCTCTCGGCAAACCACCGCCCCCGCCCGCCGACGCCAATCAGGGCGACCCCCAGCTGCTCGTTGGCCGCGTAGCTCCGGGCCGAGCGGGCATTGCTGGCGATCACCATTCCGCATCCTGCCGCCGCGCGTGCCAGAAACCTTCGCCGGTTGAGATGCCCGGTCATGGCGATCACCTCCACGGAAAACGTGCTTGCGAGTTGTGATTCGGCGGTCGGGAGCAGCCGACCCCCTCCCTCACGGATGGCCCGGGGGACGCGGCCGCGCACCCCGGCTGCACCGAGGGAGACGCCGTGGCGCGGAGGCCGGCCGCCGGTGGGATTACCAGCCTATCATGAACGCGCGCCTCGTACACCGGAGACGATCGCCGAACTGCTCCTCTCCCTTGACGGTAGCGGGACCGGCAGCCAGAATGGGTCGCTCCCACCCTGAAGCAGCGAGGATGCTCCATGCCGCCGAAGGCGCTCATTACCGGGATTACGGGCCAGGACGGCGCCTACCTGGCCCGTTTCCTGTTGGAAAAGGGGTACGAAGTCCACGGCATGGTCCGCCGGGCGAGCACGGAGAACTTCGAGCGGATCGATCCCTTTCGCGACTGCGTAAGGCTGCACCACGCCGACCTGCTCGATCAGCTCTCGATCATCACCCTGCTCCAGGAGGTCCGGCCGCAGGAGGTCTACAACCTCGCGGCGCAGAGCTTCGTCCCCACGAGTTGGCTGCAGCCGCTCCTGACCGGGGAATTCACCGCCCTGGGGGTGACGCGGATGCTCGAGGCCATCCGCCTCGTCGACCCCGCGATCCGCTTCTACCAGGCCAGCTCCAGCGAGATGTTCGGGGCCACGAAGGAAGAACCGCAGGACGAAACCACCCCTTTCTACCCGCGGAGCCCCTATGGAGTCGCTAAAGTCTACGGCCATTGGATCACGGTGAACTACCGGGAAAGCTACGGGCTCTTCGCCTGCTCGGGGATTCTCTTCAATCACGAGTCGCCGCTGCGCGGCAAGGAGTTCGTCACCCGCAAGGTCACCGACGCCGCAGCCCGCATCCGGCTCGGTGTGCAGCGAGAACTCCGCCTGGGCAATCTCGACGCGCTGCGGGACTGGGGCTATGCGGGGGACTACGTCAAGGCGATGTGGCTCATGCTCCAGCAGGACCTGCCCGACGACTACGTCGTGGCCACCGGCCGGAAGCACTCCGTCCGTGAACTGGTCGAGTTGGCCTTCGGCCACCTGAGCCTCAACTGGCAGGACTACGTGGTCACCGACCCCGCCCTCATCCGTCCCGCCGAGGTCAACACCCTCCGCGGCCGCGCCACCAAGGCCCTGGAGGTACTCGGCTGGGAACCGACGGTGAGCTTTCCGGACCTGATCCGCATGATGGTCGACGCCGACCTCGAGCGCGTCCGCCGCGAGTTTCCCAAGAATGCCGAAGAACGCTAACGCTCTGTCTAACTCGAGTTTGCCGGCAGTGGGTGGCACGCTCGGCCGTGGACCCTTTCGGGAATGACAGGAGGGGTCCTTCCCGAAATAAGCGGGAGAGGGAACGGAGGACACCGAGGAGCAAATCGGAAGGGAAAGGGACCGGCAACGCGCGCCCTCTCCCTTTTCTTCCCCGATTGCGCGGTGCTTCTGCTGTCCAATGCCGCTCTCCTGGTGGAGCGAGAAGGGCTGGCGGCCAGGTTCGCGGCGTGGCAGTGGCTGCGCAGATAGAATCTGGACATGCGTAAACTCTAACCGGACGGACCACCTGGGCCGGCGGCCGTTCACCCCTTGCCGCCGTACCGGGCAGCACCTGCCGGGAGCCCGGCGGGGGCGCCGGCGAGTTCGGCGCAGAAGCGGTAGATGCCCTCGGTCGAGAGCGCCAGCTCGTCGAGCAGCTCGCCGCGATCGCCGTGCTCGACGAAGCGATCAGGGATTCCCAGGCGGTGGAGGCCGCGCGTATCGGCGCCGGCGTCCGCCGCGGCCTCGAGCACCGCCGAACCGAAACCGCCCATCAGGCATCCCTCTTCGACGACGACCAGTCGGCGCGACCGCTCCAGGGCAGCCAGGATGGCCGCGCAATCGAGAGGCTTGACGAAGCGGGCGTTGACCAGGCCCACGTCGAAACCCGCGGCGCGGAGCCGATCGGCGGCGCGGGCGCAGTCGCCCAGAACGGTGCCACAGGCGAGGAGCGTAAGATCGGTCCCTTCGGCGAGGACTTCGGCACGCCCCAGTTCGACCGGCGGCGAACGGCGCGCAACGGTCTCCGCTCGCGCCTTCGGATAGCGTATGGAGATCGGTCCCTCGTGGGCCAGGGCAAAGGGGATCATGGCGGCCAGATCGGCGGCATCGCCGGGGGCCATGACCACCAGGTTCGGAAAGCAGCGGAGATAGGCCAGATCGAAGACGCCGTGGTGTGTGGGCCCGTCGGGACCGGTGAGCCCGGCCCGGTCGAGCATGAAGACGACGGGGAGGTTCTGCAGGGCGACCTCCTGGAAGACCTGATCGTAACTCCGCTGGAGGAAGGTGCTGTAAATGTCCACGATGGGGCGGACGCCCACCTTGGCCATCCCGGCGGCGAAGGCCACGGCGTGGGACTCGCAGATCCCCACGTCGAAGAAGCGCTCCGGGAAGGCGTCGCGGATCGGTTCCAGCATGTTCCCCTGGCACATGGCTGCGGTGATGGCCACCACGCGGGGATCGGCCTGCATGGCACCGAGGATGCCGTCGCGCGCCACCTGCGTGTAGGCGATTTGCTCGCTCAGCGGCAGGGGCACGACGGAGCCGTTCTCGCGAGAGAAGGGAGGCGGCGTGTGGAAGGTTACCGGATCGTCGGCCGCCGGTTCGAAGCCGTGCCCCTTTTCCGTGACGACGTGCAGGAGGACGGGGCGATCGAAGTCGCGGGCCCGCGCCAGGAACTCCTGCAACTGGCGGATGTTGTGCCCATCGACCGGCCCGATGTAGCGGAAGCCCAAATCCTCGAAGAGCATCCCTCCCAGCAAGCCCGCCTTGACCGAATCCTTGAACTGCCCCAGGAACCGCTCCAACGGGTCGCCCACCAGCGGTACGGCGCCGAGGGCCTTCTGGATTTCGTGCTTTATGCTGGAGTAAAAGGGGGCCAGCCGCAGGCGGTCCAAGTAGTCGGCCATCCCCCCGACCCGCGGGCAGATGGACATCTTGTTGTCGTTGAGGACGACGATGAGCTTCTTGTTCATCCCCCCGGTGTTGTTCATGGCCTCGAAGACGATGCCCGAGGGGAAGGCCCCGTCGCCAATAACGGCCACCGCCTGGCGGTGGTCGTCGGGCCGGACGAGATCGTCGCCGCAACGGAGCCCGAGGGCGGTGGAGAGGCTGCACCCGGCATGTCCGGTCATGAAGAGGTCGTAGGGGCTCTCGGCGGGATTGGGATACCCCATCAGCCCCCCCCGCGTGCGGATCGTCTCGAAGCGATCGAACCGCCCGGTGAGCATCTTGTGCGGATAGATCTGGTGGCCGGTGTCCCAGATGAGCCGGTCGCGGCTGAAATCGAAGGTCGTGTGCAGGGCCAGGGCGAGCTCGATAACCCCCAGGTTCGAGGCGAAGTGGGCGGAGCGGGTCCCCAGCAGCCGGCACATGGCTTCGCGCATCTC
>SLBP01000129.1:0-42579 GCA_007126245.1 Planctomycetales bacterium
AGCCGATGCGGCCGAAGCCGATCCGCTCGGGTTTCCACCGAACAGCTCCTCCAGCGAGACCAACGTGGCCACCGTCCCCTGCTGGAGCGTTACCGTCACGGGCGTCTCCACGAGCCAGCTTTTGCCCGCGTCCAACAGCCCATAGGCATGCGCCTGGAGGACCTGCCGATATCGCTCAGGAAGCACTTCCCCAATGGTAAGCACGGCGATCCGGTCGGCCCCATCTTCGCACGAAAATCGCCCCGCGATCGCCGGCCAGCCGGCGAGGAGCTGCTCGCAATTCGCGCACCCCGGCCGGACCAGGACGACGGTCCAGGTGCCCTCGGTCACCTCGCTCCCCAAGTCGGTATAGGGCAGGAGCGCGAACGGCCTTCCCACCCACTGGCCCGGCTCGAGCACCACGAAGGAACCGTCCGCGGACACATACCCCAAGTCATCCAGCGCCGCCGCCTCGTGCGTCGCCAACCGCCAGCCAACAGGAACGCCGATCAGTATTACCAGGCTTAGCAAGGGGGCAACAGCGCGAGACTCCGCCGGTTCAATGGCCCCCATGGTGCCTGCAATCAGCCGCCCAAGACGGGAGGATCCCTCCGCACCAAGTTTCGCCCCGCTCCGCGGTCGCCACCAGACGAGTGCGGCGACGGCAACGGCATCCAACCCCAGCGTCCACCAGGGGCTGACCTCCCAGCGGCCGAAGCAGCCGCAGGAGGCCTCGCCCGTAAGGCCCTTGTAGAGGGTGACGAGCGTGAACGTGCTGAAGCAGGCCAGGGCGACGGACCAGAGGAGCCGGGGGAAGAGGCCGAAGAGGAGCCAGAGGCCGAGGAAGATCTCGAACTCGATGATGGCGATCTGCACCCACCGTGAATCGAGCCAGCCGCTGCCGAAGACCGGATAGGTGAGCAGCTCATGGGCCTTCATGCCCGCCGCGGCGAGGAGGAGGATTCCCAGGGCGATGCGGACGACGGTGAAGCCGCGGGGCACCGTGGAGGGGAGGGCGGGGCCGGGGCGCGCCGGCGGGTGATGAGGATGGCGGCCAGTCGCGGAGGCAGGGGGACGCGGAGACGGGGAGACGAGAGGTGGTGGATCGCGGTGCGCGGAGGCGTGCTGGATAGCCTCAACACTGGGGAGGCGGGTGCCCAGCAGGGGCACCGCCCGCAGAAGCCGCCCCGCTGCCCGGCTCATGGCGTCACCCACCCGGCCAGCCCGGCACACCACACCGAGCCGAGCCGCTGCGCACTTATCCTGCGCGTCCATCGTGGTGCCTCCCAGTTCCCGGGCATACCACCGTGAAAAGGACATCGACGCCGCTATTCTATCAGAAGCACCCCCTTCGTCAAGGATTCCAAAAATTTTTTCTACGTACATTAGACATGCTGCCCTGGCATTATTCGTTCCTACCGGCAGGCCAAGGACTTGCGACATGCGAGCGGTCAGCAGGGGGCCGCCGGGGCCCGCTCCCGGCCGCCACGTTCGTCATGCTTGCGGGTCGCAGAGAGGCTCGATGGGGGTAATCGGCTCCGGCCTACGGGGTGGGGCCGGCTTGCCGGCTCAATGCTTGAAGTGGCGGCGGCCGGTGAAGACCATGGGCAGGCCGAGGCGGTTGCAGGCGGCGACGACATCGTCGTCGTGCTTCGAGCCGCCGGGTTGGACGACGGCGGTGACGCCCGCGGCGGCGGCGGCCTCGATCGAGTCGGGGAAGGGGAAGAAGGCATCCGAGGCCAGCACCGCGCCCGCGGCCCGCTCCCCGGCCTTGCGGATGGCGATCTCCACCGAGTCGACGCGGCTCATCTGCCCGGCACCCGCGCCTACGAGCATGCGTTCCTTGGCGAGGGCGATGGCGTTCGACTTCACGTGGCGGACCAACTCCCAGGCGAAGCGGAGATCGGCCATCTGGCCGTCGGGCACGGCCTTCTCGGTAACCGTCTGCCACTGGTCTTCCGGGTCGGCGGCCACATCGGCCTCCTGCATGAGGACGCCCCCTTCAAGGCAGCGGTAGACCCAAGCATCGGCAGGGGCATCGAAGTGGCCCACGTCCAGGAGCCGCACGTTGGCCTTCCACTTGGGGCGCGTGGTGAGGATCTCGAGGGCCTCGGAAGCGAAGTCCGGGGCCACGATGGCCTCGACGAAGAGCCCCGGCTCGCAGAGGACCTCGGCGGTGGCGGCGTCGACCGGGCGGTTCAGCCCCAGCACGGAGCCGAAGGCACTCAGGGGATCGCCCGCCATGGCCTTGCGGAGGGCCTCGGCCAGGGTGCCGGCCTCGGCGGCCCCGCAGGGGTTGTTGTGTTTGATGACCACGGCCCCGGGGTCGGCCAGCCTCCGCACGATGGCCAAGGCGCTGTCCAGGTCGAGGAGGTTGTTGTAGGAGAGTTCTTTACCATGCAACTGCCGGGCCGTGACCAGGCTGGGGCCGGTGGGGCATTCGCGGGCATAGAGAGCCGCCTGCTGGTGCGGGTTCTCGCCGTAGCGGAGGGTCGCCTTCCGCTTCAGGTCGATATGGATGGTGGCCGGGAAGGGGCCGTCGGGGGCGAGATCGGCAAAGTAATCGGCAATCGTCTGGTCGTAGCGCGCCGTGTGCGCGAAGGCCGCACCGGCCAGGTGGCGGCGGGTCGCCGGTGACGTGGAGCCGGCCGAGCCGATCTCCTCGAGGATGGCCGAGTACTGCTCCGGATCGGTGACCACGGTGGTGAAGGCGTGGTTCTTGGCCGCCGCCCGTACCAGCGAGGGTCCGCCAATGTCGATCTGCTCGATGGCCTCCTCCGCGGTGACGCCGGGCCGCGCCACGGTGGACTCGAAAGGATACAGGTTGACGACGACCAACTCGAAAGCGACGATTCCATGGTCGGCCAGGGCCCGCATGTCCTCCGCATGGTCGTGGCGGCAGAGGATGCCGGCGAAGACCTTCGGGTGCAACGTCTTCACGCGGCCGTCCATCATCTCGGGGAATCCGGTATACTCGGCGATGTCGCGGACGGCGACCCCCTCGGCCTCGAGGTGGCGGCGGGTGCCGCCGGTGCTGTAGATCTCGACGCCGGCGGCTACCAGGCCGCGGGCGAAGCCGGCCAGACCCATCTTGTCGCTGACGCTCACCAGGGCCCGTTGGACGGGGGGCGACTGCATAGCGATTCCTTCCTTGTTCCTGCTTTTTTCGCATGATTCGTACCGGAGGCGAGACCGCCTATCCCCTAAAGGTTTAGGGGGTCGGCCCCCTCGGGTCAAGGCGGTGGGGCGCGGTCTTGCAGAGACCATCGCGCCGCAGCGCCCGTTCCGGGGAGATGGGGATGCGTCAGTCGCGGCCTTCAGCGCAGATCGAGCGCTGCCAGTCGGCGGCCGAGGGAGGCGATGGCGTCGCGGCCGAAGGGGCCGTTCTCCATGCGTTCGAGCCAGCGCGAAGGGATCCAGGCGGCGCCGTGCAGGGCCCCGGCCAAGGCGCCGGTGAGGGCGCCGATCGTGTCGGTATCGCCCCCCAGTGCCACCGCGCGCACGATACACTCCTCGGGATCGCGGCCGAAACGGACGAAGCACCAGAGCGCCGCGGCCACGGCTTCGCGGGTGCGGACGCCGTTGCCGAGCCGGGCGACCACCTCCTGCTCTGCGTTGCCTTGGGCGAGCAACTCGCCGAGGCGCTCGAGGTGGTCGCGCATCGTTCCCGGCGTGGTGGTGGAGGCGAGCCGTCCGGGCAGAGCGGCCAGATCGAAGTCCTCCGTGCCGCTCGCTGCCGCCAGGGCCACCGCCTTGGCCTGCACGAAGGCCCCGTCGACGGCCTCCGGGTGAACGTGCGTACACAAGAGGGCCGCTTGAACCGCTTGATACATGGCGCTGTTGTCGGCGTGGCGGAAGGCCAAGCCGATGGGGGCGATGCGCATCGCCCCACCGTTGCCGAACGAGCCGCCGGGGAACTGCATGCGGCCCGTCTCGTGAGGATCGACTCCCCGGCGGAGGGCCTGCATCACCGCCTGAGCGGCCGTACCGTATCCTCGCCACGGCTGGAAACGCTGGGCATATTTGGCCGCCGCCTGCGTGGCGTCGATGTCCCCCTCCTCGATGAGGCTCTCGGCCAGGGCGAGGGTCATCTGGGTGTCGTCGGTGTAGCAGCCGGCGCCGCGGTCGGTCTCGACAAAATCGGCCAGGCGGCCGTATTCCGCACGAATCGCCTCGGCGGGCCATCCCTCGACCGCCGCACCGAGGATGTCGCCGCACGCCGTTCCCAGGAGCGTGCCGGTACAGCGGTCGTCGTGTCGGGGCGTACTCATCGTGAATCTCCTGGCGAGCGGATGACCGACTCGCCGCAAAGGAAGCATAACGCAAACCAGCAGCCCGATCTACCCGGACGGCCAGCACGGCGCGGGAAGTCCGTCTGCCAGTGCGTGAGCGATGCCCAGGAGTTGCCGCTTCTGCCTCCGCCGAGTGAGGTCGGACAGGCGGGCCATGATGCCCATGGCGCGCGGCCCACGGGCGTCGTGGAAGTTTTCCGGGGGGCTTCGCCAAGCGGTGGGTGGGCCGCTATACTGCAACCGCGGTGCAGCTCGGGGTGGGTCGAAGGGGGTCGCGCCAGAAAGCGGGCTCTTGCAGGCGAGCCCGCGTCCCGCCCATTATCCGCTGCCTGCTGCAAGGAGGTCCCCTGTGAGTGAAGTGCAACCGGAACGTGTCCTCGTCGTTCCCACAGAGGTCTTGCACCGTGTGGGCCATTTCCAGGGTTTTCTGCGCCACGGCGAGAGATACCTCGCCGAGCTGCTCCGCCCCGAGCATGTCCGGTTCCTTCCCCGTGACCGTGTCGAAGAAGACCCCAGCTTCAAACAGCTCATACCCTACATCCTCCTCTGCCATACCGACGCGGCGGGAGGCCTCTCGCTCTTCCAATACACCCGCGGCGTCGGGCAGGGGGAAGGACGGTTACACAGCAAGCGGAGTGTCGGCATCGGGGGGCATATCTCTGCGGTGGACGCCACGGCGAACGGCGCCGGCGACCCCTACGCTGAGGGGATGCGGCGGGAGCTTGAAGAGGAGGTGGCGGTCGAGTCGCCCTACACGGCCCGCGTGGTGGGGTTGATCAACGACGACCAGACACCCGTCGGACAGGTCCACCTGGGAATCGTCCATCGCTTCGATCTCGAAGCACCCCACGTGCGGGCCCGTGAGGCGGATATTGTGGAGAGCGGCTTCCGACCGGTGGCCGAGCTGCTGGCCGACTTGGCGCGCTTCGAGACCTGGTCGGCGATTTGCCTTACGGCTCTCTTCGGCGAAGGGGGCAGCGAACGGCGGGAGTCGTGGTCTGTCTAACTCGTGTCTACCAGTGGTGGTGGCACGCTCGGTCATGAACCCTCTTGGAAATGACAGGAGGGTCGTATCGTTCACGGGGGACTGTCCCGGTTTTCGCGGCCGTAGAAGGTATTCCTCGTGGACGGCGCTATGCGGCCGCGAAAATGGGACTGTCCCTCGGCCGGCCCGTGAACGGTTACGGAGGGTCCTTCCCTCGGTCTCTTCCTGCTCGGTCTTCTCGACCGTCCCTTCTCCCCTTCTCCCCTCCGTTCCCTCTGTTTGCTCCTGTTCAGAATGAAGAACGACAAGAGAGCGGGCGCCTTGCCCACCTTTTTTGGAACAGGAGGGAACGGGTATTCCCGAGATCTTGGGGCGGAACACCGCGGGGTCGCCCTCGGCTACTCCCAGACGCCCCAGCCGATGGTGACGCGCTCCCCGGCGCGAATGCCCAGCAGGTCGGCGGCATTGGCACCGACCACCGCCAGCTCGAGCCGGCCGCTGGAACCCACCAGGGCGATCAGGGTTCCCGCCGGCTGATCGGCATAGGTCTGGAAAATCCCGAACGTCTCGAAGATGTTGCAGACCACGCAGGCGCGGTTGTCGGTGGGCCGTCCCACGAGCAGGTCGCCGGTGATGTTCGTGATCAGGTTCCCGAAGGAGTCGACGCGCAACACCACGCCGTCGATGCGATGGCTCGAGACCAGGGGCGCGGGCCACTCGATGGACTGCGGATGCGTGGCTGGGGGACCGAGCAGGGCGGGGTCCAGCCCCAGGCTCAGGTGGGCGGCCACGGGGGCCATGATGTCGCGGCCGTGGAAGGTCGCCGAGACCGGCTCCAGCCAGTAACGGCGCTCGGTGACGTGGTAGATGGCGGTAGGCGGCCGCCGTTGCATGAGCGGCCCCAAGAGGCCGTTGTCCGGAGCGACGAACTGCTGGCAGCCGATGCGGGCGTAGAGGATGGCCCGGTCGGTCCCCACGCCGGGATCGACCACGGCCACGTGGATCGTGCCCGCGGGAAACCGGTCGGCCACCTCGTCGAGGACTACGGCGGCTTCGCGGATATCCTGGGGCGGAACGGCGTGGGTGATGTCCACCAGGGTAGCCCGGGGGTTGATCGCCAGGATCACGCCCTTCATCGCCGCCACGTAGGGGCTGGAGACGCCGAAGTCGGTGGTCAGCGTAATCACGCTCACATTTCCTGCACCAATTCGAGGCACGTCTCGCGGACCTGGTTGGGATTCACGTTGGGGTTCCGCTTCTTGGCCTGCCCGATGAGGGCGCCGACGGCCTTGAGCTTCCCCGCCTTCAGGTCGGCGACGATGCGGGGATGCGCCTCGAGGAGGCCGCGGCAGAGCGCCGCCAGCTCGCCGGTGCCGACCTCCTCGATACCCAGGGAGGCCACGGCCTCCTGGACGGAGAGCCCCTCGGCGACCATGGCCCCGAGAACGTCCCGCGCCCGGCTGCTCTCGAGGCGACCGGCCTTCACCGCGGCGATCAACTCCCCGAGACGCCCGGGAGGCACGGGAAACTCGGCAATCGAGAGCTGCCGCTCGTTGAGCCAACGGAGCACGTCCTGCTGGATCCAGTTGCTGGCCGCCTTGCCGTCGCCGGCCGCCTCGGCAACGGCGACGTAGTAATCGACCAGCGCACGGCCCTGGTTGACGAGCACGTCGCTGTCGTAAGGGGTCAGACCGTAGGCCGCCTCGAGCTGCCGGCGGAGGGCGGCGGGCAGTTGGCCCAGCGAGGCACGCAGCGCGCCGATCTCCTCCTCGCTCACCGCGACGGGAAGCAGATCGGGGTCGGGAAAGTAGCGGTAATCGCTCGATTCTTCCTTGGACCGCTGGGGGCGGGTCACCTGAGCGGCCTCATCCCAGCCGCGCGTCTGCTTGGGATAATCGCCGAGCCGGCGGCCCGTCTCGCGGAAGACGTCGTATTGCCGGGGGGCCTCGTAGGCCAGCGCCCGCTCCACGGCCCGGAAGGAGTTCATGTTCTTGACCTCCACGATGGGCGTGGCCACCGTGCCCTCGGGCGTAGGCACGTGGAGGTTGATGTTCGCGTCCACCCGCAGGCTCCCCTCCTGCATGTTGCAGTCGGAGACGCCCAGGTAGTTCAGGAGCAGCTTGAGCTCGGTGAGGAAGGCCTTGGCCTCGGCGGGGGAGTTCATGTCGGGCTTGGTGACGATCTCCAAGAGCGGCGTGCCCGCGCGGTTCAGGTCGATGCGGCTGTCGGCCTTGCCGGCGGCCTCGTCGTGCATGCTCTTGCCGGCGTCCTCTTCGAGATGCACGCGGAAAATGCCCACCCGCTTAAGGGTGGTTGCCCCCTTCGGATCGCCAATCTCGAGGTGTCCCTCGCTGCTAAAGGGGAGGTCGAACTGGCTGATCTGGTACCCCTTGGGGAGGTCGGGGTAGTAGTAGTTCTTGCGATCCCACTTCGTGAGGCGGGCGATGCGGCAGTCGAGGGCCAGGGCCGCCTTCAGGCCCAGCACGAAGGCCGCCCGGTTCATTACCGGCAGCGTCCCCGGCATACCGATGCACACCGGGCAGGTCTGGGTGTTCGGCGGGGCGCCGAACTGCGTGCTGCATCCGCAGAAGAGCTTACTGCGGGTGAGCAGTTGTACGTGGACCTCCAGGCCGATGACGATCGTGCAGGGCTCGCTCACGGCGATTGCTTCCGGAAACGGATTCGGAAATCGGGCACACTCCCCCGAAACTCGTATTGTACCGCCGGGACCGCTCGGCGCAAGGCCCTGCCCGACCCCTCCTATTACGGAGTCCGGGAATACCCGCGTGTTCCGGATCGAGGTCGAGCAGACGGCGAAGGGGCATCCCTGCACTGCACTGCCCGGGAAACGTCCTGCGGCCGGGCTCCTGGTCCCGGTCGCCCCTTGGCCGGACGACGGCACCGGCGTCTCCGCCGGGCGGCTTAGTCGGCGGCGGGCTGCAAATCGTAGTCCAAGGGTGTCAGTTCGATGGTCGTCGCCGTTTCGCGGACGTCGAAGAAGCGGGCGCGCTCCCGAGGTCCGTGGTTCGGGCTGTGCAGGACCAAGAGGAGACGGCCCTCCAGGGTGCGGAACATCATGGAGTGTCCGCCGTTTTCCACGAGCGGCTCGGGGTCGTGCCGCCACGGTCCCCGCAGGGTACCGCTTTCCGACCTGGCGATGCCGAGCGTGTAATCGCCTTCTCCGAAGCTCGACCAGAGCATGATCAGCCGCCCGCTGGGCAGGCGGTGAAGCCAGGGGCCATCGGTGACGTAGCTGTCCTCTCGAATGGGTCGAACCCAGGGGGCGTCGGACGCCCGCAGCATCAGGAAGGGCTCGCCGATCGGCCGGCGTAGATCGTCGGAGAGGCGCACGGCGTTGATCGTGCCGTCGCCGATCTGCAGCCATTCGTGGCAGAAGACCATCCAGGGCGTGCCGTCTTCCACGAAAAGCGTGCCGTCGAGGGCCATCCAGTCGTGGGGCGTGGCGGCCTTGTCGCTGTGGGGAGCGAAGGGTCCCAGTGGCGAATCGGCGACCAGGATCTGGGTGCCCCGCATGGCATCCTCGGCGCTGAGGGTGCCGAAAAGGTAATACCTTCCCCGGTATCGATGCACCTCCGGCGCCCAGAAGTCGCGCTCCCCCCAGAAACCTTCGGGGGGCGTGAACACGGCCACCGGCGGCTTCCAGGTCCGCAGGTCGTCGCTCACGTAGCATTCCCAGCCCCGGGCATCGCGGCGGTTGCCCTTGTTGGCGTACATGTAGTACTTGCCCCCGTCCGTGTCGGCGAGGATGAACGGATCCCGGATGCGGATGTCCTCGATCTGCAGAAGCTCGGCCTCGCCGCCGGAAATGGGGGGAGCGCGGAGACTTCCCAGGAGGAGCAGGACGATGAGTGCCGTGGATATCGAGCTGCGTGGGGATTGCATGATGTCCTCTCGCCTTGTCGCCTTATTGTTCTGCCACGGCTCGGCAACCTCACGGCACCGAGCCTCCCCTTCCTCATCCTTCTTTCCCCTCGGGCACCGCCGTTGCCGAAGGCCGGCTGGCGCCGCCTTTCCGGGCCGCCGGTGCCGTGCCGGCGCACGCGGCTCCCCGGGCATTCTGCCTGAGAGGAGTATACCCGACCGGCTGCCGCGCGGGAATCGGCGGAAAGGCGCCGCGAGGCGTTGCATCGCATTGACATTTCCTTATGGCTCCGGGAGAATCTCTCCTGCGGCGGGGAAGACGCCGTGGCGGAAAGACGGATGGGAGGCCGCGACCTTCGCCCCACCGGCCGACGCGCGGCTGCAACGCGCGGCAAGAATAGGGACCAGGCGCATGAACGTGAAACACGTCCTTCTTACTGGGGCGGCAGGGAAGATCGGCCGGGCGCTCCTTCCGGAACTGGTAGGGGCCGGCTACCGCGTGCGGGCACTCGAGTACAGCGACGGCCTCCGGGTCGAGCGTCTGGAGAACGTGGAGGTCGTCAGCGGCGATCTGCGGGATCCGCAATTGGCCAGGCAACTGATCGCCGACATGGACGTCGTGATCCACATGGGGAACGTCAAGGAGAATAAGGAGCTCTTTCTCGATTCCAACGTCAAGGGGACGTTCTATCTTCTCGATGCCTGCAAGGAGTCGGGGCACGTCCGGCAGTATATCCAGGCCGGCTCGGATGCCCGCGCGGGGATCTACTACTATCCCCAGCCGATTCCGATCGACGAGAACCACCGCCACTCGGGTTATCCCGGCTACTACCCGCTTTCCAAGGTGCTCGAAGAGGTGATGTGCGAGCAGTACCAGATCATGTACCAGACGCCGATCACCATCCTGCGGTTCTCCTGGGTCCATGACGAGGACGATATCCTCGCGCATGTGACGCTCCGGGAACCGAATTTCGGCGTCCCCGTCTGGAAAGACTGGGCGACGACTCCGGAGCAGAAGTCCCATTTCGAGGAGGGACGCGACGCCGTCGCCTGCCTGGTCCATGCCGACGGCAGCGCGGGCAAGCGGCAGATCGTGGGCATCCAAGACGCCGTCCGGTCCGTCCTGCTGGCGATCGGCAACCCGACGGCTGTCGGCGAGGCCTTCAACATCTCCGGGCCGGCACCCTTCGCCTACGACGTGCTGGCCGACTACGTGGCGGAGAAGCTGGACCTTCCGGTCGTCCGCTTCGAGGTCGGCGAGTTCCACGATTTCTGCATCGACATGAGCAAGTCGCAGTCGGTGCTGGGGTTCAACCCCGAATGGGACATCTTCCGCATCGTCGACGACGCCCTCGATTTCCGCAAGGCCGGCAAGACCCGCACGCCGGTCCTCTACCCGGGATAGGCGCGCCGGCCCGCCCCCGGGTTCGCGCCGTCCAGGCCGACACGTCGAAAGGATGACCTCGCCATGAAGATCAGCGCCAGTTACTGGATGTTTGAGGGAGGTTTGGAGGCATCGCTCCCGGTGGCGGAGGCCATGGCCCAGGCCAAGGCGCTGGGCTTCGACGCCATCGAGCTCTGTGTGGCCGGCTCCGGAGCCCTCACCCACGAGGCGACGCAGGCGCAGTGCGAGCAGATCGTGGGCCAGGCCGAAGAGTTGGGGCTGGAGATCGCCAGCGTCGCCAGCGGAGAGAGCTGGGGGTGCTCGCCGAGCGACGACGATCCCGCCGTCCGCGCCAGGATCGTCGAGTTCACCCGTAAGGCGCTGCAGGTGGCCCGATGGCTGGGCACCGACGCCTACCTGTACGTCCCCGGCGCCGTGGACGTCTTCTTCCTGGAGAAGAGCCCGGTGGTTCCCTACGACGTCTGCTACGAGCGCGCGGAGGCGGCCATCCGGGAGATCCTTCCCACGGCCGAGCGGCTGGGGGTGACGCTCGGCATTGAGAACGTCTGGAACAAGTTCCTGCTGAGCCCCCTGGAAATGCGCGACTTCATCGACGGCTTCGGCTCCGAGAGGGTAGGCAGCTACTTCGACGTGGGCAACGTCCTCCTGACCGGCTACCCGGAGCACTGGATCGACATCCTGGGCGAGCGCATCGTGCGAGTCCACGTCAAGGACTTCAAGAGGTCCCTGGGAACGGCCGAGGGCTTCGTCGACCTCCTCGAGGGCGACGTCGATTTCGAGGCCGTCAAGGCCGCTCTGGCCCGGATCGGCTACGACGGCTACGTGACCGCCGAAATGATCCCCTACCAGCCGGGCCGCCCGGAGAAGACCGCGGAGGCGATGAAGAAGCTGTTCAAGTAAACCGGAACCGAACGAGTGCGGAGGACGGCACGATGATTCGCGTCGGGATCGTGGGGCTGGGATTCATGGGCAAGATGCACTTCCGCTGCTACCGGGCGCTGGAAGGCGTCGAGGTCGCCGCCATCTGCGATACGGACAAAGCCCGGTTCGCGGATACCGGTGGCACGGCCGGCAACATCGAGGGGGCCGAAGCGCCTCTCGATTTTACGGGCATCGGTCTGTACGACGATTTCGACAGTATGGTCGCCTCGGCCGACCTCGACGCCCTCTCGGTGACGTTGCCCACCTATATGCACCGCGACTATACCGTCAGGGCACTCCAAGCCGGCCTCCACGTGCTCTGCGAGAAGCCGATGGCGCTCACCGTGGAAGACGGCGAGGAGATGGTGGCTGCGGCCCGGCGGAGCGGCAAACGGCTGCAGATCGGTCACTGCATCCGCTTCTGGCCCGAGTACGCCAAGACCAAGGAGATCATCGACTCCGGCCAGTATGGCGGCGTGCGTGCCGCCACGTTCCAGCGGCTCAGCCTCACCCCCACCTGGACCTGGGAGGATTGGCTGCTCGACGCCGAGAAGAGCGGGTCGGCGGCCGTGGACCTGCACGTGCACGATTCCGACTACGTGCAGTACGTCTTCGGCATGCCCGCGGCCGTATTCAGCCGTGCCGTCGGCGGCTCTACAGGCAACTGCGACCATATCGTCACCCAGTACCTCTACGGCAACGAGCGGGTGATCACGGCCGAGGGCGGCTGGTCGATGGCGCCCTCGTTCGGGTTCGAGATGAGCTTCAACGTTCTTCTCGACAGGGCCACCATCGTCTACGACTGCACCCGCGCCCCGGCCTTCAAGGTCTGCCCCGTCGACGGCGACGCCTTCACTCCGGAAATCGCCCCGGGCGACGGCTACTCGAACGAAATCGCGCACTTCGTCAAGGCCGCGAGCGGCGCGAGCGTTCCCGAGATCATCACGCTGCCGCAGTCGGTCGATTCCCTGCGGCTGGTGCTGGCGGAGAAACGATCGGCAGCCTCGGGAGAGAAGGTCTCGCTCTAGGAGCCGTCCCCTCTCCGTTTTTCTCGACGCGAGGAGTCCCATGGCGAAAAGATCGCACGGCAAGAGAGAGACAGTCCGTTGGGGGGTGATCGGCCTGGGATGGTTCGGGGAGATCCACGCCGATACGCTGGCCGGCATGACGGGGATCGAGCTGGCGGCCTTTGCCACCCGGCGGCCGGAACGGCTCGAGGAACTGGCAGACAGGTACGGCGTCGCCGGCCGCTACACCGACTACCGAGACCTGCTCTCCGACCCGGTGGTGGACGCGGTGAGCATCACCACCCACGTCCACGACCACCGCGATATTGCCGTCGACGCCCTGCGCGCCGGCAAGCACGTGTTTCTGGAAAAGCCGATGGCGCCTACCGTGGAGGACTGCGAGCGGATCATCGCGGCGGCCCGGGAGAGCGCCGGCCTCTTCATGGTGGGGCACATCTGCCGCTTCGATCCCCGGGTAGCATTGGCCAAGCAGGCGATCGATGAAGGCCGGCTGGGCCGGATTATTTCGATGCACGCCCGCCGCAACCTCTCCAAGGCGATCGGCGAGGCCAACCTCGACAAGATCTCCGCCCTGATGGGCGACGCCATCCACGACGCCGACCTGATGCTCTGGTTCACCGGGGCGGCACCCGTGAGCGTCTATGCCCAGGAGGTCCATCCCGGAAAGTGCAAGTACCCGGATGCCGCCTGGGCGATGATGCGGCTGGATAACGATGCCGTGGGCGTGGTCGAGTCGGTCTGGCACCTGCCCAACACCACCCCCTACGCGATCGATGCCCGCATGGAAATCATCGGCACCGAGGGCGCCCTCTACGTCAACTGCGGCGAGGCGGGGCTGGAGATCCACACCGCGGACGGGCTGTCCGCGCCCGACACGATGTACTGGCCCAAGGTGTTCGGGGAGCGTTTCGGCATCCTCCGCGCCGAGCTGCGGTACTTCGCCGACTGCATCGTCCGAGGTGCCGCCCCCGATCGCATCAGGCCCGAGCAGTCGCGGGACGTGGTGGGCCTCATCGTGGCGGCCGCCGAGTCGTCGCGGAGCGGCCGGGTCGTGCAGCTCCGCTGACGGCGCCGCCCGCCTCGCCCCCAGGCGCGGCAGCCCGGCGGCAGTGCGGCCGCTGCGGCGCAGGGGAGGATGCCGAGTTCTGCCGCGAGCCGGGCTCACCGCACCATGCGCAGCCATCCGAAGGCCGCCGGGACGTGAAAATCGGGCTCCTCGGTGCGCGGATCGACCCAACTGATCCAGCTCTCGCGCCAATGCGGCCTGGTCGTATGGCGAAACGCGGTTCGGAAGAGGCCGAACTTGATCGCTTGGCGGGAGTGGGGCAGGGGGAAGCCGAGCGACTCGAGCGACGCCAGGGGAATCAGGCCCTTGACGGCGTAGCCGCTGCCCCAGGGGCTGCCGACGGCCTCCAGCCCCGCCAGGCTCCAGGAGAAATCGAACTTGCGGTAGTACGACGCGCGGTAGTCGAGGATACGGCCCAGCGGATCGATCTCCAGGCAGTAGTAGCGGGTCAGCTCCTCATCGAGAGCGAAGAAGAGCTCGACGCGGTCCTCCTGCATGACGTCCTCCTTGCTCCGATAATCCTCGACCAGAACGACGTCGTCGTCCTCCACGTGAAACGCGAAGTAGAGCGCCCTCTCATCGAAGACGGCGCGAAACTCCGTCCGTGGCAGAGGGCGCTCTTCCCAGGGGAAGGTGAACCGCTCTTCGAGGTTCGCCTCCTCCCACGCGGGTTCGTCGGGAACGCCCTCGAGGAGGATCGGGGCATCGGGTACGTAGCGGGCCTCGTAGGTCTTGGTCATGGGCGCCTCTCCTCGCCGCGAGCGCTCCGAGCCGGATCGGGTTCCGAGGCGGTGGCACGGCTGTGGCCGCGCCCGCAGCGTCCGTGCCGATGAACCCGGCCAACTGGGCAGCCTTCTCGAAGGGGTGTTCGATCTCTGACGGCTGAGAGGGAGATGATACCGCGCCGCGCGGCTGGGGCGTCAAGACCCCTATTGCCGATTCAATGGGAAGGCCCCGTTCGGGGCGGTCGGACGGTGCGGTGGGCCGTGTCCGGGGACGGCAAGCAACAAGGCCGGCGCGCAGGTGCCGCTTCCCCGGGGCGAAGCCGGGGGGGCATCCTTCGTGATGGGATACTCCCGGGATGGCCGGCTCCGAGCGGGGAAGCGTGGCCACAGGCATTTCCGGTGGAAACCCCCCTCGGGAGGCACCACGCGCCGCCTTTCGTCGGCTACACTTGTCAAGACGATTCTCCCCTGCCGGCTGGGCAACCGCTCGGCACGCCAACGCGGCCGGCTTCCGGATCGCCCTGCTTGCTGGGGCGGCGCGGGGGAAAGACGGATCCGACGGAGCCTCAGTCCCGTGAAGAACATCCTCTGCATCGGTGCCGGCTACGTCGGCGGCCCGACCATGGCCATGATCGCGGCCCAGTGCCCCGACCGCCGCGTGGTGGTCGTCGATATCGATCCGGAGCGGATCGCCGCCTGGCAGTCGTCCCGCCTGCCTATCTACGAGCCCGGACTCGACGCGCTCGTCTTCCGGACACGCGGCCACAACCTCTTTTTCTCCACCGACATCGCCAAGGGCATCGCCGAGGCCGATCTGATCTTCGTGAGCGTGAATACCCCCACGAAGACCTTCGGGGAAGGCGCCGGCCACGCCGCCGACCTCCAGTACTGGGAGAAGACGGCCCGCCAGATTCGTGAACACGCCCGCACCGACAAGATCGTCGTCGAGAAGAGCACCCTCCCCGTGCGGACGGCCGAGGCGATGAAGCGGATCCTCGCCGGCGCCCCCGGCGGCGTCCGCTTCGAGGTCCTCTCCAACCCCGAATTCCTCGCCGAGGGAACCGCCATCGAAGATCTCGCCCACCCCGACCGCGTCCTCATCGGCGGCGAGCCCACGCCCAGCGGACAGGCGGCCGTCGAGGTCCTCGCCGAGCTCTACGCCGCCTGGGTCCCGCGGGAGCGGATCCTGACGACGAACGTCTGGTCGGCCGAGCTTTCCAAGCTGGCTGCCAACGCCTTCCTCGCCCAGCGGATCAGCTCGATCAACAGTATCTCCGCGCTCTGCGAAGCGACCGAGGCCGACGTGGACGAGGTCGCCCGGGCCGTGGGCATGGACTCGCGGATCGGGCCGAAGTTCCTCCGTGCGGGCGTGGGCTTCGGCGGCTCCTGCTTCAAGAAGGATATCCTCAACCTCGCCTACCTCTGCGAGCACTACGGCCTCGGCGAGGTCGCCGCCTACTGGCGGAGCGTCGTGGAGATCAACAACTACCAGACCGACCGCTTCGTCACCCGCATGCTACGGAGCATGTTCAACACGGTGGCGGGCAAGCGGATCGCCCTCTTCGGCTTCGCCTTCAAGGCGGATACGGGCGATACCCGCGAGAGCCCGGCGATCCGCATCTGCCGGCGGCTGGCCGAGGAGCGGGCCGAGGTGGTCGTCACCGACCCGCAGGCCCTGGACAACGCCCGCACCGACCTTGCCGACCTGGGAACGGCGGTCGCCTTCGAGCCCGACCCCTACGCCGCCGCCCGCGGGGCCCACGCCCTGGCCGTGCTCACCGACTGGCGCGAATACGCCGGTCTGGACTACGGCCGCATCCACGCCGCCATGATCCCGCCGGCGGTCCTCTTCGACGGCCGCAACTGCCTGGACCACGCCGCCCTCCATGCCCTGGGATTCGACGTCTACCCGATCGGCAAGGTCCCCCTGGTCCACCAGCCGGGCACGGCGGCCGCTCCGTCTCAAGGAGATCGGCTACGCAGTTCCCCGGCTGGGCATCCCCCGGGAGAGTATCTCCGAGGCTTAGGCCGCGACGCGGCGAGCGATCCAACCTGAAGGGGGAGCGGGAAGGGGGCGGAGCTTGGTGGTACGGCCACGAGCGGCATCCTGCGGCGCGCTCTCGTCCGGGCCGGGTCAGCCGGCCTGCCCCGAGCCGCCGCGGCGCTCGGCCAGCAGCCAGTCGAGCGCGTTGGACCAGAAGCGCTGGTACTGCTCCCAGTAGATGAAGTTGCAGACCCAGTGCGGGGCCGGGTGGGAGGTGTAGGCCAGAACGCGGCCCGCGCCGAACCGCCCCGTCACCAGCATGGAGACGTTTTCGCCGGTCCTGGTGGCGAGGGCCGCGCAGCCCTCGCGCGGCCTGACGACTTTACCGGTCACTTCGCGAGGAGGGTTCAGCGGGCCTGCCATCCCCCGCGGGAGGCAGTCCTAGCTGGAACGCGAGAGGCAGGCCCGTCGTCCGCCGGGACGTCTTCGGCCTGGGAGCCGGCCGGGACCACGACCCGGTCGGTCTGGGAGATGATCCGGGGCGGCAGTATCACCGGTCGGCCGTTCGCGGTGGGACCTTCGTAGATGACTTCGCCCTCGCGGACCGTTCGGTTTGCCAGCGTGGGCGCAGGCTCGGCAGGCGTGGGAGTTGCGGCCGAGGGCCGGGAGGCCTGCTGCGGACGGGGCGCCGGCCGGATGGGGGCGGGCGGCCCGGCCGAGACCACGCTCCCGGCGCGGCCCGCGGCCGATTGGGCGTCTTGAGGTGGCCGAGGCCGCGAGGAAGCGGACTGCGCAAGACGCGGTGGACCGACTGCCCCGTTGCGGGGCCTTGCCTGGGCTATGCAGGAGGCACAGTAACCCTCCTCGTAGACCGCCGGCAGCCCGCAGTCATAGCCCCCACAGACCGGTCCGGTGAAGTTGGCCATCCGGTCGCAGGGATCGCAGCAGGCAGCCGGATCGCTGTAGGCCTCGCCCCAGTAGCGTCCCGCGCAGCTGGGGCCGTGGAACGTTGCTGGATTCAGCAGCGCGCGGACTGCCGAGATGATCCCGGGCCGATAGGCACCGCCAGCGACACCACCCGCAACACCGCAGGGATCGCCGCAGACTACTGGCGGGCACGGCGGGCCACAATCGACCATCCCCAAGGGGCCGGCTCCCAGCACACCGTGGGCCGGCATGCCGCAAGGGTCCTCACACGGGAAGAGGACTGCCGAGAAGATTCGGCAGCCCGAGCCGCTGAGCATGAGGATGGCCAGTAGTCCGCTGCCGAGGAGACGTTTCATGGGTGGTATCCCCATCTTCTCGCTCGCAGCGAAATTGCCGCGAGCTGACCCTAGTTGTCCGGGAAGACATCGGGCGCCGTCGGCGGCTCCCCCGCCCCCAAGGAAGGTCCAGGGGCGGAAGCTCGGTTCGTGGCACGGGTCATTCCGGATCGCTGCCGAACATCCGGCGTTGCCGCGTTCTACCCCCATATGAGGAGGCATTGCGCTCACAAGCCGTCAGCACCCCTGCCATATTGGCGGCACTGTGCCAGGGTATCGGCCGGAAGGGCCGATAGAGTCGAGAAAATCGACAACTTCGTTAGAGCTTTCCGCTTCGTTAGAGCTTTCCGTTGTCGCTGCGGTCCGTGATTCTTTCTATGTCTCCCAGATTGCTATTCAACTTCACCCTACAAGGTGGAGCATATCACCCCTGATGGAGCTAGTTTTTTTGGAAGCCGGAGTAACGATAAGCTTGTTGAACGCAAACAATTGCCAGTTTCTGCAAGTGGCTTTCATGGAACCGAGTAGATTCCTTTCTTTCCAAGGACATCTCGCCCGTCTGCGCACGTCATCGAACCGTTGGAGTACTGCTGCCGCAAAGGTAAGTTGCACCGCCATTACCCTCGGCAAAATACGTAGATTCGCCATTTTGGCTATGCTCCCCATTGAGGGTGGACCACCTTGGAATTGCTATCTCGGCGGGTATAGTATCCGATCAGCGAGCGAGTGGACGGTTCAGGCAAGATAGGTTTCCCGCCAGCGGAGGGGGATCACAACGTTACCGGGACAGGTCCGCCTGGGCGAGACCCTGCGGTCCGCAGGGGTGTCGCCTTGCGCGTGGTCCGCAACCTCAGGGTTCATTCATGAGCAGCATCTCCGAACGTTTGGCGCGGTTGTCGCCCGCACAGCAGCGGCTTTTCGAAGAGCGGTTACGAGAACAAAAGACGGACGGGCGAATTGCCGAGCCGATCGCCGTCGTGGGGATGTCCTGCCGCTTTCCGGGCGCGGCGAATGCCGCGGACTATTGGCGCCTCATTGCCGAGGGACGCCACACCACAGTGGAGATTCCCGCCGACCGCTGGCCGGTCGACCTCTTTTACGATCCCGACCCGGACACACCGGGAAGGATGGCGGTGCGCTGGGGGGCATTTCTTGACCAGGTGGACCAGTTCGACGCCCTCTTTTTCGGGATTACGCCTCGCGAGGCGGCGAGGATGGATCCCCAGCAGCGGCTTCTCCTCGAGATCGCCTGGGAGGCCATGGAAGACGCGGGCCTGGTTCCCGAAGCGCTGGCGGGTTCGCAGACCGGCGTCTTCGTCGGGGTGGGCCAGACCGACTACTCGAAAATCCCCGCCCAGTACGACAACTTCCTGGACTATGTCGATGCCCACTCGGGGACAGGAAATGCCTTGAGTATTGCGGCCAACCGCCTCTCGTACATTTTCAATCTTTCCGGTCCCAGCGTGGCCGTGGACACGGCTTGCTCCTCGGCCCTGGTGGCGGTCCATCTGGCAATGCAGAGCCTGCGGAACAAGGAATGCGACGTCGCCCTGGCCGCGGCGGTGAATCTGATCCTCACGCCCGATGCGATGATTGCCCTCTCCAAGGCGCGGATGCTCTCTCTGGACGGTTGCTGCCGCCCCTTCGACGCCGCCGCGAACGGTTACGTTCGCGGCGAGGGATGCGGCGTGGTGGTCCTCAAGCGGCTCACCGACGCCGTGCGTGCAGGGGATCACGTCCTCGCCATCCTCCGCCACAGCGCCGTGAACCACGTGGGGCGGACGTCGGGGATCACCGCGCCTAGCGGCCCCGCCCAGAAGGCGGTCATCCGCGCGGCGCTGGCTGGAGCGGGGTTGTCTTCCGAAGCGGTCTCCTACATCGAGGCGCACGGTACCGGGACCCCCCTGGGCGACCCCATCGAGGTCCAGGCCCTCGGCGAACTCTTCCGCGGCGACGGCCCCCCCTGCCGCCTGACTTCCGTAAAGGCCAATATCGGGCACCTGGAGATCGCCGCCGGCATGGCGGGTCTGATCAAGGTGATCCTCATGATGCAGCGGGGGCAGATCCCCGGGCAGGCGCAATTGGAAGAGCTCAACCCGCACATCGACCTGGAGGGAACGCGGCTGTCGATTCCCCGTGAACCGAGCACCTGGGAGTGCAGCGAAGGGCCTAGGATTGCCGGCGTCAGCTCTTTCGGCTTCGGGGGGACCAACGCGCACGTCATTGTGGAGGCAGCGTCAGCCCCGGCGCCGGCCGCACCGCCGGACGAACGGCCCCTCCACGTGCTTACCATCACGGCGAAGACCAATACCGCTTTGAGGCGGCGAGCCTCGCAGTTCGCCGAGACGTTGGCCGATGCCGACGCCCCCCTCTCCGATTACTGCTTCACGGCCAATGCCACGCGCGGCCATTTCGGCCACCGGGCGGCGATCGTTGCCCCCGGCGCCGAGGGTGCCCGGGAGCTGCTCGCGGCGCTGGCCGAAGGGCGGACGCCTGCCGGGGTAGTCGCCGCCCAAGCTCCGGCCAAGCCCCGCGCCGCCGTGGGTTTCCTCTTCACTGGGCAGGGTTCCCAGTACGTGGGCATGGGATGGGGCCTCTTCGAGCGGGAGCCCCGCTTTCGGAAGGTAATGGAGGAGTGCGAAGAGATCTTCCGGTCGAATACCGGCGATTCGTTGCTCGCTGCGGTCTATGCCCCACCGGAGTCCCCTTCGCTGCTCGACGAAACAGGTTTCACCCAGCCGGCGCTTTTCGCCCTGGAGTATGCCCTGGCCAACCTGTGGCGGAGCTGGGGCGTGGAACCGGCGGTCCTGCTGGGCCACAGCGTGGGGGAATACGCCGCGGCCTGCCTGGCCGGGGTATTCTCTCTGGAGGACGGCATGCGCCTGATCACCGCGAGGGGACGGCTCATGCAGCAGTTGCCCCGCGGCGGCTCCATGGCGGCAGTCTTCGCCGATGCGGCGCGGGTCGAGGCGGTCCTGGAGCCGTACCGTAACCAGGCAACCGTGGCAGCCGTCAACGGCCCGGAGAACGTGGTCGTCTCCGGCGAGGCGGCGGCGGTCCGGGCGGTCGTGGACGCTTTCGAGAAGACGGGGGTCCGCACGCAGATGCTCGCCGTCTCCCACGCCTTCCACTCCCCCTTGATGGAGCCGATGCTCGACGCCTTTACCGAGGTGGCCGCGGCCATCGAATACGCGCCGCCGAAGATCCCCTTGGTCTCGAACCTCACCGGCGAGGTCTTCCTCGACCGGCCGCCCTCCGCCGAGTACTGGCGGCGACACGTCCGCCAACCCGTTCTTTTCGCGCAGGGAATGCGCCGTCTCTTCGAGGAGCAGGTCGACGCCTTGCTCGAGGTAGGTCCGGCTCCCGTTCTCCTGGGTATGGGGCGCCGTTGCGTGGAAGGCGACCACGTGGCCTGGCTTCCTTCCTTGCGGAAGGGTCAGGACGACTTTCGGGTCCTCCTCGGCACGCTGGCCCAGCTCTATTGCCTCGGGGCCCCCGTGGACTGGCGGGGCGTCGAAGGGGCGCGGCCGCGGCGGCGGGTCGAGCTGCCGAACTATCCCTTCGAACGGATCCGGCACTGGATCGAGCCCAAGGACGAGAGCAGCTACCGCATGGCCTCTGGCGTCCGCGGGCCGGCCGTCCACCCCCTGCTGGGCGCGCACGTCCCCTCGGCAATGGAGACGAGTATCTTTGAAGCCCGGCTGGGCACTCGCGCGCTCGCCTATCTCGCCGACCACCAGGTCCAGGGCTCCGTGGTGGTCCCCGGTGCGGTCTACCTGGAACAGGGGCTGGCCGCTGCCGAACAGGCGTTCGGCCCCGGACTGCACGGGCTTGAGGATGTCTCCATTCAGCACCCGATGTTTCTCGATGGGGGGGCGAACCGCACCGTCCAGGTGACTTCGGCCGCCGAGTCGGGGGGGCGAAGCCGCTTCCAGGTCCACAGCACTGCCGTTGGCGAGGAGGCTTCCGGAGACCCGTGGGTGCTCCACGCCGGCGGCCTCCTCTGCCACGAAACGGCCCTCCCCCAAGCGAAGCCCGCGGCCGTCGAGATCGCGTCCGTTCGCGAGAGGGCCACCGACCGCAAGACCCGCGAGGAGTTCTACCAGTTGATGACCGACCGGGAACTGGTCTACGGCCCCGCCTTCCAGGTCCTCGCCGAGCAGTACCGCAACGACCGCGAGTCTTTGACCTCCATCGCTCTCTCCGCCGAGGTGGTAGCGGATTTCAAGAACTACCTCATCCATCCCGCACTCGGCGATGCCTGCGCCCAGACCACCGCCGGCATCGTGCCGCTCGAATCCGACGGCTCCTACAGTCCTTACACGTACGTCCCCGTGTCGGTTCGTCGCCTGCGCCGCTTCGGCGATCTCTCCCGGGCCCGCCACGTCTACGCCCGGCGGATCTCGGACGACGACTCCCCCAGCCCCGAAGTGGTCGAGGGAGACGTCTACCTCACCGACGAATCGGGAGCGGTGCTCCTGGAGATCGCCGGATTCCGCATCCAGCGGCTGAGTCGGGGGGGAAGGGACGGCCGCGAAGTCGACGTTCGCAACTGGCTGTATCGCATCGCCTGGCGGGAGGCTCCTCTGGTCGCACCACAGGAGGGGCAGGCGATGCCGATCGCCGAGCGGCAGGGGACTTGCCTGATCTTCGCCGACAGCGCCGGCACCGGGCACGCCCTGGCGACGACCCTCACCCCGCGAGGGGCGCGATGCGTCCTCGTGTTACCCGGTGAAGGGTTCGGCGGTCCCGGCGGAGAGTCTTCCAGCGAACGAGATGTCTACCGCATCGATCCCGTGCGCGGCGAAGACTTCCGCCGTCTCTTGGAAGAGACCTGTGGTGGGGAGCATCCTCCTTGCACGGACCTGGTCCATCTCTGGAGCCTCGATGCCCCCGAGCCGGACGACGGCGGGGAGGCTGCTCTGGTGGAGTCGCGGCGGTTGAGCTGGGCCAGCGGTTTGCGGCTGGTGCAGGAGGCGGCGCGGTCTTCCTTCCGCCATCCGCCGCGGCTGTGGCTGGTGTCCCGCGGTGCACAAGCGGTGCTCGGCGGGGAGAAGGTGGCAATTGCCCAGGCTCCCCTATGGGGTTTGGGGCGGGTCGTCTTGCTCGAGCATGCCGAACTACGCGGCCGCCTGGTCGATCTCGACCCGGCGGTGGAGCCGCAGCAACAGGCAGAGCGTCTGGCCGAGGAGATGGCCGCCGACGAGAGCGGAGCTCAAGTCGCCTACCGGGGCAGGGGACGATTTGTCGCCCGGTTGGAGCGCGCTCCAGAGGCCATCCCCGCGGAGGGCGAAGCCGCCGGAGGCCGTCTCGCTCTCCCGGCCAGCGGACCCTTCCGGCTGCGGATCGGCAGTACCGGCAGTCTCGACAGTCTCCGCGCGGAGAGCTTCACGCGGCGGCGGCCCGGGCCGGGACAGGTGGAGGTGGCAGTCCACGCGGCGGGCCTGAACTTCAGCGATGTGCTCAAGGTGCTGGGGCTCTATCCGGGCATCACCGATCCGGTGGTTCCCTTGGGCATCGAGTGCTCGGGCGTAGTCGCCGCCGTGGGAGAGGGGGTAAAGCGGTTCCGGCCCGGTGATGCGGTGATGGGGGTGGCTCCCTTCAGTTTTGCCAGCCATGCCCTCACAGCGGAGTACGCCCTGGTGCCCAAGCCGGCCCACCTCGACGACCGCGAGGCGGCCACCGTTCCCATCACCTTCCTGACAGCCTACTACGCCCTGCGATGGCTGGCGCGGTTGGCGCCCGGCGAGCGGGTGCTGATCCACGCCGCCGCCGGCGGCGTCGGACAGGCGGCGATCCAGATCGCCCGGCATGTGGGGGCGGAGGTCTTCGCCACGGCCGGGAGCGACGCCAAACGGGATTTCGTCCGTGCGTTGGGCGTGGAACACGTGATGAGCTCGCGGGACCTCTCCTTTGCCGACGAGATCCTGCGGGTCACCGATCGCCGTGGTGTCGACGTGGTGCTCAACTCCCTCCCCGGGGAAGCGATTCCCAAGAGTCTCTCCCTGCTGGCCGCTTACGGCCGCTTCCTCGAAATCGGCAAGATCGACATCTACCAGAACCGCATGATCGGCCTGAGCCCATTCCAGGACAACCTCTCCTATTTCGCCATCGACCTGGACCGCATGCTCCGCCAGCGCCCGGAGGAGATCGGCACGCTGTTTGCCGAAGTGATGGGCCACTTCGAGTCGGGCGACTACCAGCCCCTGCCGCTGACCGACTTTCCCATGGAAGAAGCGGTCGGAGCCTTCCGCTACATGGCCCAACGGAAGAACATCGGCAAGGTGGTCCTCTCCCTCGAAGAGCAGCCGGCCGGCGCCGGCGAAGCAAGCTTGCCGCCGGGAGCAATCCGCGCGGACGGCACGTACCTCATCACCGGGGGACTCGGGGCGTTGGGGCTTCGCATCGCGGAATGGCTCGCCGAGGCCGGCGCCCAGCACATCGTGCTCTTGGCCCGCCGCACCCCTAACCCCGCTGCGGCGGCAGCGATTGCCGCCCTGGAATCACATGGCGTGACGGTGGCGGCGGTACAGGGCGACGTTACCGACGGCAGTTCGCTCCGCGCCGCGCTGGCGGCGATCCCCCCCCAGTTCCCTCCGCTTCGCGGCATCTTCCACGCCGCGGGGATGCTCGACGACGGTGTCCTTTTCGACATGGGCCTGGACCAGCTCGACCGGCCCATGCTTCCCAAGGTCCAGGGCGCCTGGCACCTCCATGAGGCGACCCGCGATGCGCCCCTCGACCTGTTCGTTCTCTTCTCTTCGGTCGCTTGCGTTTTCGGCTCGCCGGGGCAGGGGAACTACGCCGCGGGCAACGCCTTCCTCGATGGGCTGGCCCATTACCGGCGGAGCCTGGGGTTGCCTGCCCTCGCGGTCAACTGGGGCCCCTGGGCCGAGACGGGGATGGCTGCCGAGGCCGACCGTGGCGAGGGGATGGAATCGCGGGGCTTGGCGCTGATGGACCCGCAGCGCTGCCTGCAGATCCTCCGCGGCCTCTTGGAACGGGACCAGACGCAGGCGGCAGTGATGGACGTCCACTGGGAGCAGCTCCTTCGTCTGAGCACAGGGGAGGTGCCGCCCCTCCTGGCCGAGGTGGCGCCGACCGCCGAACCGGCGGCGGAGGACACGGAGGTCGAAGCACTGCGGGGCGAGCTCCAACAGGCGGCCCCCAAAGAACGGGAGGCGATGCTCCTGGCCTTCTTCGCCGAGCAGCTCGCCAGGATCATGGGTCTCGACGTGGCCGACCTCGACGTGCACCAGCCGCTGAACACGATGGGCCTCGACTCGCTCATGGCCATCGAGCTGCGCAACACCATGGAGACGCGGCTCAAGGTGGCCCTGCCCATGGCCCGCTTCATGGAGGGTCCGAGCGTGACGTCTCTGGCCACGTTCGTGGCCGAGGCGATGGGTGCCGAGCCGGGTGTGGAGGCGGTGGCGAGTGGAGCTGCTGCCGCAGGAGAGTATGCCCTCTCCTACGGCCAACGTGCCCTCTGGTTCCTTCACCGCCTGGCGCCGGAGAGCGCCGCTTACCATATTCACGGCGCGCTCCGCATCGAGGGGGCCTTAGACACGGTCGCCCTCGAGAAGACTTTCGACGCGCTGGTCGACCGCCATCCCATCCTGCGGACCACCTATAACGTCCGTGAGGGGCGGCCGGTGCAGAAGGTCCATGAGAGCATGGCGCCGCCCTTGGTGGTCGAGGATGCCACAGAGTGGAGCGAAGAGACTCTCTGGCCACGATTCCTGGAGGCGGTCCGCCAGCCTTTCGACCTGGAAACCGAGCCGCCGCTCCGCGTACGCCTCTTCCGGCGGGGACCCGAGGCGTGGGTGTTGCTCTACGTGGTGCATCACATCGCCGCCGACTTCTGGTCGCTGGTGGCTTCCGTGGACGAATGCCGCCAGCTCTACGAAGCGGCCCGCCGCAGTGAACCGGCCTCGCTGGCCAGCCTCCCACTGCAGTATACGGACTTCGCCCGCTGGCAGGCGGAGATGCTCGCCAGCGAGGAAGGGGAGCGGCATTGGCAGTACTGGCAGAAGGAGCTTGGCGGGGAATTCCCCGTGCTCGACCTCCCTACCGACCGCCCGCGCCCCCCGCTGAAGACCTTCCAGGGAGCCCAGGTGGCGCACCGCTTCGACGCCGCCCTCACCGAGGGACTCCGCCGCCTCAGCGCGCAGACCGGTGCGACGCTGCACACGATCCTCCTGGCCGGCTACCAGGTGCTGCTCCATCGCTATTCGGGGCAGGAAGAGATCCTGGTGGGGACCCCCAGCTCGGGCCGCACGCGCGCCGAGTTCGCGCCCCTGATGGGATATTTCGTGAACCCTGTCGTCATTCGTGGCGACCTGACCGGCGATCCGTCCTTCGAGGAATTCCTCGAGCAGGTCCGGCGGCGGATGCACTCGGCCCTCGACCACCAGGACTATCCCTTCCCGCTTCTCGTGGAACGGCTGCGGCCCCACCGCGACCCCTCTCGCTCCCCCCTGTTCGACACCATGTTCGTCACCCAAAGGACCCAGCTCGGGCAGGAGGACGAGGTCAAGGCGATGTTCATGGGGGAAGCGGGAACCACTGCGGAGAACAGCGATCTCCGCGCCGAGGCGATTACCCTCGACGAGACCACAGCAATGTTCGATCTGACGTTGACGGTGACGGAGGCTGATGAACAGGTACTGCTCTCCCTGAATTTCAACACCGACCTTTTCGACACCTCGACGATAGAACGGATGCTTGAGCACTTCACGGTTATGGTCGGTGGTATCATCGATGACTCGCGGTTTCGCGTTTCCGAGCTGCCCATGCTTGCCGGCTCCGAGCGGGAGCAGCTTCTCGGCGAGTGGAATGCCACTGAACGGGAACTCCCTCCCGTCGAATGTGTTCATCACTTGGTCGAAGCCCAGGTGGCCCGCACTCCGGAGGCAGCGGCGGTCTCTTGGGCCGGCGAGACGCTTACCTACCAGAACCTCGACGAAAAGGCCAATCGCCTGGCAAGTCTCCTCTGGGAACGGGGGATCCGAGAGGGTGATCGTGTGGGGATTTACTTGGAACGTTCGGCCGAAATGGTGGTTGCCCTCCTGGCGGTGTTGAAGACGGGGGCCGCCTATGTACCGCTCGATCCCTCGTATCCCGCGGAACGGCTGGAGCAAATGGCAAGCGATGGGGACCTCGGCGCGATCCTGTCACAAGCGGCGCAGTGCGACCATTTTTCACCGCCGGAGACCGAGGTGATCTGCCTGGACGAAATCGCCGCCGAGGTGGCAGCCCAACCCGCCACGCCCCCGCCCAGCCGGGTCGGAGGTGCGGATCTGGCATACCTCATCTATACGTCCGGATCGACAGGCACCCCGAAGGGAGTGATGATTCCCCATCGGGCGGTTGTCAACTTCTTGCTCTCCTTTGCCCAGGAACCGGGCCTCGGTGCGGGTGAGACGATTCTGGCTAGTACGACCATCTCTTTCGACATTGCCGTGCTGGAGCTTTTCCTGCCGCTGAGCGTGGGAGCCCGAGCGCTGATCGTTTCCAATGGCGACCTTCAGGATGGGGCCGCCTTGGCTGACATCCTCAAAAAGGAAGGGGTAGCGATGGTGCAGGGAACACCGTCCACCTTCCGTATGCTCTTCCTATCTGGTTGGCGTCCCCATGGCGGCCTCAAGCTCCTCTGCGGCGGGGAACCGATGGACGGCGATTTGGCGGAGCGACTCCTTGCCGGGGACAGTAAGTTGTGGAACGTCTACGGTCCCACCGAGACGACGGTCTGGTCGACTCGCGAAGAGGTGACCCCGGCAGACGGGCTTGCCGGAAAGGGTGTGGTATCCATCGGCCGACCGATTGCAAATACCCAGGTCTACATCCTCGACTCCAAGGGGCACCCCGTACCCGCCGGAGTTCCCGGAGAACTCTGCATCGGCGGAACCGGTCTTGCCCGGGGATACTGGAAGCGTCCCGAGCTTACGGCCGACCGCTTCATTTCCAACCCCTTCGATGGAAAGCAAGGTTCCCGCCTCTATCGCACCGGCGACCTGGCACGTTGGCGTCGGGACGGCCGGCTGGAGTTCGTAGGACGCCGTGATCACCAGGTGAAGCTCCGCGGATTCCGCGTCGAGCTAGGGGAGGTGGAAGCGGCGCTCGCCGCAGTTCCAGGCGTTGTCCAAGCGGCTGCGGTGGTCCGCAAGGACCACGGCGACCAGGCCCATCTGGTGGCGTATCTCGTCCTCGACGATCGCGGAGCGTTGAATCCCACCGATTTGCGGCGGTCTCTTGCCCGGCGCCTACCGGACTACATGATTCCCTCCGCCTTCGTTTTCCTGGACACCATTCCCCGGAGTCCGGCAGGCAAAGTCGATCGCAACCGGCTGCCGGTTCCCGATCGCAGCCAGTTGGCCACCACCGCAGAATACCTGCCGCCGCGGACGCCCCTGGAGGCGAAGATCGCGGCGATCTGGTCGGAAGTGCTCGGTGTGGAGAAAGTGGGAGTCCGCGACGATTTCTTCGAACTCGGGGGGCACTCGCTGGCCGCGGTCGCCTTGATCAGCCGTTTGGCCGGTGAACTGGATTGCCAGGTTCCCCTCTCCGCGATGGTCCAGGAAAGCACCGTGGAACACCTGGCCAGCCTGATCGAGGCCGGGCGAGCGACCACTGCCTGGTCGCCCCTCGTTCCCTTGCAGCCGCAAGGCGAGGGGCCTCCCCTGTTTTTCGTCCACCCCACCGGCGGCAACATCCTTTGCTACCAGGCGCTGGCCCGCAGCCTCGGTCCCCGGCAAGCCTCCTTTGCCCTGGAGGCCCGGGGCCTGCAAGGCGACTTGGAGCCCCACTGCAACCGCGAGGAGATGCTCGCGGAATATGCAGCGGCCATCCGTACCGTACAGCCCCAGGGACCCTTCTATCTCGCCGGCTGGTCTCTGGGCGGTATCCTGGCGTACGAGTTGGCGGGCACCTTGCGGAAGCAGCAGGAGGAAGTGGGCCTGGTGGTGATGTTCGACACCTACGCGCCGACCGTGCTTCAGGTCGATTGCGACGACGAGGTAATGATCCTCGGCGAATTCTTGGAAGCCTGCCGCCAATTCTTGGGGGTGGCGGCGGAGGCCGACCGCGCCACCCTGGAATCACTTGATTCGTCGTCGCGGCTGGAGTACGTGGCGGAGTGTCTGCGCCGCGCCGGTGGGATGCCGGTGAGTGTGGAGCCGGCCACCCTGCGGCGTTTCGTGGCGGTGGCCAAGGCGAACCTCCGGCTGGCCACCGGCGTCACGCCGGAGAACCACGATACCAACGTCCTGCTATTCCGCGCCGCAGACCGAGAGGGTTCCGCTCTCGAGCCGCCCGACCGGGGCTGGAAAGGGATGCTCGGCGCAGGCCTCGTGGTCGGCGATGCTCCAGGGAATCACTGGACGATGCTCGCTCCCGATAACGCGGATTTCCTGGCTGAGCGGCTCCGCGAAGCGATTGCAGGGATGTGCCGTCAGACAGATTAACGGCTTTTCAACGGAACTGCCGCGGGGAGTGGTCCCAGGCGTACCCGCTCGATCCGGTACGTCCGCCGCGACGGTGGAAACCAGCGGAGCATGGTTTGCAGCCCGCGGGGGAGCCGGCCGCGGTAGCGCTGCCAATACTGAGGTGTGTCCCAGATGGCGATCGACTCTTCCACCCGGAAGCGTGGATCCCATGCGGCGATTGTCTCCGGCCGCCGGACCCCCCATTGCAGCTTTCCGGCGGTGCGGCGGACGGGATCGAAGAGCTGCGAGTAGAGCCGCGACAACGGCGAGTGGCAGTCGAAGGCGAGGCAGCAGCCAGGGAAGCGATCGGCCAACCGGGAAAACAGATCGCGCACCTCCTCCTTCGGGAGGTAATACAATACGCCCTCCGCTATGAAAAAGGGCGGTCCGCCGCCAATCGCTTCCACCGCGGAGAGCCATTGAGGCTCCATCACGGAGCCGGTGATGAAGGTGCGACGGGAAGTCTCGTGGAAGAACCGCCGGCGGAGCGCCATGGCTCCGGCGAGATCGAGATCGAACCAGCGGACGCGGTCGTTGTCCAGCCGGTCGAAACGGGTGTCCAGGCCGGCGCCGATCTCCACCACGGGTCCTTCGGGGTGCTCCTCGAGGTGGCGGCGGACCCAGCCGTCGATGATCGCCGCCCGCAGGCAGCAGGCCACCTGGGATGAGGCGCCACCGCGGAAACGCTCGAAGGGGTAATCGATGGTACTGAGAAGCTCCACGGCCTTGGGATCGCGGAGGATAGGATCACCCTGGTCGTGTTCCAGGGCGCGGGCCCAGAGGGGAATGAGGAGGGTCTCTTGGGCGCCGGTCAGGCGCTCAACCTTGCCGGAACCAATTTGGGGGGTGGGGCCTCCTTCCCTCGATTCCGGCAGCCGCTTCGCTCGCCTACGGAAAAACAGACCTCCGAGCGGGCTGGCCAGAAGGGCGGGCAGGAGCACGAGGTCGGCGGCCAGGCCGAGAGTGAGGATGGAAAGCATGATCCAGGCAAACCTCCGCGTGGGAACGAACTCGCTGTACGCAAAGACCAACAGGCCCAGCCCGCAGATCGCCGCGGCCTGCACCAGGGCCCGCCCGCAGTGCCGGTAAGAGACTTCCAGCGCCTCGACGGGCGAGCGCCCGGCGTCCCGCTCGAGCCGGAACCACTTCAGAAAGTGCAGTGTACCATCGACACAGAACCCCAACCCCACGCTCGCGGTCATCATCGAGCCGATGTCCACGGGGGTGCCCCGCCACCCCATGGTTCCGAATACCACGGTAGCCGGAAGCAGGTTGGGGAGCATCGCCAGGGTTCCCAAAGTCAGGCTCCGCGTCACCAGCACGAGCACGGCACCGATGACGAAGAGCGCCGTCAGAAAGCTGGCCGTCAAGTCGTGGAGCAGCGCCCGCTGCGCCTCGTCGACCAGCGACATGACGCCGGTGTAGCTCGCGCGCACATCCATTCCTTCGGGAAGGTCGGCCAGGAATGGTTCCACGTGCTCTTCGAGACGCTGGAGGACGAGGCCGTAGTCGAGATCGTCCAGGGCGGAGACGCGGGCGCTGATCCGCCAGGACTGGCGGGTTCCATCTTCATACAGATAGTTCGCCCCTTCCAGTTCGCCGAGTCCCTCCTCGAGGCGGTGGCGGAACACTGTTCGCGCAACGAACCGCGTGGGAATCGGCGGCAGGAGCGTAGCCGCCGAGACGACGCCTTCGACCCCTTCGATCTGCCTGACGGCGTACGACGCCCAGCTTACCAGCTCGAGGCGCTGCACTTCGTCCAGCGGGCACTCCGCACCGAAGTGCAGCACCACCTCCACGGGCACCATGGGCCCAATGTGGGACTCGAACCACTGGTAATCGCGGACGATCCGGCTCTCCCCCACGAACAGCCCGCGGACGTTCACCGAGACGTGCAGGAAGCGTAGCCCCCAGCCGCTTACGGCGATCACTCCCAGGCTGAGGGCGATCCAGAGGAGGGGCCGCCGGCAAATCTGTCCCGCCAGCAGTTCCGGCCAACGGCGCAGCGCGTTTCTCGAGCGCGGGGCATCCACGGGATGGCGCGATGCTGCCCTCCGCGGGGGCCCGGCCAGTTCCATGGCGCCCGGCATCACCAAGAGAAGGAGGCCCACCGAGGAAAGTACTCCCGCGGCGGAAATCAGGGCGAAGGCGGTGATCGGCTCCAGGCGGCTGACGCTCAGCGACCCGAGCCCGACGGCGGTGGTCACGGCGGCCAGGGTGCAGGGAAGCCACCCGGCTTGCAGGGCCCGCGCGGCGGCGCCCTCCGGTCCGTGCTGGCGCACCGCTTCGTAATAGTAGTTGACGAGGTGAACTCCGCCGGAGACGGTCACCACGAAGACCAGCGGCGAGAGCACGATGAGTACGGCGTTCATTTGCTGGCCGCTGTAATGGACCAGCGCCAGGGCGAACATGCCTCCCACCGAAGCCACGGCGAAGACCGCCGCCGTCAGCGGGACGGAGCGGAGGAAGAGCCAACAGAGAAGCAGCGACACGGCCATCGAGGGGATCGTATAAAAGCGGAGCGACTCCATGCTCTCCAGGTCGATGACGTAGCCGTCGACGGGAGGCCCCACCAGGTACATCTCCCGCCGATCGATTTTCACGATCCTCTCGGCCAGGCCGAGCAGCGCATCGAGGGCCTCCTCGCGGTGGTAGGCGCCGTAGAGGGTAGGCAGCGCTATCAGGCAACTGGTCGCTCCGTCCGGTCCCACGAGGACTCCCCTGAGGCGCGCCAAAGCCGCCTCCCGCGAGAGCTCGATGGGGTGGTCCATGAGCCTCCGCAGGGCCGAGTGGCCGCTCATCGCCCGCGCATAGAGCCGCTCCCTTCCCGCAGCCGCCCGTTCCTCTTGCGCCGCCAGCAGGGCCGCTTCCAGCTCGGCCAGCCGCGGGTCATCGACCGTACACCCGTCCCAGGCGAGGACGACGACGTCGTTCCCCTCGAACTCGGCAAGAAATGCCTCGTAGAGGCGCCGCTGGGGAAAATCCTCCGGCACCCAGGTGGGCGGGGAGTTGTAGATGTTCTCCGTGGCTTCCTTGGCCCCCCATCCCACAAACGGCAGTGCCACCACGACCAGCACGGTGCTGGCGACGAACCAACGGAGGTGGCGGTTCCGCTCCATGATGGGAATTCTTGTTGGTCTCACCGTGGGGGTGGCTGGGCCGATTCGGAGGCGAGCCCCGGCACATCGCCGGCTTCCCGAACCAGCCATCGGGTGATCACGCGTGCGACCGCTGCCGTGCGCTTATGTACGAAAAAGTGTCCACCGGGGACGAGTTGCAGGGTGAACGGCGCCCAAGTGTGCTCGCGCCAGCCCACGGCCGCTGCCGCCGAGGCAGAGGTGTCGGCGTCGCCGGCCAGCGCCAGGATGCCACAGCGCAGCGGCGGCTCCAGCCCGTGGCGGTAGGACTCCAAGGCCAACATATCCGCGCGGAGCGCGGGGAGCAACACGGCGAGCCATTCGGCATCGCCGGCGAGTGCTTCGTCCAGGCCGCCGTAGCGCGTCTGCACCGCGGCCAGGAAGGCGTCGTCCGGCAGGTGGGCTATCGGCTCGCCACGGCCGGCGAGTTGGGGTGGCGGGGCGGCCGCGGTGCAGAAGGCCACCGGCTCAGCCTCCCGCCGGCGGCGCAGCGCGTGAGCCGCCTCGAAGGCCACCAGGGCGCCCAGGCTGTGGCCGAAGAAGGCCAAGGGTCGGTCGAGCAACGCCTCAAGCGCCGCCGCCGCCTCTTCCGCCATGGCCGGCACGGTCGCAAGGGGGGGCTCGGCAAGGCGATGGCCGCGACCCGGCAGGCATACTCCCACCAACCCGATGGACTCGGGGAGGTATGAAGCCAAGCGGACAAAGGGAGCCGGGCCGCTGCCGGCCGAGGGGAAACAACAGAGCCAGAGGCGGACCCCCTCCATCGGCCGCGGAGCGAACACCAGGGTGCTGCTTCGCTGATCGTTGCGGCTGGTCGTGATCGCCGGCTCGGTTCGTCTGTTATCGCGTCGATCCCTCACCGTGGTGCCTTCGTCGTCTTCTCGTGCAGGTCTGGGCCGGGGGTGGCCCTCGGGTAAAGGGCGCAGTAGCCGACGGTCCTCGAGCAGGCGGCGTCCTCGTACGGGAAGCGGATTGCCAACGCCGCCAGGGCGCAGAGGAGAAAGGCCGCACCGCACAGCGCCAGAGCCACCTCGTAGCTGCCGCTCCGGTCGCGGACGATACCCGCCGCGAGCGGCCCCAGGATGGCTCCGGGGGCAAAGCCGCTGAGGACAGCACCCATGATACGTCCAAAATGCCGCGTGCCGAAACACTGTCCCACCACGATCGGCAGCAAGACACCGATCCCTCCCATTCCCAAGCCGTACAGGACTGCGAAACCGCCCAGGGTTGGCCCCCAATGGGAGCCCTCCAGGATAACCAGTGCCACTGCTGCCGCCATCGAGGCCGCCGTGGCGGCCAGGAGCCGGCCGGGATTCCAACGATCTCCCAGCCATCCGAAAAGGATGCGACTGACAATGCTCATTCCCACGGCCAGTCCGAGGACATTGGCAGCTCGTTGCGAAGGGATTCCCTGGTCATCGGCCCAGGCGATGAAGTGGAGGCTCAGGGCGGCCGATCCGAAGAGAAACAGCGACTGGATCGCAAAGAGCTGCCAGAACGACGCCGTGCGGGCGGCTGCGCGGAGCGTCAATCCGGTGTGGAGGTGGTGGAGGTTGCTTTCGTGGTCGGGGAGGGAAAGCCCATCTGGAAACTGGCCGACGTCGGAGGGACGCGTGCGGATGCTCCATCCTATTGCCGGCATCACGACCAACCACATCAGCGCCGCACCTACGTGGAATGCCGTCTGCCAATCGAATCGAACGACGATGGCATTTGCCAAAGGAGGGGTGACGAGGCCGCCGAAGCCGAATCCCAGCAGTGCGACTCCCAAGGCACGCCCCCGGAATCGCCGGAACCAGTGGGAAACAACCGTTTGTACGGGAACGGTGGTGCAGGCCGCTGTGCCGGCACCGCTGATCGCCATAAGGAGGTAGAACGCCGCCAGATGGGAGACGAGGGCCATCAGCCAGTAGGTCAATCCGGCGATGGCGGCGCCGCCGAGCATCGTCCCCCGCGCCCCGTACCGCTCCACGCATGCCCCCACCAGCGGACCGCTGAAGCCGAAGACCACGGCCCACAATGCTGCCGCCCCCGAGACCGCCGTCCGCGACCACCCGAAGGTCTCTTCGAAAGGGATCACGAAGACCGAAAAGCTGAACATGCCGATGCCCCCGGCCACGAGCAGGGCGACGAATCCGCCCGCCACGACGCGCCAGCCGAGGAAGTTCGGGTGGCGCTGCTCTGCAGGGAGCGTCATGGATCCTCCCGCCTCAGCCATCGGCAGGTTTGTCGGGGGCGGGCAGGGCACTAGGACCGATGGCGGCGCGAGGAGCAGATCCTTCGCGCTCGTCCTCGCCGTCACCTTGCAGCAAGGGGTGCGGAGGCCGGCCGTTGGAGCGCTCTAGAGCGGCCTCTGCAGCCCGGTCGTCGAGACTCTCGACCTCGCGGAGCAGGGCCTCGAAACCCGTCGATTCGTCGGCCGCCATTTCCTCGGCAGGCTCGTCTGCGTTGGGGTTGCCCACACGGCGCGCCAGGTAGGCGGCCATGGCGGCCGGCGTCGGGTAGTTCCAGGCCATCATCGCCGTGAGCCGCACCTGGAGGGTGTCTTGGAGCTGCTGGATCAGCTCCACGGCGGCCAGCGAATCGACGCCGTACTCGGCAAAGGGGCGACGCGGATCCAGTTCTGCCTCCGGCACGCCACCTTGCCGGACCAGCCATTCCAGCAAGGCCGCTTCGATCCGCCTGGCCAACTGGTCCACCTCCAGCTCCGTGAGTTGCCGCGCCCCCGGCTCGAAGTGGTGCGGGAGGAGTGCAGGAAGCTTCCACGAGCGTGTTTCCTGAGCCGGCCGGGAGTCTTCCGGCTCCGCCGCCTCGCTGCTGGATGAAGAGTGCGTGCCGGCCGGAGGCGGTCCCGATTCGTGGCGAGTCCAGGCGGCAACCACCTTCAAGGTGCCGCTCAGATACTGCTCCCGGCACAGGAATCGCTGCACCTTGCCGCTGGTGGTGCGGGGGAGGCTCGCCCGGCGGATCAGTACGATGGCGAAGACGTCGACTTCGTGCTCGGCCGTGACCTCGCGGCGGATGCTGCGGAAGATCGCATCAACATCGGTTGCCGCGTGGCGGTCCACCTCCTGGACGATCACCAGGCACTCCTGGCCGTTCACGGAGACCGCCAGGGCCGCGCCGGCCCCGGAGGTCAACGCCGGGTGGGCCCCAGTCACCGTATGTTCGATGTCATGGGGATAGTGATTGCGACCACGGATGATCAAGACGTCTTTCAGGCGGCCGGCGACGTAGAGCTCGCCTTCCAGCAAGAAGCCCAAGTCGCCGGTCCGCAGATAACCTCCCCCCTCGTCGCCGGGAAAACGCGCCGCGAACGTTGCGGCGTTCTCCTCCTCGCGGCCCCAGTAGCCTCGCGACACGTGAGGACCTCGCAACCAGATCTCCCCCACCCGCCTGGGTTCCACGGGCTGACCGGTCTCGGGATCGACGATGACGATCTCTTGTTCCAAGAGTCGCCCCCCGCACCCGACCAACTGCTGTTCGTCCGAATGCGTTTGCTCGCCACAAGGAACCGCCTCGCCGCGCGAGAGGGCACGGCGCCGAAAGCCCCGTATTACCGGCGCGGAGGGTCCGCACCCACCCGAAGCCAGGAGCGTGGCCTCCGCCAGCCCGTAGCAACAGTAGAAGGCATCCGGCCGAAAGCCGCAAGGCGCGAACGTCTCCGCGAACCGCTCCAGCGTATCGGCAGCGATCGGCTCCGCCCCGCAGAACGCCACCTCCCAACTGCTCAGGTCCAGCCCCTCCATCTCGCGCGAGGACACCTTCTGCACGCACAGCTCGAAGGCGAAGTTCGGTGCTCCGCTCACCGAAGCGCCGTACTCGCCGATCGCTCTGAGCCACCGGGCCGGCTTCCGGAGAAAGCTCGTCGGCGGGAAAAGGACGCTTCGTCCGCCTACGTACAACGACTCCAAAATGCCGCCGATCAGGCCCATGTCGTGGTAGGCCGGCAGCCATGAAACCCCCGTGCCCGCCGATTCGCCCGGCGCCGCCTGCGGCAGGGCGAATCCCCGGCGGATCGCCTCCAGGTTGTGCAGGAGGTTGCTGTGCGAAACCATGACGCCCTTGGGGGCATCGGTTGATCCCGAAGTGTATTGGAGAAAGACGAGGTCGTTGCCCTTCAAGGCGGGAGACGTCCATCGCGCCGCTTGTTCGTCGGCAATTTCGTCAACGGCCAGCCATTCGAGATGCGCGAGTTCCGGCGACGCGCGGTGCTTCTGGAGCGCCGCCAGGGAGGGACTGGTCGTGAGCACCATCCGCGCCTCACAGTCGGCGGCAATGGCCGCCAAACGGGAGGCGGGGCGATTGGGTTTCGGAAAGGTGGCGGGGACGGCAAGTACCCCGGCATGAATGCAGCCGAAGAGGGCGGCGATAAAGTCCAGACCCGGAGGAAAAATCAGCAGCGCCCTATCCCCGACGCCGGCCACCCCTTGCAGTACGGAGGCGACTGCCCGGGCCCGTTGCGAGAGCTCTCCAAAGGTGAGGGACCGCTCGCTGCCATCATCCCCCCGAAAGATATAGGCGGGGAGGTCTCTCCGCTCTCGAGCTTGGCGCTCGAGCAGCCCCATCATGGTCGTGTCGGCAGTGGTGAGCGTCACGGTGGGTTCGAACATCGCAAGCCTCGGTTCATCGCACAAGTCCGGCCTCGAGACCGAAGATGCCCGTTGCTGCAGCATCCAAACTATTCCGGCGCGATCCGTCATGTCCCACCAGCAATCGCAGGCAGCCACCAATCGGTGAACGGCCGGACGGCAGGTTGGAAAAGCTTCCGCGGGGAAGGGAGACGCGTCACGTCGAACCAAGCCGTGGCTCCGTTGTCTCTGGACGCCGTCCCGCCCACCCACCTTCTCCAGTCCATCGCTGCTGCTCCAGAGAATACTCCCCACACTTCTCGGATGCAACCAACACGCCCCTGTGCCGGGTTTGCCGACTCCCTCCGAACGGCAAACTCGGCAAGAGAATCGGAGGAATAGGCAACTTAGATAACATAAAGCCGCACCCATACCACCATTGGAAGCTCGTCCCCGCGGACTACCCGGAACGGCACGGAGAGAGCAAGAGCGCCCCCCGCCGTTCCTGGGCCCTGTGGCGTGCCCAAGTGGCGCACGAGCCTCCGGGAACAGAGCCCGGTCATTCTACCGCCTACCCGGGAGGAAAGAACAGCACCCCTCCCCTGCTGTGGCCATCAACCCCCGAACCAGTTGCCAGCGAAGAGAATGTATCAGTCGCTGGAGATGGCCAACTCCGCGGCGGTGAGGGGGCGCTGGTAGAGCGCCAGGCCGCGGATGCGGCCGGTGGTCTGGAAGTCGGGGTTGGGACCGGCGCTGTACTGACCCACGTGCAGGGGGCCGGTGAAGGGCGCGCGGTTGGCGGCGCCGGCCTGCTCGCCGACGAGGCTGCCGTCCTGGTAGAGGCGGGCCATGCGGCCGTCGTAGCTGGCGGCGAGGTGGACCCAGCGGCCGGTCTGGACCTGGCCGCCGTCGCAGTCGATGCCCCCCACGTGCCACCGCCAGCGGCCGCCGAGGTTCTGCAGGAACCAGCCGGCCTGTCGCCAATGCCCGCAGCTTACGGTCACGGGCATCTGTCCCGGTTCGTCCAGCCACACCCAGCAGACCACCGAGAAGGGCTGGGCGAGGTGGAACTCGGGACGGTTCGGGAAGGTGACGTGGCCGCCGGAGGTGAGGTCGAGGGCGCCGTCGGTGATGCGGGCGGAGCCGTGCGCCTGGCCGGGCAGCAGCTCCTCGTCGTGGAGGAGCCCGCCGAGGTCCTCGTCGAGCGGGGCCACGAAGGCGGGGCCCTCGACTTTCTGTGCCCGGCCTTCGACCGCCGCGCTCGGCGGCCCGACGACGCCGCGGGCGCTCACCGCCCGCACCACGTACCAATAGGGCGTCTCCACCTCCAGATTGCCGTCGAGGTAGTTCGCGCCGCGGAGCGGCTCCTCGGTGAGGCGTTCGAAAGGCCCCTCGGGCGACCGGGCCCGCTCGACGTGGTAGGCGAGGCGCGACCCTGCCGGCCAATCCCAACGGAGCGCCACGGCGTGGGGGGCCGTGGCGGCCGCGACCCGTTGGGGCGCCGCCGGCGGGGCCGGCTCGGGTACGGTGATGCTCACGTGCGCCGGGCGGCTCCGCGCCCACGAGCGGTAGAGGACCAGCGCATAGTGCTGCTCACCCGCGGGGGCCGCCCCGTCGAGGAACTCGAACCGCGGCGTCTCCGCCAGCATGGTAGTGGGGTTGGGCTCGAAGTCGGGCTCCGTGCTGCGGTGGACCTCCGCCCCCAGGCCCAGGATGGCGGCCGACTGCTCCCAGCTCAGCCGGACCAGCCCGTCAGCGTCAACGCTGGCGGAAAGCGGCGGGGCGACTTCCGGCAGTGGCGGGGGGATGAACTGGCGGAAGGCTCCGGGGATCACCTCAGCGCCGGGCATGTCCACCCGCGGCGCGGCCAGTGCCTGCTGCTGGGCGCGGCGGATGATGTCGAGCATCGCCTGGTAGTGGGGGTCTTCGGTCGAGGCGAAGCTGATCACCGGCTCGCCGCTGCGGTCCGGCGGGAGGAACGGCTCCGGGGCGTAGGCCTCGACCGGCAGGACCGCGTGGGCATAGCCGTTGCGCAGCAGGCGGACGCGCTGCTGCCGCGGGTCGATCTTGCGGTTGCGGCACAGGGCGGCGCCGAAGCCCTCGCCCCCTTCGGCGAGCGGGGCGCGGAGGATGCGGCTGTGCTCGGGCTCGCGGAGGTTGAACCAGTCGGCTTCGAAGTAGATGGGGCGACCGTTCTCCCCGTGGCACTCCATGCAGCCGGCGGCGTGCATCTCGGCGATGAGGGCCTCGCGTGCCTCGCCCCAGCCGTGGGCCACGTGGCCGTGGTCCGTGTAGTCCCAGGTGCCGTAGTAGATGCCGTTGGTATCGATCCAGGCCATGAGCAGGTCCCGCTCGGCGCGGGAGAGCTCGGGATGCCGATCGACGAGGACGTCGGCCAGCGGCGCGGCTCCCGAACCGTGGCTGCGGGGCGGGAAGATCTCCGAGGAATAGAAGGCCGTGCCGTTCATGCAGTCGATGCCCGCGATCCAGTCGGCGATGAGCTGGGTCTCGCGGCGGGTGGTCAGGTTCTCGTAGCTGATGCTGAAGTGCTCCGTCCAGCCGCCCGTCAGGTCGATGCCGGCGCCGAAGCCCTCCTCGCCGCCGTGGCACGCGGCGCAGTGCTTGTCGAAGATCGGCTGCACCATGCTCGGGTAGTCGATCAGGCCGCTCCCCCAGCTTTCCGGCTCGAGCTGGCTGGGCTCGCGGGTGAGGGCAGCGGCGAACTCGCCGCTCAAGGGGGTGGAGGACTTGTGTTCGTGGCAGCCCACGCAGGAGCGGGTCGTCCCCGGCGCCGCCTGGACGAAGGTCCTCATGCTCTGCACCAGCCGGCCCTCGGCATCGAGGGCCTGGAGGTAGACGGCCCGCCCGGCGGGGACCTCGAAATACGCGGAGCCGTCTTCGTCGACGGGCACCACCCCCAGGAAGTTCTTGGCGCTCCAGCCCAGGGCGCCGCTGATCAGGAAGGTCTGGTTGTAGGGGTTGCCGCCGGGGTGGGCCGGAGAGACCCGGGAGGTCTCCTCGATGACCCGCAGGTGGGTGACTTCGCCCCGGGCGACGCCCTCGAGCCCCTCGTAGAGGTCCTGCACGAAGAAGTTGCCCGTGGTGGCGGTGCGATCCGTCATGGCCGGCAGGACCGGCGGAACCGGTTGCGGCTTGACGAGCATGGGGGAGTGGAGGCAGATCTCCGGATCGGAGTGGATCACCACGCGGCGGCCGGCACGGTCGATCATCTCCAGGACGTTCCGCGTGTGCCCCTCCGGCCGGCCGCTGAAGAGGACCACGTCTTCGTTGATGGGCCACGGGGAGCGGGATTCGCCCGTATCGATGAGGGGGTTATCGGGGTGCTCGAAGTTGTAGATCGCTTCCACAGCATTCTTGCCGCGATGGGGATCGACCATGGCGATCGAGCCTCGCGGCGGGGCATTGTGCTTGGCGAAGGTGCCCACGACCAGGTGCGAGCCGGGGACGGGGCGGGCATCGAGGATGGCCTCGGGGAAGACCATGTTGTTCGCGTAGAAGGCCGTCTCGTTGGTGCCGTCGGGGTTGACGGTCCAGAGCGACTGGATCGTGAGGGCGTTCTTGTCGATGTACTCCCAGCGTCCGAAGAGGATGCGGCCGTCGGGGAGCACGGCGGGGTCGAATTCGTTGACGTTGTTCACCGAGATGGGGTGGATGTCCGTGCCGTCGGCGTTCATCACGTGGAGGATGGCCACGCCCGTGTTGTTGCAGGGGACCAGCCCGCTGGGACGCGTGGAGAGGAAGACGATCCGCCCGTCGGGGAGATACGCCGGGGCGACGTCGTGCTGGCCGCCCAGGCTCCCCTGGTAGATCTCGCAGTACGGCTCAGGATCGGTGAGCTGGCGAAGGCCGCTGCCATCGATGCCGATCTCATAGACGCTCGTGTTCCCGTCGGGCTCTCCCTTGAAACAGAAGAGGAGCCGGGTGGCGTCGTAGGAGAGGTTGGGGTAGCTGTAGACGCCTTCGCCGAGGGTATCGGGCGTGGTGGGATCGATGACCGGGCGGATCCGCCACTGTTCGCGGGGGGCGGCAGGGTTCTCCAGTACGTAGATGCCTCCCCCGCCGGGGGGCCACTTGTAGAAGGTGTCGTAAATGTGGATGCCGGTGTAGGAGTGCCGCTTCACGAACAACAGCGGGGCATCGAGCAGGGACCGCATCGGGTGATCGGGGTCCAGGGAGGCCGGTGCCGATTCGGGCCGCTCGGCGGCGGCCGGACCGGCCAGCAGACCGGCAAGTAGACCAAGTCCCACTGCTGCCAGAACGCCTTTCGCGCGGAAACCGCCCATCAATCCGCTCCTCTTGCTGCGTACCGCAGGATTGTGCCAGTGCCCCCCGCCGTGGGGCCTCCGCCGCCACAGCTGCTCCGATTGTAGCACAAGCGACCGCAGTTTTCCGCAGGGCACCTCAGCGGACGATCAGCGGATGATGGTAGCGTCCTGGGCGAAGTTGACGTGCGGCTCGTGGGCGTAGAAGAGGCGCGCGACCTGATCGGCGAGCACACCGACGTAGCGGCGGCGGAACTGGGACTCGGCCATATCGGCCGTGGGGACGGCGGAGTTTCGCGGAAAGACCGATTCGACGTAGTCTTCGAAGACCAGCTCGCCGCTCTCGCAGTCGAAGACTCTGATCGTTGCGAAGGCCTTCCCCTGGTAGAGGGTTTGGCCTTGGTAGATGTCGAAGTGCTCCAGGTCGATGCCCAGCACCAGATCGGCGTTCAGGGCGCGGCCGACTTCGAGGTATTCGTTCCAGGTATTCTCGTCGACCCATTCATCGACGCGACGGTAGTCGACGACCTCGCAGCGCCGCACGTTGCTGCGGAGCTGGCCGCCGATCTGGCGGGCGAGCTCCTTGCCCGCCGTCGAGTTGCGGTAGTGCAACTCCACCAGGGGGCGGCAGACCACGGCAACGCGCTTGTCTCTGAAGCCGTTGTACTTGGCCTTGACTTCGTGAGCGCCCATCAAGTAGCCGGCAGTGGTCAAGGCGCCCGTGCAGCCGGAGATTGAGGCCAGCGCCGCCAGAGCCGCGGCCGTGGCCGCCACCAAGCCCGCGCGCTGCAATCCGTGCTTCAGACCGACTCGCTCCATGGTCGTTCCTCGCAAAGCCGTGGGAGAGGTTGTCCGCATCCGTGGCGCCGTCTCACCAGGCGATCGTCAATCGCACCAGCCATTCCAGCACCGCCGTCGCCAACACGACGGAGACGGCCACCGCCGTCCCGGTTTCGTTGGGAGGCCGCACCAGCCACCTTCCCGCCAGCGCCGAAAGCAGCAGCCAACCGGCGGCGCCAACCGCCAGCGCGGCTGCCAGCGTGGCGCTGGCGTGGGCACGCACCGCTCCGGACAAGTCGCCGCGAACGAACGACGCCCAAGCCGTTGTCGCCCCACAACTCGGGCATGGCCGGCGGAACAGCGCCCGGAACGTGCAGGGCGGCAGCCCCAACTGCTGATGGGTTCCATAGCCCTGGCGGCTCGGCGCCAGCCGGCCGACAACCACGAAGGGAGCCAGTAACACGATTCCTGCTAAGGCCGCCATCGCGCGTCGGCGACCGCGAAGACGGCGTAACGCGTTCGTGTCGTTTCGATTCACGCGGACTAGCGGAAAGGCGGTGGGACAATAGCGAGAAATCCCCGCAGCGGCAAGGTCGATTCCCGCGGCAATCAATCGCCCCATTGTAACGGGGACGAGCGCGGTTGCAAGGAGTCGCCGAACCGCGTCATCTCCACAACCTTTTTTGAGACAGCAGGTTACAACGATACCCCCTAACCGCTGCGCGTAGCTGGCCCCCCCGAGCCCCCGTGGTCCCATCGTGACGGCCCGGTTTTCTTTGCCCCGACACTGGCC
>SLBP01000010.1:0-42554 GCA_007126245.1 Planctomycetales bacterium
GGCGGGTTCGGCCGGGACGCGGGTGGCGGGGCGGTCGTCCAGAATGAGTTGCTGGTGACCGACCCGCGGGGGGCGGAAGCGGTAGACGTCGCCCTCGTAATGCCGCCAGGCGGCGCGGGGGACCTCGGCCGTGCCGTCGAGGACGGCGCCGTTGCCCAGGATCACCATCGGCACCTCGGGGCTGCTGCGGAAGGCCCCAGCCACCAGCGAAAAGCTCTCCCGATAGGGGACGCCCGTGTTGGCGATCACGATGCGGTCGCCCGGCCGGGCGAGCTTCACCGCCCGGCCGATGCTTCGCACCGGCCCGGAGCCGTCGCCGGTCGCCACCGGCTGGCGGCCCAGAAAACGATCGTCGCCGGCGCGGTTGTCGACGAAAACGTCCCGCGCCGCCGCCGCCTGACAGAAGCAGAGGACGCCCGCGATCACTAGCGGCCAAGAGGTGCGCATTGCTTTCGGCTCCCGTAGTTCGAAGTCGATCCGGCCGGCTTCCCCGGCCTCCGGGCGGGGCAGGAGGAAGGTCCCGGCGTCGTCCGTCGCCCACGGCGCACGCGATCGCTTGGCTGGTGCGCGGGGTGCACGGTGCATTGTAATCGCTCGACGGCCGGGCTGCGCGGCACAGCTTCCAGGGTTACTTAACGCAACTGGAAAATGGATTCGCATACGGCATCGACTTGCATATGGCGGGCGAACCCGACCCGATGATCGCCGCCCCTGGGAGACGCTGCGAGCGGATGGGCCCGCCCAACCCCGCTGCGTGGGCTGCCGCCGCCCGGGCGCAGGTAAAACAAGGGCTAGCAGCGGTGTACAGGAAGCCGAATTTCGTGTTCTCTGAGGGGATGAGCAGCAAGGAACCCATCTCGGGGCACGAGATTTCGCCCGAGGAAAGGACGCCTCCGTGCCCGCGACCGATGAGGAGCGGCTGGGCAGCTATGCGGAGCGGCGGACCGGGAGGCCGCGCTCGGCGAGGTAGTCCTTCATCTGGGCGATGGTGAAGGTGCCGAAGTGGACGATCGAGGCCACCAGCACGGCGTCGGCGTGGCCCTCGACGATGGCCTCGTGGAGGTGCTCCAGCGTTCCCGCGCCGCCGGAGGCGATCACGGGGACGTCCACGGCATCGGCGACGGCGCGGGTCATGGGGACGTCGTAGCCGGTCTGGCGGCCGTCGGTGTCCATGCTCGTGGGGAGGATGGCGCCCGCGCCCCGTTCCACCACCTCGCGGGCCCAGGCGACGGCGTCGCGGCCGGTGCCCTCGGTACCGCCGCGGACGACGACCTCGAAGCCCGAGGGGAGATCGGCGGAGCGGCGGGTGTCGATGGCCACGGTGAGCCGCTCGGGGCCGAAGCGGCCGGCGATCTCGCCGACCAGCTCGGGCCGGCGCACGGCGGCGGTGTTGATGGAGACCTTGGACGCGCCGGCGTCGAAGAGGGCGGCCGCGTCCTCCGCGCTGCGGATCCCGCCGCCGACGGTGAGGGGGACGGCGATGCGGGCCACCGTCCGCCGCACGGCATCGAGCATGGTGGCGCGGTTCTCCGCCGAGGCGGTGATGTCCAGGAATACCAGTTCGTCGGCCCCCGCCTCGCTGTAGACGGCGGCGTTCTCCGCAGGGTCGCCGACGTCGCGGAGGTTGACGAAGTTGACGCCTTTGACCAGGCGGCCGTCTTTTACGTCGAGGCAGGGGATGATCCGCCGGTAGTCCACGGTTCGGCTCCGGAGAAGGAGGGGCGCTGGCTCGCACTCGGGAATTCCGCCGGCTGCGCAGCGGCGGGGCGCCGTGTCGCCGGCGGGCCCGGCCCGGGTGCGGAGCCGCTAAGTTAAGCTCCGCCGGCGATAGCAGCAAGGCCCCCCGCGCTGGAGTGGCCGTAAGGGCCGGACGAGTGGCACTCTACGCCGTGAACCGTAGCTGACGCTCTCGCTTCATGGGGAGAGCGGCGGTACAAGAGAGAGCCGAGATCGGGGGAGAGACGAAGGAGAGTGCCAGGCGGCGACGCCCTGCAGCGGGTCATTTCAGCTCCGCTACCCTCTCTGTGTTCTCCGTGCCCTCCTGTTCAAGCCACAACCACCTCCAATCGACGACCCGTTCTGGACAGGAGGGCGCAGAAGGGACATAGAAGTCGAGGACCATCTTGGCAACTCATTGGCGACACGCTTCTCTCCCTCACTCGCTCCGTTCCCTCCGCGCCCTCCTGTTCGAGAAAGGTGGGCAAGGTGCTCGCTCCCTCGTCGTTTTTCCCTTGAACAGGAGGAAAACGGAGAAGGGGAGGGGTATAAGATTACGGTCGAGAAGACCGAGCCAGAGGAAACCGACGGAAGAGAAGGCGTTCCCTCTTCCATCTTTTTCGTCCGGAAGGGCCGCCCCCTCTCCTTCTCAAGAGGGTTCACGGTGTAGCGTGGCACGGGGTTTTCGCCGGGGGGATCGGCACGGGATGCGTTTTCGAGCCTAAACGCCGATCACGGACGGGCGGATCGCCCCCGGCAGACGGCCTCCATCCCCGTTTATTTCCCGTCACTCCGACTCGCCGCCTTGTTGGTGGCAGGAGCCTGCCATGAGGTGGGTCGGCAGGGGGCGGCGGCCTCGATAGCCGCTCTCGACGTCGTGCCAGAAGCGGATCTCCGGTTCGCCGAACTTCCAGCACAGGTAGGCCATGCGGCCTTCGATGATCGTGGGGAAGTCCACCAGGCCGTCCGTGGCGCTCTTGGGCTCGACCCCCAACTCGCGCAGCTCTTCGACGTACCCCTGCAGACGCCGCGAGTCCTTATCGAGCTCTTCTTCGATCTGTTCCAGCTCCTCGCTGTAGAAGTCCCTGATCTGGGCATCGCGACCGGTGGAGAGCAACGACAGCCGCTGCCGCCGTTCGACCACCTCGCGCGCCAAGCGGACCAGATCGGAGACGATGGCGCGGACCAGCGGCAGGGTCGTGTTGGCCTCCTCGACGGTGAAGAGCTTCGGTGGCTGGGGGCGTTGATCGATCATGTCCTCGTGCCTTCCTCCCTTGGAGCTACTCCCCTTCAGGCGGGCAACCGCCTTTCGCCGGCCCGCTGCCGCGTGCAAGACGGTCACGGCCCGCACCGCGCCCGGGTGCGAATATTTCCCATCCGCTTACGTTACGCCGCCCACTTCGTGGCAGTTCGCCGCGGGCATGATTCCCCGAGGATTCGGAAGGTGGTGGCGGGTAGCCCTCGCCCCCCCACAAACGTCCGCCGCGTTTTGCACGTACGGGCAGGTGCGTGGCATTATAGGCGATTCGGCCGGAAGGGAGCCAGGGCGAGGAATCGGAAGCATCGGCGGGCTCCGCGGCGCGCGCGTACCGGCCTGAAGCACTCCTGCAAAGCCGCTGCAGCGGTGCGGCAGCAATCGCACTCATCTTCCCGGAGGGGAGCCGCCGCGACCTCTCCATCCTCCCCGCTCTCTCCAGATTGCGAATCCTACGGCCCCTGCCACCGCGCCTCCTCATTGCTGATAATAAACCTGTCCGCCGAAGCGACCGGTATACGACACCCCCGGAGTAATGGCAGTGACGCCCCTTTCCCGCGATGTTACAATACGGGGCAGAGCGGGGACGTCTGGCAGGCCCCGATCGAGAAGGGCAGGAATGAATACGCGTCGCCCCGCAGACAAGGCGGCGCGGGTGCGCTTGTATCGCCTGCGGACGGGGTTCTGGAACGGGCTGCGGGCCCGTCTTCCGGGAGTCATCGTCGTAACGGCCCGCCGGCTAATCCGTCCTTCTTCGGTACGCTTCTACCCAATGCCATGTCGTCCGGCTCGCCCTTTGCCGATCTGGCCGCCAACGGGCCCTGGATCGCGCCTTCGTTGCTGGCGTGCGATTTCGGCCGGCTCAACGAGGAAATCGCCCGCGCTGAGGAGGCGGGGGTGCGGATACTGCATCTGGACGTCATGGACGGACGCTTCGTCCCCAACATCTCCTTCGGCTTTCCCATTCTCGATGCTGCACGCCGGGCTACGCGCCTGCCACTGGACGTCCACCTGATGATCGAGGAGCCGGACCGCTATATCGATCGTTTCTGCGACGCGGGAGCGGACGCGTTGACGATCCATATTGAATGCTCCCCCGATCCGGGGGATATTCTTTCCCGGATCCGCCAGCGCGGTGTGGCGGCCGGCCTCTCGCTCAACCCCCCCACGCCGGTTGCAGCGCTGGAGTCGCACCTCGACGACTGCGACCAGGTCTTGGTCATGAGCGTGATGCCCGGTTTCGGAGGACAGGAGTTTGACGCCGCGGCTTTGGGCAAGCTGCGTCGCCTGCGGGGATTGCGTCCCACTGGACTGGTCCTCTCCATCGACGGGGGGATCAACGAGGAGACCATAGGGGCAACGGCAGAAGCAGGCGCGGACCTGCTCGTGGCGGGCACGGCCTTCTTCGGTTACCCTGATTACCAGGAAAGACACGTGCGACTCGGTGAGCTGGCCCGTAACGGCAGGCAGCCGGGGAAGGAGGGGCAGGGAATGACGGCGGGATGATATCTGCGGCCCGAACGATTCAAGGCAATAACAGCCATCGATCGGACCGAAACGAATAGACCGACCGCATGGGGGCGGCACGTCGCGTTGGGCCGCCGCAGCGGTGGATCGTCAGTGGGCGCAGAGGAGGCGGGCCCTGCCCGCACGATACCAGTCGAGGTGGATCGCCAATCCACTCCCGAAGATTGACAGAGCAGAGGTTGGTGCTGTCCGCGCCGCCGGGTCGGCGGGCGATCGGCGAGGGAGAGCCTTGCGGGTCTGCGGGCGTGCCCTGTTGTGGAGGGTCGAGTTCGATCCAGCCATGGCGCAATTGGTACTGATCCGTCCCGGAGCGACCAACTACGACGACGATGGCCGCATCCAGGGAGTATTGGATATTCCGCTCAACGCACACGGCCACGCTGAAGCAGCAGAGATGGCTGCCCAGCTGCGGGGCTTGGGGATCGAGGCGGTTTACTCGACCCAGTGTCTCGCCGCCCGGGAGACGGCCCGCACCATCGCCGAGGCGCTCGGGGTGCGCCTGCGATGGCTCGACCGACTGGGCAATGTCGACCAGGGGCTCTGGCAGGGGATGCGCGTCGCGGACGTTCGCCGCAAGCAGCCGAAGGTCTATCGGTTGTGGCAGGAAGCGCCGGACAACATCTGCCCCCCAGCAGGGGAAGTGCTTGCCGAGGCCGAGCAGCGTGTGCGGGCTGCCGTCGATCGGCTCCATCGCCGCCACAAGCAAGCCACGGTGGCCCTGGTGGTTCGCGAACCGATGGCCAGCCTGGTGCGGCGTTACGTGCTGCGCAATCCGCTGGGCGATCTGTGGAAGGCCTCGGTCGAGCACGGCCGCTGGGAACTCCTCGTGGCCCAACCGGCAGTGGCGCTGCAAAGCGGCTGAACGGGTTCGTCGGCAATCCTCCGGGGGGGCTGCGCGCGGCCGCCGCTCCTCCCTCGCTCCCGTAATTCAGGGTATAACTTCGATGGCAGCCAAGGCCCCCGATCCGAGTACCTGGCACAACATGATCAAGCGGCCCAAGCGAGGGGTGCCCGAGGGCCTCTGGAAGCGGTGCCCGGGCTGCCAGGCCACCATCTTCCGCAAGGAGGCCGAGAAGCGGTTCGGCGTCTGCCCGGAGTGCGACTACCACTGGACGGTGACCGCCCGCCAGCGGATCGAGCAGGTGCTCGACGAGGGAACCTTTGAAGCGTGGGATGACGACCTCGAACCGGACGATCCCTTGGGGTTCGTCGACAAGGTCCCCTACCGCGAGCGTCTCGTCAAAGAGCAGGAGCGGACCGGTCTGCGCGAGGCGGCCGTCGTCGGCAGCGGCATGATCCGCGCCCGGCGGGTGGCCTTCGGCGTTACCGATTCCTCATTCATCATGGGGAGCATGGGCTCGGTGGTGGGCGAGAAGCTCACCCGTCTCGTCGAACGCGCCACGGAGCAGTCGCTGCCGCTGATCATCATCTCCGGATCGGGCGGCGGCGCCCGCATGCACGAGGGGGTCCTCTCGCTGATGCAGATGGCCAAGGTCTCCGCGGCCCTGGCGCGTTTCCACGAGGCCGGAGGGCTGTTCATCTCCGTGCTCACCAACCCCACCATGGGCGGCGTGGCCGCCAGCTTCGCCTCGCTCGGCGACCTGGTCTTCGCCGAGCCCAAGGCCTTGATCGGTTTTGCCGGGCCGCGGACGATCAGGGCCACCATCCGCATCGAGCTGCCCAAGGGCTTCCAGACCAGCGAGTTCCTCCTCGAGCACGGCTTTGTAGACCGCATCGTCCGCCGCCAGAACCTCAAGAGCGAGATCGCCAAGGCCATCGACTACTGCGGCAAGTGACGGGCGCCGGGGGGCGGCAGGCGGTTCCCGGGGCGGTCCAGGTCGGTGCGAGCTGCTTTCAGGACTGCCAGTTCCTCTCGCCGAATTCGGGAAGGCGCCCGCCGAGGTAGCCATGTCCGAGCGATCAGGAGCCTCCCGTGGAGCCGGCGCGGATGCCCTGCGGCTTTCGCGGCCTACTTGATGCCCGGGCCGGGGCGGACGGCATCGCGGACAATCGAGCCCGGGTGGCGGGCGACCTTGTCGGAGAAGACGCGGGCATCGCGGACGATCGGCTCCAGTTGGCGGGTCAGGTTCTCGATGTTCGCCGTGGCGCCGAGGAGGTGGTCGTAGAGGGCGCGGTCGTGGACGAGCTGCCCCAGCGTCCCCTGGCGGTCGTTGATCGCCTCGGTCAGAAAGATCATCTCATCCAAGAGGACCTCGAGCTGCCCGGCGCTGGTGTCGATCCGCTGCATCAAAGCGGCGCCTTGCTGTCCCAGGGGAGCGGTCACTTCTTCGATATTGAGGAGGTTCCGCTCCAGCGAGTCGACGGCGCCTCCCATGCGGTCGACCAGATCGCGGGTCTCGCTGAGCACCAGCGGCGCCTGGGCGATGGCCTCGCGGAGCGCTCCCTGCAGCTCGGGATCGGTGACCAGTTCGTCGGCTCGCTGCGCCAGGCGGTTGATCAACTCCAGGCTACGGTCGGTCTGTTCGAGGATGCGGACGATCCGCGGCTCGTTGGCCGCGAGGAGATCACCGACCTGAGTGACGACGCGTCCTACCTCGCGGCTCGTATCGCCCACCGCGTCGATCGCCTCGGTGAGGTTCACTTGGAGGTCGACGATCATCTCCAGGGGATCGCCGACGACGATGCCGCGGATGCGGTCGCCTTCGATGAGGTAGAGTTGCGGCTCCTCCTCCTGCCCGTAGGCGACGCGCTCCACCGTCGGCCTGCTGTTGGCGGCTCCTTGGAAGTCGCCGCCCTCTTCGGCCGCAGTCTCGGGAAGCGGGGCGCCGGCGACGAACTCCACCACGGCGTCGCCAAGCAGCGTCCCCCGGATGCGGCAGATGTCGGTCCGCCGGAGCTGCACGTGGCTGTCGATCCGCATCGTCACCAGGACCCCGTCGTCGGTGAGCTCGACTTCGGTGACGCGGCCGATAAGGATGCCGCTCTTGCGGACCGGCGTATCGCGCGTCACCCCCGGGGCGTGGGGGAACTCGACGTGTATGGTGTACCCGCTGCGAATCATCGTAGGGAGTTCGCCGAAGAGGATCGCCAGGATGGCGGCGATCAGCAGCGAGGCGAGCACAAACACCCCCACGCGGAATTGCATCACCCGTTCGTCCATGGCTCTCCCTCCGCCCGGTTCTGCTGCATTTCCATGAGCCGCTCGCCCGCCTCGCCGTGGATGAACTGCCTCACGCGGTGATCGGCGGCGGCATCGAGCCCCTGCGGGGATCCGTCGTAGAGGATCTGCGGGGCGCCGTCCGCCAGCCGCGAAGAGGGATAGACCATCACCACCCGGTGGGCGACCTTTTGCGCCGTCCGCATGTCGTGCGTCACCACGATGCTGGTCACCTTGCGCGTCTTGCAGGTCCGGAGGATCAACTCGTTGATCACGTCGCTCATGATGGGGTCGAGCCCGGTGGTCGGTTCGTCGTAGAGGACCACCTCCGGTTCCAGGGCCAGCGCGCGTGCCAGCCCGACGCGCTTGCGCATCCCCCCGGAGAGCTCCGCCGGCTTCTTCGTCACCACCGACTCGGGCAGTCCCACCTCGGCGAGGCGGGCGAGGACGATCTCCCGCACCTGGGCAGGAGGCGTCTTCGAGTGTTCGCGAAGGGGAAAGGCCACGTTCTGGGCCACCGTCATGCTGTCGAACAGTGCCGCCTGCTGGAAAACGAAGCCGATCCGCGTCCGCTGCCGCGTCAGCTCGCGCTCGCTCAGTTCGGCCAGGTTGCGGCCGTCGAAACGGACCACCCCCTGTGTGGGCCGCACCAGACCGATGAGCGTCTTTAGGAGCACCGTCTTGCCGCAGCCGCTCTCGCCGATGATGGCGACCGTCTCACCGCGCTCGATTGTCAGATCGATGTCGCGGAGCACGGGTTGGCGGCCGAACGCCACGCACAGCCGCACGACGTCGAGCAGGGCCTGCTCTCTCGCCACCCCCCGCGCCTGGGTCATTTCCGCTGTCCTTGCCGCCACCGCTGCGCCTCGATCCGCCACTGGGGCGAGGTTGTTCTCCCGCGTGCGAGCGCCGAACCCCTCTATCTCTTTTATACACTCGGCTGCAAGAATCCAACTCCAGTTGCCGCTCCGCCGTTCCCGGGCCCCTGCCCCGGATGCCTTCTCCCCGCAAGCCACGAGGGAAGAATCCTTTCTCTCAGAGGAGTGTGGGGGGCTCCGGCCATAGTGCAAAATAGATGCCGTTGAGCATGATGCCGAGGAGCAGATTCAGCAGCAGGATGAGAACGAAGGAATAGACGAAGGCATTGGTTGCCGCCTTGCCGACGCCCTCCGCGCCGGGGGAACAGTTAAATCCCTGGTGGCAACCGATGATGCCGATCGTGGCCCCGAAGAAGAAGCTCTTGAAGATACCCATGAACAGATCGAACATCCCCACGAAGTTCTGCGAGTGGTACAGGTAGTGGTGCCAGTCGACATCCAAGAGGTAGACGGTGTAGAAGGCGCCGCCCACCACCCCCATGAAGTCGGCAATTGCCGTCAAGAGAGGGATCAGGAAGAGACATGCCAGGAACCGAGGGACGACCAGGTAGTGGATGGGGTCGGCCCCCATGGCCGTAAGGGCGTCGATCTGCTCGGTGACGCGCATCGTTCCCAGTTCGGCGGCCATCGAGCCGCCCACACGACCGGCGAGCATGGTCGCCGCGAGCACCGGTCCCAGCTCGCGGACCAGGGACATGTTGATGGCCGCTCCCAGGCGGGTCTCCAGGCGGAGCATGCGGAACTGCGGGTACGTTTGTTCGGCGAGGACCATGCCGATGAACGTCCCGGTCAGGGCGATCACCGGAAGACTGAGGACACCCACCTGATAGAAACAGGGAAGCATCGTCTCCTTGCGTGGCAGGCGGGTCAGCAGCCAGCCGAACATCCGAAACGCGAACAGGGCGATGTCGCCCAAGCCGCCGACCCCGGCCATGATCGCCCCCCCCAGGTCGGTGATCCAACGGACGAAAGGCGCGAACCAACCCAAGCTCGCCTCGCTGCGCTGCGCGGAAGTCGGAGGGTTCGCGGAAGCCATGTGGATACTGGGGGGGTGCTGCGGGTGCGGCATCGGGGGGATGCCGACCATGCTCCAGATGGTATTGGAAGTACTCTACGGGTGGGGGCCGCCAATAAGGCGGCAGCCCTCGGCGCCGCCGGCGCAGCCCCGACCGGCCTGTCTGCGGGTTAATTCGGCGAGCCGACTTTGCGGCTTGAGGGAATTGGGCGGCTTCGGGCGGGTTTTCGGGATGCGCGGGGCATGCGGGCTTACTCTCCGGAGGTCGCCGTTGTGAGAGCCCACTCCCCAATGGGGGCAGAGAGGGGGGGTTGGGGCGCACAGCCCGCCCAAATATGAAGATACGTGCTTTTGCTTGCCGCTTGCAACCCCCTGGGCGGGAAGCTATTGTTTACGTTGGCCCTCGGCGCTGCCGGAGCGCACTGCTCGCCGGAGCTGTGGCTTTGGCACGTCTCCGGAGCGGTCCCCATCCGTTTGCGGCTCGTCCTTCGCGTACACCGTGCTGCGGCACGGGGCGTGCGTGGCCGACGGGCTCCCCACCGACGGGTTCCCCACCCTATCCTAACAGTCGAAGGAGTTCGCGTTATGGCACACCGTACAAGTCGTCGCCGCTTCCTCAAGACGACCGCCGCTACCGGGATCGGCTTCTGGGTCGCCGGCGGGCTCACGGCCAAGGCGAGCAGGTCCGCCAATGAGACGATCCGTTTTGCGGGCATCGGTATCGGCGGCAAGGGGACGAGCGACATCGCCGATGCCTCGCGACACGGCGAGGTGGTCGCCGTCTGCGACGTGGACACGAATACGCTCAACGGAGTCGGCCAGCGCTACGAGAACGCCAAGCGTTACACCGATTTCCGCAGGATGCTCGACGAGATGGAGGGGCAGATCGACGCGGTGACGGTGAGCACGGCCGACCACACCCACGCGGCGGCGGCGGCCATGGCCATGCGCCGCGGCATGCACTGCTTCTGCCAGAAGCCGCTCACGCGGACCCTTTACGAGGGCCGCCTGCTGGGCGAGCTGGCCCGCGAGAAGGGGCTGGCAACGCAGATGGGCAACCAGGGGACGGCCTCTGCCGGCCTCCGCCGCAACGCCGCCCTGCTCCGGGCGGGGGTGGTCGGAGATCTGAAGGAGATCCACATCTGGACGAACCGGCCCATCTGGCCCCAGGGGGGTGAGCGCCCGGCGCCCGAAGATCCCCCGGCCCACCTGGATTGGGACCTCTGGCTCGGCCCCGCGCCGTACCGCCCCTATGCAGCCGGTGCCTACCATCCCTTTGCCTGGCGCGGCTGGTGGGACTTCGGAACGGGGGCCCTGGGCGACATGGCCTGCCACACCATGAACATGCCCTTCATGGGGCTCGACCTGAACAACCCCGTCTCTGTCCAGGCCGAGACCAGCGGCCACAACCGCGACAGCTTCCCCGCCTGGTCGGTCATCGAGTACGAGTTCGCCGCCACCGACACGCGGCCGGCCGTGAAGGTGACCTGGTACGACGGCGGACGGCGGCCCTCGCGCGACCTGCTCGAGGGCGAGGAGCCGGAGGGGAGCGGCTCGCTGGTCATCGGCTCGAGGGGTAGCCTCTACTCGCCGGGCGACAACGGGAATCGTCTGGAGCTCCTGGGCGGCGCCGAGGCGGTGGAGGTAGAGATCACCCGCTCGCCGGGTCATGTCGAGGAATGGGCTGAGGCCATCAAGGGAGGGCCCGCAGCGGTCTCGAACTTCCCCGACTACGCCATGGCATTGAACGAGATGGTCCTGCTCGGGAACCTCGCCGTCTGGGCCGAGGGCGAGAAGGTCACCTGGGACTCGGCGACCCTGGCGGCCTCCGGGGCCCCGGATCTCGATGTCCTCATCAACACCCCGTACCGCGAAGGCTGGAGCCTGGACGCCTGACCGGCCGGCCTCTGTCGCAGTACATTCGGCCCTGCCAGGGGGGCGCACCTCGCCCGAGCTGCGAGGCGGCGCCCCCCTTTTTCGGTGGGTGGCCGCAGTTTGGGGATCGGGGGCCGTTGCCGGATCATCCATCAGGGAGAAGCCTCCGCTCTCGGGCCCGTTGACCGCGCTCTGCGGGCATAATATATTGTGGGTTTGAGCGCTCGTCGGAGTAGCTCGGCTATCCCGGCGGGCAGGGGACGTTGGGGAAAACGCTCTTCGCCCTCGCCCCAACGTGGCCGTCGGTCTTGCCGGGGTTTCCGGTCGGCGGCGCATCCCGCGCCGGAAGAGAGGGGCCGGGCCTCCGCGGCTGTCGGCCCTGCTGGGACGTTCGGCAGCGGCGCATACCCCGATGGGTATTCTTCCCGGGATCGGAAGAGGGGCCCGGGATCGGAAGAGGGGATTGTCTATCCATGATGCCGGGCAGCCTCGCGCCGTCGGAGGGGACGCTCCGGGCGGAGCGGTGCAGCCGGACGAAGTCGACGCCCATGCTGGCCAAACGCGTGATTCCTTGTCTGGACGTGGATCGGGGGAGGGTCGTCAAGGGGACGAACTTCGTCCAGCTCCGCGACGCGGGGGATCCGGTCGAGGTCGCCGCGCGGTACGAGGCGGAGGGGGCCGACGAGATCGTTTTTCTCGACATCACCGCCAGCCACGAAGGCCGCGAGATCCTCCTCGACGTCGTTCGCCGCACGGCGGAGGTGGTCTTTATGCCCTTGACCGTCGGCGGCGGCATCCGCACCCTGGAGGACATCCGCGCCCTGCTCAATGCGGGCAGCGATAAGGTCTCGATCAACTCCGCCGCCTGCCGCGATCCCCAGTTGGTCCGCCAGGCGGCCCGCCGCTTCGGCAGCCAGTGCATCGTGGTCAACATCGACCCCAAGCGGGTCCGCGGCAACGGCACCGAGTTCTGGGAAGTCCACATCGACGGGGGGCGCGTGGGCACCGGCCTGGAGGCGGTTTCCTGGGCCCGCCAGGTCGAAGCGCTGGGGGCGGGCGAGATCGTGCTCACCTCGATGGACGCCGACGGGACGGAGGACGGCTACGACCTGGAGATCACCCGCGCCGTGACGCGGGCGGTGCGGATTCCCGTGGTGGCCAGCGGCGGTGCCGGGTGCCCGGACCACCTCGCCGACGCCATCCTCGACGGCGGCGCCGAGGCCGCCCTGGCGGCGAGCATTTTCCATTTCGGCCAGTACACCATCGCAGAGACGAAGCGCGCGATGCGCCGGCGGGGCGTCCCCGTACGCCTCTAGGGGGCGCAGGCCGCGCGGGCAAGGGGCCCGAGAACCAACCACCCGGCGCGGCGGCCGGGCAGAGGCGACAACCCAACCCCCCTCCGCAAACGAAGAAGGAACGGAGCCCATGAGCATTCCCATCGAGGCCGACAAGGAACGCTTCCTCGAAAAGAAGGACCTGGAGATCGACAAGCTCTTCCGCGCCGTGGTGAAGCTCAACGGCAGCGACCTCCACTTGAAGGTCGATCGCCCTCCGTTCATCCGCGTGGCGGGGACGCTGCGGCCGATGAGCCGCGGGCCGATCAATTCCGAAGAGATGGTACAGCTGATCTTTCCCATGATGGACGAGCGGAACCGCCGCATCTTCGACGAAGACGGCGGCGCCGACTTCGCCTACTCCATGGAAGTCGACGGATTGACCTGGCGGTTCCGCGTCAACGTCCTCACGCAGATGGGGCAGATCGGGCTGGTGGCGCGGCGCGTGAACAACACCATCCCCGACTTCAAGGGTCTCTACCTGCCGGACGGGCTGGACACGCTGTGCCACTTCAGCCAGGGGATGATCCTCCTGGCCGGGATCACCGGGTCGGGCAAGAGCACCACGATCGCCTCGATGCTCGACTACATCAACCACCACTACCGCAAGCACATCCTCACCCTCGAGGACCCCATCGAGTTCACCTTCACCGAGGACAAGTGCCTGATCAACCAGCGCGAGATCGGCATGGACGTGAAGAACTTCGCCATCGGCATGAAGCACGCCGTCCGCGAAGACCCCGACGTGATGCTCGTCGGCGAGATGCGCGACCGGGAGACCTTCGAGACGGCGATCCAGGCGGCCGAGACCGGCCACCTCGTCTTCGGGACGATTCACGCCTCCACGGCGCCCAGCACCATCGGCCGCATCCTCGACCTCTTCCCCGAGGAAATGCACCAGGCGATCCGCTCCGCGCTGGCATTCAACATGAAGGCCATCATCGCCCAGAAGCTGCTCCCCTCCGTCAAGGAGGGAGTGCAACGCGTTCCCACCTGCGAGGTGATGGTCTTCAATGCCACCGTCCGCAAGCTCATCCTCAACGAGCAGGAGGTGAAGCTCCCCGACGCCATCCGCATCGGCGCCTCCGAGGGGATGCAGGACTTCACCATGAGCCTCAAGCAGCTCGTCGAGGACGATCTGATCGACCGGGCGACGGCCTTCGAGGTCGCTCCCAGCCCGGAGGCCCTGAAGATGGCGCTGAAGGGAATCCAGGTCAGCGCTCCGGGAATCCTCTAGAGCTGGAAAAAAGGGAGTTGCCATCTTGCCTGGCGAAGACCGCGGTGGCACCATGGAGAGGGCGAGCCGGGCCCGCCGCGGCATGGAGAGAGGTCGCGTGTCAGTAACCAACCACCGGATTTGACAACCTAATGGGAACGAAGGCATTCCATAGCGGGGCCGGCGGCCGCGCGCTGCGGTCAACGGCCATCCTGGCGGCCCCCGCCGCAGTCCTCGTCGGCCCCGCGGCGGCAGCCGTGGCCCAGGCAGAGGAGGTAAGCCGCGGACCGGGCCTCTATCTGAGCCTCACTAAGGTGGGGCTGATCATCGTCCTCTTCCTGCTCTGGGTGGCCACGACCGATTGGGTCAACCGCGATCTTCAGGACTTGAAGATCAAGCACACCCGATGGAACCCCCTGATGGTGGCTTCCTTTCCGGTGGCCTTCCTTCTCCTCCTTTTGATCCCCTTTTTCCTGGTGGGATTCGCCCTCCTCTTGATCGCCTACTTCGTACCGCTGATCCTCTATGTCGTGCATCGCAACGGCCGCGTCGACGACCAGCGCAAAATCCTCACCCGCCAGCATTTGCGCTTCCTGGCCGCCAACCTCATCAACCGTCTGGGCGGCAAGATGGAGGTGGATGAGAAGGCGGAATGGGAGAAGGGCCCGCCGCTGATCCTCAATCCAACCGGCGGCCCCACGCACCAGGACGAACAGGCGCGGGTCATTATGGCCCGCCAGATGCCCGGATTCCTCTTCGCCCGCCAGATCCTGGCGGAATCCCTCGCGCGCCGCAGCAGCGCCCTGATGCTGGACTACAACCAGCAGGCGGTGGGTGTGCGGCTGATGATCGACGGCGTATGGCACAACGACCAGCCTCGCGAGCGGCAGACGGGCGACCCGCTCTTGGAGGCGCTCAAGGTCCTTTGCGGACTGAATCCTCAGGACCGCCAGCGCCGCCAGGAGGGCCCCTTCGCCGTCGTCTACGAAGACCGGACGAAGAAGGCCACCCTCGTCACCCAGGGGACGAAGACCGGCGAACGGGCGGTCATCCAGTTCGCGGATTCGAAGGTCGAGTTCCAATCGCTCGCCGACCTCGGCATGCGGCCCAAGCTCGAGGAGCAGCTCATCGACCTGCTCCACCGCCCCCAGGGATACGTCTTCCTGGCCGCACCGCCGGCCAATGGCCTGCGGACCACGACCAACGTGGCCCTCAACAAGATGGACCGTTTCACTCGCGAGTTCGCCTCCATCGAGGAGGAGAACAACCGCTACGAGGAGGTGGAAAACATTCTCGTGACGGTCTATCAGTCCTCCGAGGGACATACCCCCGTGGACGTGCTGCCCCGCGTCATCCGCATGCAGCCGCACGTGATCGTCGTCCGCGACGTCGTCAACGCGGAGACGGTCCGCTTCCTCTGCGGCGAAGTCGAGGACGGCCACCTGATCCTCTCCACGGTGCGCGCCAAGGATGCCATCGACGGCCTCATGCGGGTCCTGGCCCTCAGCGTCCCCCCCGCCGATCTGGCGCCCGCGCTTCTGGGCGTTCTCGCCCAGCGGCTGATCCGGAAGCTCTGCGACGCCTGCAAGGAGGCCTACCAGCCGCCCCCGCAGATTCTCAAGCAGCTCGGTGCCACCCCCCAGCAGATCCCCGCCCTCTACCGGCCCCCGCAGCAGCCCGAGGAGGTCTGTGCGAAGTGCCAGGGGATCGGCTACTATGGCCGCACGGCACTCTTCGAGCTCCTCGTGGTGGGCGACCACTTCCGCCGCGCGTTGGCCGCGGGCGCCCCGGCCGAGATGCTCCGCAAGGCCGCCCGCCAGGACGGCATGCGCTTCTTTCAGGAGGAAGGCATTCTCCTCGCCGCCAAGGGGGTCACCTCACTGCCGGAGTTGGCACGCGTCCTCAAGGAAGGATAGCGCCGAACATCATCCACCTTAGCCTGGTCCGAGAATCCATGGGTTTCCTCTTCGATCTACTGATGTTGATGATCGCGGTTGCCGTGGTGGCCTTCCTGTATGGGGAAGGCATCTGGAGCAATACGATCATGCTCATCAATACGGTGCTGGCCGGGCTGCTGGCGATGAATCTCTTCGAACCGCTGGCCGGCTGGCTGGAAGAGATGGTGCCGGCAATGCAGTTGGCCTGGGACTTCGTCTGCCTCTGGGTGGTGTTCGTCGTCACCGTGGTCGTCCTCCGCCTGCTCACCGACCGCATCTCGCGGGTGCGGGTGCGGTTTCTGAAACTCGTCGAACAGATCGGCAGTCCGGCGGTGGGCCTGCTGGTGGCCATGGTGGTGGTCTCCTTCACGGTGACCACGCTCCACACCGCCCCCTTGGGGACGACGTTCATGTGGGGCGGATTCGACCCGGACAAGCGGATGGTGCTGGGGACCGCTCCCGACCGGAACTGGCTTGCCTTTACGCACTACGTCTCTGCCGGATCGCTCCACCGCCTGGACGTGGAGGACGGCGAGCGGGTGTTCGACCCCAACCAGGAGTTCATCCGTAACTACGTTGCGCACCGCAAGGAAGTCGAGTCGCATCTCGGTACCGCCGACTGGTTCATCGTCAACTGACGCCGCGCCGATCCGTGCGGCCCCCGGACTGGGCGGTGCGGTGCCCTATTCGCATCCGGGGAGAGACTTTGCCATGTCGTCCCACGAACGCTTAAGGCCTCTTTCAGCCGACGCCGCCGATCGCGATCTGGTGGAGTACCGTTCCGTCTGCGGGCTCTCCGTGGTCGCCGCCATTGCCGGAGGGCTCTCGGCGCTGGCCCTGCTCGATCCGGCGTTGTGGAGCGTGCCCGTCGTGGGAATCGGCCTCTCCCTGGCCGCCCTCCGCCGGCTCGCCCGCAACGAGGAGCTCATCGGGCGGCGGGGGGCAATCGCCGGGCTGGTCCTCTCCCTGCTCTTTCTCAGCTCCGCCTCCGCCTGGTGGTTCCTCGAGCGATGGCAGCTCCGCTCCCAGGGCCTGCGGGTGGCCGAGGCCTATTTCGAGCTCCTCCGTAGCGGGCAGCCGGTCCTCGCCCACCAGCTCACGACCCATGCCGACGTCCGCGTCCCTCTCGACGACGAGGAGGCCATCTGGGAGCTGTATCGCGAGGACCAGTTCGCCCTGGTGGAACTCGATCGCTACCTCGAGTCTCCCGTGGTGCGGACCCTGGTGGCCCTGGGGCCGGAGGCCCACATCCGGCACTACGGATCCGATGGGAGTGCCTCGGGGTCGAGCACCCGCACCTTCTTCGAGGTCTTCACGGTAACTTTCGACAGCCAGGAAGGGCGCAAGACGTTCTTCGTGCGCCTCAGCCTCGAACGGGCACCCCGCCACCGCACCGAGGGTTACGGCTGGCGAGTAACCGACATCGATGGTGGCGTGCGGCCGCGGGCTTTCGAGGAACCCATGTAGCGCCGCCCCGGCTGCCAAGCGGGAGCGAGGCGCTTGCCGGCCGCCATCGCCACTGCCGCCGGTTGAGCTGCCGGATGCCCCGCGGCGCCGGCGGGTCCGCTGGAGAAGGCCTCGTCAGGGGAGCAGCCGACGGCCCCCACCGCGCCAGGTTCCCGCCGGCGGCTGCCTAACCTCCGGATACCAGGCGGGGGAGCGTGAACGAATAGAGGATCGTCACGGCTCCGGTGGCCATCAAGCTCCAAGGTGCCCACGGTGGCGGAGTGAGCACCTTGGCGACCTGCTTCTTCTCCCCGGAGGCCAGCAGCGTGTTGGCCGCTACCGGGACTTCCTCGGTGGCTTTCAATACCACGCGTTCCACCGCCAGGGCCTCAACCCCGAGAATGAAGACGTAGATGCCCAGGGCCAGAAAGAGGGCTCGCCACATCCTGCAGGCTCCACGGACGACGTTTTTTCGGGACACAACACGAAACGAACGGAAGACAGACGCGCGGGCGGCACCGTGTGGGAAACGAGAGGCGGCTGGCCGCCATGGTCCCCGCAACGGCACACACCCGGCCGCGGCGGGGCCGGAAGGTCGATTCACGGCAGCGTTACCAAGGCCGCAGGGGTGCGCCCCACGGGCCGTCCGCCCGATGGCCGGGCGAGGCCCGCTGCCTGTTACCCCCTCCTCCGGGTGCGGCGGCACGCAACGTGCCCTGCCCGCCCGTCGTTGCGCGTCCGTCTACGTACCTTTTCGTCGTCCACTGCGGCACGGCTATAGACGGCCGCCGGCCCAGCCTGTTCTGCCGGTCGCGCCGTTCCTGCGGGCGGGGGTGGAAGGGCCCTTCACGAAGAATCGCGAGGCGGTCGAATCCTCCCCGGCCCGGGGGGACGGCGCATCGAGGACGAAGAAGCGGGGGCGCCCGCCCACACGACATCTCCAGGCGAAAGGCTGGGGCGGAGTGAAGGCCTCCTGCGGGGGAGCTAATCCTTGGCCACCGGCTCGATGGTGTAGCCCGCAGCGCGGCCCTGGCCCTCCTCGACGACGATCCGCACCCGCTGCGGCCGGGAGCAGCCGATTTCGGCCAGCGACTCGAGGAGCCGCCGGCCAATGTGCCGGGCCATGAGCTCGGCGGTGGTGTTCGCCAGCGGCAGCAGGAGGCAGCCGCCCCGGGGGAAGACCCAGCGGCGGTCGGCGAAGCGGGCCTCCACCTCGTCCCCTTCCGCCGTGACGCGAATCTGCGGGTGCTCGGTGGGGAGGAGCACGCGGTGGTCGAAGGCTTCGAGTATCTTCCGCAGGACGGCTTCCAGGGCCACGAAATCGACGACGCAGGCGTGCTCGTCCAGCGGTCCGCAGAGTTCGGCGGCCACGCGGTAGTTGTGGCCGTGCAACTGCTCGCATTCCCCAGGGCCGAAGGTGATGAAATGCGCGGCGCTGAAACCGATCCCCTCGCCGGCGACGCGGACGTAGTACTGTTCGCCCATGGGTAGTGCTTCCATTCCTGACCGCGGCCCCCGGCCCTACGGGAGGCGGCGGAGGCGGACATGGCTCACCGTGAGCTCCTCGCCGAAGCCGCCGAGGCGGAAATCGGCGCCGTTGGCGCGGTTGGCGAACCGCGCGTGGGGGATGGTGAAGGTGACCTCCCGCCACTGCCCTGTCTGCTCTATCGGCTGTTCGTGGCCGTGGCGGAACTCCTGGTCGAGGCCCGCCAGGGCCGGATCGGCGGAGTCGTACTCGAAGGTGAACGATTCGGGGCCGGCGTCGAGATAGCCGACGGTGACCTCGACGGTCTCGTCGCCGTCGTAGAGGAACCTCAGGTCGGCTTCGAAGTAGATGAAGCGGAATTCGGAGAAGCGATTGGGCCTGGTCACCCAGGCCTGCCGGCCGCCGACGGTCCGCTCCTCGACCAGTCCGTCGCCGTCGGCCGCCGACCGCAGGGCGAGGCCTCGAGACTCCCCGGGGGTGACGGCTGCCTCCGTCCGCCGCGCCATGCCGGCGGCCGGATCGAGGTGCTCGCCGGCGCGGAAGCGGTCGACGTAGTGGCGGGTGAGCTCGATGTACTTTCGGCCGTACTCGGCCGACTCGCAGATGTCCGTCCCTTCGTGGAACTCGTTCCAGGTCTCGATATGGACCAGCCAGGGGCGCGTCTGCGGGTTGCGGCTGAGGAGGCGTTCCCAACTGAAGCGGTAGAAATCGCCCTCTTCGCGGTCGCGGATCAGCGGTTCCCGCCCCGGGACGGCGGTGTGGTCGTAGCCGGGGCCCAGGGCGGCGGTGTCCAGGATTTGCGGGGCCAGGGCTCCGCCCCACTGGTACTCGCTGTCCGCCTCGCCCGGCCAGTCCCGCATCTTTACCAGGAAGAGGTCTGTGCCGAAGTCCTCGCGGAACATCTCGCGGACGGCGGGGAAGAGATCTTCATCCACAGCCCTGGCGAAGTGGGCGGTGTAGAGGAAGACCAGCGGCTTACCGTCGACCGTGGCGCGGTGTCGTGGCGGAATCTGGGAGAAGAAGTTGCGGATGGTACCGTAGAACCACTTCCTGCCGGCTGCCGTGGTCAGGTCGACGTGATAGCCGAAGCGGTTCCACTCGAGCGTGCTCGTATCGTAGAACATGCCGATCGCAGCCGGCTCCCGCCCCTCTTCCACGAGCTTCTCGCGGGCGGCCACCAGCGGCCCGAGGCCCACGTCACTCCAGTGGTCCTCCGCCGCCCCGGGGTAGCCCCAGTAGACGGGCATGGCCACGTCGATGCCCGCGGCCATCATGTCCTCGAGCTGCGTGTAGTGCCACTGGATGTTCTTGTAGCTGAAGCCCTCGAGCGTGGGGGGGTGGGTGGTCAAAGCGTCGCTGCCGTCGGGATTGAGGATGTGGTAGTTCGTCTCGACGTCGTACCAGTAGAAGTACGTAGTGGCCACCGTGGGCGTGCCGGGAGTGAAGTCGCGGCCGGCCGGCGCAGAGGCATCGCCGGCGACCACGTATGGCCCCAGCGGCGGGCCCAGCGTGAAGTCGTCGGACGGCGCCGCGGCGAGCACGAGGCTGAGCAGCAGGGCGGTGTATGGCATGGCGGGGTCTTATCTTGCAGGGACGTAGTGGGGGGTGATTTCGTGGCGGACCGGCCAGGAGGCGCGGTGTTCCTCTTCGTAGAGGCCGATCTCGTCGAAGGGAATGGGGCGGAAGCCGAGGCGGCGGAACAGCGGCGCGTCGGCGGGGAGTGAAAAATCGCGGCCTGCCGGATCGGCGAAGCCGGGATCTTCACCCAAGAGGAGGTTGTCAAGGAATTCGTTGCGGTTCGGATCCCGGACGGCGAAACGCCCGCATTCGACGGCCACGTTCCGCCAGTGGAAGTTGCGGTCGTGGTCTTCCTCCATGCGGGCCAGGTCGGGATAACGGTCGCTGAACGGTGGCTGGCTGATATCGACGCCGCCGGCGGAAATGGCCCGCCGGATCCACTCGCTGGCCAGGCCTTCCCGCCAGCGCCGCTCCCCCCAGGCAGAGAAGCTCACGGCGTACTGGCAGTCGATGAAGAGGTTGTTGTCGACGATGTTGTCCTTGCCGCCGTGGATCTGCACCGCGCCGAAGCGACCCCCGGCGGCACGGAAAAAGACGTTCCCGTACACGAGCGTGGCGCTGATGAAGTCGTCCAGCCGGATGCCCGCCTGGCCGGCCACGCTGTGGCCGCTGCCGATGTGGTGCCAGAAATTGTAGCGGATGACGTTGCCCCGGTAGGCCGGGTTGCCGAACATGTCGATGCCCGACTGATCGTCCGACTCGTAAACCACGCTGTGGACCTCGTTCATCTCGATGGTGTGCTCGAAGCCCTCGACCCGCATGCCGTGGTGGGGGGAGTCGTGGAAGAGGTTGTGGGCGATGCGGTTGCCCACGCCGTCGAGGTGGACCGCCGGGGCGTAGACGCGGTCGACGCGGGTGAAGTCGCGGACGAGGGTGTTCTCGACGAAGTGCTCGCCGGGGGTGAGCGTGGCCCGCTCGCCGCCGGCCATGCGGACGCCACCGGCGCCCAGTGTGTAGAGGTCGCAGCCAAAAACCCCGTGGCGCCGGCCGCCGGAGACGACGACGGCGTTGGCCCCCAGGCGGCGGAAGGTGCAGCCGGCCAGGAGGACATCGCTCCCTCCCTGGATCACGGCTCCGCCGCCACGGCCGAGCTCGAAGACCAGCCCCTTGAGCACGACGTGATGGACCTCCTGCATCTGCACGAAAGGATCGGCCAGGAGCGGCAGCTCGATGGTGGCTTCGGCCAGGTCGTGGGGAGGGTAAAGGTAGAGGATGCCGGCGGTGCGATCCAGGAACCACTCGCCGGGCCGTTCCAGCTCTTCCAGGAGATTGAAGACATAGAAGGGCATGCCTTGGCGGAAGCCGTAGCTGGTGCCGTGCTCGGTGGCGAAACGGCCCTGCTCCACGTCGATTTCGGCGATCCGCACGGTGCGGCCCGCCCAGAGGTGCCCCCAGTACCCGAACATCCAGGCGTCGTCGGCTTGGCTCCAGCGCTCGGGGCGGTCGGTGGGGTACTCGAACTCGCCGGGTTGCCCGGCCTCGTCGGTGCGGAAGCCGCCGCGGTGGACCGGTCCGGTCTCGACGAAGCCCTCGTTGGGCCAGCGGGCCAGCTCCATGGGCCGGCCGTCGACGTACAGATCGACCCAGGGATGGGCGTTGGCGCCGGACAGGCCGAAGCCGCGGAGTCCCAGGCTGCCGACGTCGTCGATGCCGGCCGCCGCCAGGTCGACCTGGAGGACGTGATCGCGCGCGGCCTCGGGGAGCCGCGCCAGCACGGCCTCGTCGGTGACCGGCTCGAAGCCGATGAGCTCCACGCCGCCGTGGAAGCGGGGCGTCTCGCCCGGGTAGGCCCGGTAGACGATGGGCGCTGCCTCGGTGCCGGAATCCTCTTCGCTCAGCGCGAACGCCTCCTCCGCGCGGTACAGGCCGCCGCGGACGAAGGTTGTTACGCCGCCCACGGGCAACTCTCCCTCAGCGCGAAGCTCACGGATGGCATCGCGGGCGCGGGCCAGGGTGGCGAAGGGGGCCGCTTCCGTGCCCGCGGCCGAGTCGTCACCGTCGGGAGCAACGAAGAAGGTAGCGCCAGGTTCGGGGAGCTCGCGGAGTTTCGTCCGGCTGGCTGCCGGATCGCGCGCAGGCTGTCCTTGGGCAAGCCGCTCCATCTCGCTACGGCGCTCGCCGGCCTCCCAGCGGTGGTGGGGTAGGAGGTCGCCGTCCTCGGCAATGCCCCCGAAGGCGGCGGCCGCAGCGGAGTAGTCTTCCTCGAGGAAACGGCTGTGGGCCGCGGTCAAGCGGGCGATGCCGCGGACCTCCGGCGGGACCTCGTCGGCTCCGGCAAGGGCATCGTACGCGTCCCGCGCGGCGGCATAGTCGCCGGCGGCCAGGTAGGCATGGGCCCGTTGCAGACGGAGGTTCCAGGCATCGCTGCCGGAGAGCTCCCCACTTTCGAGGATCTCATTGAAGATCCGGCGGGCGGCTTCCGCCTCGCCTTCGTCGAGGAGCCGTTCGGCAAACCCCAGCTTGGCAGCCAGGCGGTCGCGGCCAGTGAGTGCCTCTTCTTCCAGAAGCCGCTCGAAGACCTCCCGCGGAGCGGCCGCGCCCATCACGCCCCGTTCGTAGTGGAGTGTAAGCCGGGCGGCGGCCATGCGGAGCGTCTCGGGGAGCTGCGCATCGGCAGCGACCCGGGCAAACTCGGCCAGGGCGGCCTGGGGCTGATTCTGCTGCCGGAGCGCCCGGCCCCGGCCGATCTTCGCTACCGCGCGGTAGCCGGCCGGAACGCCTTCATCCTCGGCAAGGGCGGCAAAGGCCGCCTCGGCGGTCGGCCAGTCGTCGCGGGCGATGGCGTCGGTGGCCTGGCGGATGGGCCCCCGGACCGGTTCGGGGACGCTGCCGCGGAAGAAGGTCTGGGCGAGGATCTCGTCGGCGGCCAGCGCGCCGCGGAAGACGGCCACCTCGTCGACGTCCATCGCCAGCGAGCCGATGCCCGCCCCGGCGTAGCCGACCCGGAAGGCGCCTGCCGGCGGTGTGTAGTCGCCGTCGAAGTCGGCCGCGCGAAGAAGAACGCCGTTGAGGTACAGCCGCATCTGGCGGCGATCCCAGGTGGCGGCCAGGTGGTGCCAGGTGCCGTCGGAAGCCGGCTCGGCGGTGCCCATACCGAAGGCATTTTGCGGCTGGGGGCGGCCGATCTCGAAGTGGAGCGTGCCCGCCGGATTCGGCGTCCAGACGCGGAGCCCCTCCCAATAGCCATTCCCAAGGGCGAAGAGCATGCCGTTCGGGCGGTCGTTGCCGAGGTGGGCCCCCTGCCCGTGCTTGCGGAAGCGGATCGTGACCGTGATCCCCTCCTCGCCGACCTCGAACGGCTCTCCCTGGAGATAGCCGCGATCGAGCCGCACCGCCTTCGTGCCCGGCCGCGCGCCCTCGACGAGCCGCAGCGGCTCCGCCTCGACATACCTCAGCGGCGCCTCGTCGCCCGCCAGACTCGGGGCCGTAGGCGAATCGGGCGTTAGCTCGGCGAAGTCGTAGTAGCGGAGCGCCGCGGGATGTTGGCTGAGGGCCTCCTGGTAGCGCTCGAGTTGCGAATCCGCCGCGCGGGCGCAGGTAGCCGCCAGCAGCAAGAGTGAGGCGGCCAGTGCAGTTCTGGAGGCAAGCGGTGCGACGCAAACGGCGGGTCGGTACATGGCGTTCCTCACGGGCGGGATCGGTTCGGGCGGGAACGGGGCCGTAGCGCCCCATGGTAGTCGATCGAGCTTCATCTCCCCACCCTAACCGCCGTATTGGGGCCGTCAAGGCCCGTCACGGAGGCATCATCATGATGCCCGCCCCCTCAGTCCGAGCCAAGGCTTCGGCGAGGGGCGTGCCCGACGCGTGGCCCGGCATCGGCGAGGGGACGGTTATTGCCGTCCACACCAGCGCGTTGTACCAGGGAAGGGGGTGGTCGAGGTTGTGCAGCCGCCCGAAGAACTTTAGGCGGCGGTGTTCAGCTCGGGTCGCGCGGCGCGGTGGAAGTTCCCCGCGAAGAAGCGGCCCATCCCCGCCAGCGGCCCAATCCCGGGCCCGCGACGGCCCGGGTCGGCCCCATGACCACATCACCCTGCAGGCCCGCACGCGCGAAGCGTAGGGAGATGGATTGGGCGGTGCGAGAAGACGCCCCTCGATCTCTCGTTGACGCGCGTGCCGAAGCTCCAATTGGAACACGCCGATCTGCCCTTGGGGCGCCTCGTCCTGGGGGGGAAAGACTCGGTGACCGAACTGGGGCCGAATCCGGGTTCAACCTCAGAAGACCCTGTGAAACGGCACCGTTTCCCGCGCGGGATGGAACAGAACTCGCTACGGAACCCTCTCTTTTCACTGCCCAACCCCCAAGCCGCAGCCTGATCGCGAATGACGCGGGCGGCACGAATTGTGTGGCTCGTTGTGCGGTTGCTTGCGCCTTCCCGAGCCCATCTATTGACTACGAAGGATGGCAGGAGTAGGCTGCCGGGTGTGTAGGGAGATTTCGTGGCGAGTTGTGAAATCTTCGGGGAGCAGTCGGGGTAGTGGCTGCCGATTGCTTGAAGCGTTCTTTGGTTTCCCCTCCGAGCCTTGCTGATGGGCGAGGAGCGGCACAACACAAGGAGAGCAGAGATGGTATCCGCTGTTCGAGTGGTCGCAGTCTGTCTGGCATTGGCGTTTGCCATGGGTGAACAACTGCGGGGAGAGGAGGGCTATTCCTTCGTCGATCTCGGAACGCTCGGAGGGAATCAGGGCCACGCTGCGGCAATCAACAACTCGGGGCAGATTGTGGGAGCGGCTTTCAACAGCGACAACCAACATCGTGCCTTCCTATGGTCCGACGGAAAGATGATCGACTTGGGAACGCTCGGAGGATCGATCAGCCGGGCTCACGGCATCAACGATTCGGGGCAGGTCGTCGGAAGGGCTCACAATAGCGATAATCAGTCTCGTGCCTTCCTCTGGTCGGACGGCGAAATGATCGACTTGGGCACGCTCGGAGGATCGCAGAGTGGGGCTTACGGCATCAACAACTCAGGGCAGGTCGTCGGAGTAGCTGATAATCCGGATAATCAGTCTCGTGCCTTCCTCTGGACAGACGGCGAGATGATTGACTTGGGCACACTCGAACGGGACTCGAGTTTGGCCTATGGCATCAACGACTCGGGGAAGGTCGTCGGACGGGTTAGTACCACAAGTGGAGCATATAGATGTCGAGCGTTCCTCTGGTCCGATGGTCAAATGATTGACTTGGGAACACTGGGAGGTCCTCAAAGTGAGGCTTATGGCATCAACGACTCGGGGCAGGTCGTCGGATGGACTAACACAATAACCGCGACACGAGCCTTCCTTTGGTCGGATGGGACGATGACTGACTTGGGAACACTAGGAGGTCCTCGAAGTGAGGCTTACGGCATCAACGACTCGGGGCAAGTCGTCGGATGGGCTCACGGTAGCTATGATATACGATATATGTCACGTCGTGCCTTCCTTTGGTCGGACGGAACGATGACGAATCTGCCGACGCCTGGTAGATGGTATGAAGTCAGACCTCGTGCCATCAACAGCTCCGGGCAGGTGGTTGGCTCCGCCAGAAATCCGCAGGTCCATACACGTCCTGTCCTTTGGACGCCCAATGCGAAGGTGGAGCTGGAGGCATCCGAAGAGGCTCGCCCCGGTGACCCTACCGTCGAAGACTCGGGAGAAGGCGACGGCGAGTAAGCAGGCCTGTCGCGGGGGAACGGTGGAATGGAACATGTTGCGGCACTTCCTACGCTTCAAAGATTGACCGTGAGCTATCCGATTACGCCGCGGTTCCCGGCCTTCGCACCCGGAAGCGGATGAGCCCTATTTGGAGAAGGGAATGATGGATAAGAAACGTGAATGGGCAGCCGGCCAGATGCTGGCAGTTCCTGCATTGCTGGTCATTCTGTTGACCGGTTACTGCGTGGCCCAGGAAGCCGGTGTTGAATACGAAGGCTTCAAGGAAGAGTTCAACAGCGACGCTTCAGAGCATTTCAGGTACGGGTCCGGAGGAAACCGGGCTGAATTCACACGAAGCTTTGGCGTGCCCTCTTCTATCGAGCCGGATACCAGGGTACTTCTACTGAGGATGGACCCCGACGACCGCGCCACTCCTTGGCAGGGGCCCAACCTCTCTTCACACCGGATGTCCCATTACGGCATTTATACGTATGGCTTCGACTGGGAACCGGATCGCATCCGCTGGTGGATCATCCATCCGGAGACAGACGAAACCATCGTTCTCTGGGATTACCAGGGCCCCGCGGAGAGGATTACGCAGACCCCGGCGAGGTCCATGATGAACATCTGGCATACGGACAACTGGCCCGTGCACACCAACCGTAATGCCGTGGAGAGGCCGGAACATCCGTTTGGAGTTGAATTCGACTGGGTGTCTTACACCCCCTTTGTTGAATGATCCGTCTCTTGACTCAAACCGATCGAGTCGGGGAACGGCCACACAACCGCCGAAGGACAGCCGGGCACGAACGCGACACGACTTCGCCGGAAACGGCACGACCACCCACTCATTTCACGTGTAGCAACATGCTGCTGGAGATGCCGAATCGTCGATCGATGGAGATGCTCAGCCGGGCGCCTCATCCGGAGAGGTCGGATGAGGCTGGTGGCGGGCGAGGATCGCGTTGACCGTGGCGGTGAGGCGGGCGAAGTCGATGGGTTTCTCGAGGAAGTCGACGGCGGGGAGCCACTTGGCGTCGAGGTCCCGGGGGCTGAAGCCCAGGGGGAACTGCTGGTTGACGGCCGTGAGGAGGACCACCGGCAGCGGGCCGAAGGTGCGGCGGATCGTGCGTGCAACATCGAAGCCGGCTGTGTCGTCCTCGGGAAACATGACGTCCAGGATCACGGCTTCGGGCCGGCGCTGCTCGATGCGCTCGACGGCCTTGGCGGCGTCGGTCTCGATGGCCGTTTCGTGCCCTTCCTGGCTGAGGACGCGGGCGACGGCAGTGGCGAAATCGAGGTCGTCGTCGACGATGAGGAGGTAGGCCATGGGGTTCTCCCTCAGGGGATGGGACCGCCCGGCGGCGCGCCCGGGGGAAAGGTGAGCGTCACTACCGTGCCCGCGGCGGGTGCGGTGCGGATGGAAACGTCGATATCGCCGGCCAAGGCCGCCTGGCGGACGATGGCCAGCCCCAGGCCGGTCGAGTTCCGGTTGTGGCTGGCTGCCTCGGTGGTGCGGAAGAAATCGTCGAAGACGCGGGGGAGCTTCTCGGCCGGGATGCCGATCCCCCGGTCGCGGACCGCAACCGTGGCCCCGCCGCCGGGTCGGGGCGAGCAGGAGACTTCCACGGTGCCGCCCTCGTGCGAGTAGTTCACCGCGTTGGCGACCAGGTTGTCGAGGAGCATGGCCGCGTGGTCGGCGACGGCCGTGGTCCAAGCGGTTTCCAGGGCCGCTTCGATGGTGATCCCCCGGCGGGCGGCGGCCGGTTGGTGGGCGGCCACGGCAGCCGCCGCCACGGCGGCCAGCTCCACTGCCACCCGCGGTGGTGGCTGTTGGGCGGCCGACCGCAGGTTGGCCAACTGCAGCATCTGCTGGATCTGGCGGGAAAGCGAGGCGGCGCGGGCGGCGATTTGCTCGACCGTCGATCGCACGTCCTCGCTCAGCGTTCCGCAATAGCCGCCGAGGAGGACCTGTGTTTGGGCGTGGATGGCGGCGAAGGGGGCCTTGAGCTGGTGCGTGGTGCGGAGCAGGTGCCGGGCCCGCTCCTCGGTGGCCGCCAGCAGCCGGCGGTTGCTCACGGCGAGTTCTTCCTCGCGCTGCCGGAGGGCGCCGGCAATCCGCGAGGTGAGGAACCAGACGGTTGCGGAGATGAAGAGCACCGAGCCCGCCTGCACGAGGCCGGTCGCCAAGGGCAAGGCCGCCCGGGAAACCGCCGGCGGCGCCGCGAAATGGGTCGGAGGGGCCACGACTCCCGCCAGCTCGGCCGCCACGCACGCGAGGTACAGAGTCCAGGCGATGGCCGTCACCGCCAGGCTCCGCAACGAGGAGAAGAAGATGCAGGCCAGGACGATGTGGAACAGGTACATCATCGGGGCGAATGTCTCCAGGCTCCCCAGGTGATGGACCACCACGGTGAGGAGGACCAGGTCGAGGACGATCTGGGTCCAGAGACAGGCGGTGGCCAGGGCGGCGCGCCGCGAGCTGCCTTCGGTGGCCCGCAGGAAGCCGAGGTAGGCGAGGTTGAGCCCCGCCAGGGCTGCGGCCACCGCCAACGCCCAGACGCCCCCGCCGCGGATTCCGGTGAGGATACACCCCTCGGGCCGCAGGAGCCCGAAGGTGCCGTAAGCCGAGAGGACCGCCACCACGATCCACCGCAGCCGGCAGAACCAGCGGGCGTTGGAGGCGAGCATCGTGGCGTCGGGCGGCGCAGGCTCCTTGCCGTCCGGCGGCTGCGCCCGCGGGAGGCGGTACTCCGTCCAGGCCGCCTCCGTGTCGCCGGGGGCGGCAGCAGGGGGCGTCGGCAGGTCGCGCGAAAGAGGCATCAGTCCACGTACCAGGTGGTCCCTGCGCCGAGCAGGCGCGCCAGATCACCGCGGCCGTTCTTCTCCACGGCCGAGTGGATCTGCTGCATGAGAAGGCCGTCGTAGGTCGGTTTCTCGAGCTGGCGGAAGATGCCGAAGGCCTGGGGAAACTGCGGCGGCTCGAGCGAAGCCAGAAGTGCGGCCAGCGTCCGCGAGGGAGTCTTCGCGTTGTGAACCAGGAGATCCTCTTCAGCGGCGCCCTCCTCGCCGAGGGTCACCACCGCCGGTTCCAGACCGCGGAGTACGATGCCCTGGCGGCCGTCGCTGCCGAAGCGGATCGGCTCGCCGTCTTCCAGGAGGATGCGGTGCGCGTCGCGCTGCCGGCGGTCGGTGACTTCGGTGAAGGCCCCGTCGGCGAAGACCACGCAGTTCTGCAGAATCTCGATGAAGGCCGTGCCGCGGTGGCGCGCCGCCGCAGCGAGGATGCGGGCCATGTGGGCGGTGTCGGAGAAGACGGTGCGGGCTACGAAGGTGGCCTCGGCGGCCAGGGCGATCTGCACCGGGTGGATGGGCTGCTCGATGGTCCCGGAGGGGCTCGACTTGGTCCGCGTCCCGTAGGGCGATGTGGGCGAGTATTGCCCCTTGGTCAGGCCGTAGACCTGGTTGTTCAGGAGAAGGATGTTGACGTCGAGATTGCGGCGCATGCAATGGATCAGGTGGTTGCCGCCGATGGAGAGCCCGTCGCCGTCGCCGGTGACCACCCATACCGAAAGGTCCGGTTGGGCGCACTTCACCCCCCAGGCCAGCGCCGGGGCCCGGCCGTGGATGCCGTGGATCCCGTAGGTGTTCATGTAGTAGGGGAACCGCGAGGAACAGCCGATCCCCGAGACGAAGACCGCCTTTTCGCGGGGAACGCCCATCTCGGCCAGCGCGTGCTGCACCTGGCCCAGGACGGCGAAGCTGCCGCAGCCGGGACACCATTTGACCTGCTGCGGCGACTGGAAATCGCGCTTCGAAAGAGAGAGGGCTTCGTCGGCGGCCTGCTGCGGCTGGCAGAGGAGTCGCTCGTCGGTAGACATAGAGTCTCTTATCTTTCCAACTCGGCGTGGATGGCGGTGACCACCTCGCGGATGCGAAACGGCCGCCCCTCGACGCGGTTCAATCCGGTGGCATCATTAAGGAAACGGTCGCGCAGTAGCGTGCGGAGCTGCCCGAGGTTGTTCTCCGCCACCAGCATCCGCCGGTAGCGCTTCAGCAGCGGTCCCAGGTTGGGCGGGAAGGGGTTCAGGTGGCGGAGGTGGACGTGGGCCACCTCCGCGGGGCCTTCCTGGACTTCTTCGACCGCCGCCCGCACGACACCGAAACTGCTTCCCCACCCGACGACCACCAGGTCCCCCTCCGGCGGCCCAAAGGGCTCCGCCGGGGGAATATCGCGGGCGATGCGGGCGATCTTTTCGGCGCGGAGGGTGGTCATGCGGTGGTGGTTGGCTCCCTCGTAGCTTACCTGGCCGGTCTCGTGTTCTTTCTCCAGGCCGCCGATGCGGTGCATGCATCCGGGTGTCCCCGGCGCCACCCAGGGACGGGCCAGCGTCCGGGAATCGCGCCGATAGGGGGCAAAATCGGTCGGCGAAATCCGGCCGTTGGCGCTCAGGTCGGGAAGGTCCTCCGGGACCGCAATCCGCCAGGGCTCGGCCCCGTTGGCCAGAAAGCTGTCGGAGAGGAGGATCACGGGGGTCATATAACGGATCGCCAGCCGTACGGCCTCGAAGGCCATGGAGAAGCAGTCGGCAGGAGTGGCGGCGGCCAGGACCGGCAGGGGCGACTCCCCGTGGCGGCCGAAGACGGCCATCGCCAGATCGGACTGTTCGGTCTTGGTGGGCAGGCCGGTGCTGGGACCGGCACGCTGGACGTTGACGACCACCAGCGGCAGTTCGGTCATCACCGCCAGGCCCAGGGCCTCGGCCTTGAGCGAGAGCCCCGGACCGCTCGTCCCCGTGGCCCCGATGGCCCCGGCGAAGGAGCCCCCGATGGCCGCCACGCAGGCGGCGATCTCATCCTCGGCCTGCAAGGTGCGGACGTCGAACTCCTTGTATTTGGAGAGCTCTTGGAGGATCTCGCTGGCCGGCGTGATCGGGTAGCTGGCGTAGAGGAGGGGGCGCCCGGCCCGCTCGGCGGCGACCACCAGACCCAAGGCTGCCGCCTCGTTGCCCGTCAGGCGGCGGTAGCGCCCCCGCGGCAGCTTCGCCGGGGCCACCTGATAGGTCACGCGGAAGAGCTCGGTCGTGTTCGCGTAATGGTAGCCCGCACGAAGGCTCGCGGCGTTGGCCGCCATCGAGGGGATGTTGCGGCGGAACTTATGGATCAGCCACTCGAGCACCGGCTGCAAGGGCCGGTCGTAGAGCCAGAGGGCCAGTCCCAGGGCGAAGAAGTTCTTGCACCGCGCCGCATCGCGGCGGGACAAGCCCATCGGGGCCACCGCCTCGGCGTTGAGCCGGCTCATGGGGACGGGGATCAGCCGATAGCCGTCCAGGGCGCCATCGGTCAAGGGGTTCGCCTCGTAGTCCGCCTTTTCGAGGTTGGCAGCGGTGAACTCGTCCTCGTTGACCAGCACGATGCCCCCGGCCATCAGGTCGGGGAGGTTGACCTTGAGGGCCGCCGGATTCATGGCGAAGAGGACGTAGGGGGCATCGCCGGGCGTGAAGACGTCGCGGTCGGCGAAGGCGAGCTGAAAACCGCTCACACCCCCCAGCGAACCGGCCGGGGCGCGAATCTCCGAAGGGAAGTCGGGGAGCGTGCAGACCATGTTGCCGACCATCGAAGCGATGTCGGCGAACTGGTTGCCGGCAAGCTGCATGCCGTCCCCCGAGTCGCCCGCGAAGCGAACCGTGGCCGAATGCACCTGGACGAACTTCCGGTCCACGGCGTGGGGCAAGCGAGTCATTGTGGCGATTCCGAACGATGGAGAAGTGAAGATCGCAATCGCATGACATTATACGATTATCGCTGCCCTCGTCAACACACTCCGGCATAGGCGAGCAAGTCGGTGCCGGCCGGCAGCCGGCGCGTCATCCTCCCAGCGCGTGCATGGCCTGGCTGGTGCAGGCGGAGCCGGAGGCGGGTTTTCCCTCCACGGCACGGCGGATGGCCTCTTCGGCGCCCAATAACCGGACGCTGTAGGCCCCGTCGGAAAAGAGGCAGGGGCGGACGTGCCCGTCCGCCGAGAGCCGCAGCCGGCTGCAGCGGCGGCAATCGCCGCCCGAGCCTCCTTCCACGCGGGAAAAGACGCCCGTGGCCAGATCCATCTGCCGGATCCGCCGCAGCACCAGTCCCCGCGCCTCGGCGAAGGCCCGCAGGGCGGCGACGTCTCGGGCGGGCGTATCCTTGGCGACCACGCAATTGAGCTTGACGGGCGTCAGGCCGGCACGCTGCGCCGCCTCGATTCCGGCCACCACCCGCTGCACGTCGCCCCCGCGGGTCAAGGCGGCGAAGCGGAGCGGATCGAGCGTATCGAGACTCACGTTGACTCGTTGCAAACCCGCCGCCGCCAGCCGCTGGGCGTACTGGGCCAGCCGGATACCGTTGGTAGTCATCGAGAGATCGTCGATCCCCTCAATGGCCGCGAGCATGGCCACCAGGACGTCGATCTCGCGGCGGACGAGAGGCTCGCCGCCGGTGATCCGCACCCGGCGGATACCGAGGCGGACGGCCACCTGGACCACCTCGGCGATCTCTTCGAAGCGGAGGATCTCCGGTTGCGGCAAGAGGCGCAGGCCTTCGGCGGGCATGCAGTAGCGGCAGCGGAGGTTGCACCGGTCGGTGACCGAGACCCGCAGGTAGTCGATTCTCCGTCCCAAGGGATCGATCATCATCGTGCTCGCCCCGCCTGCCATGCGGCCAGGTCGCCCGGAGTATTCACGTTGAAAAAGGCCCCTGCCTCCTCGCAACGGACGCTCCGTGCTCCGAGATCCCGCCACAACCGCTCGACGCCGCGCTGCCCCCGGTCGAGGGCCCCGCCGATCGCAGAGAGCGTCTCGCCGGAAACCACCGCGCAGAGCGGCTGCCACGATCCGTCGGGCCCCTCGGCCACGACCACCGGACCGCCACTTTCACGGTAGGCCGCCACCAGCAACCGCAGTTCCGCTGCCGTCAGACCGGGAAGGTCGCAAGCGACCACCACCAGCGCCTCGCACGGGTTGTCCGCGTGTCGCAGGGCCGCCTCGATTCCGGCCAAGGGCCCCAGCCCGGGCCGGAGATCGGCAAGGATCGCGCGGCCAAAGCGAACATACGGCCCAGGATCGTTGGCGACAATCTCCACCGGCTCGATTCCCGCCTCGGCAAAGGCCGCCAGCAGCCGAGCCACAATGGTTTCGCCCTCAGCAGCCGGCAGGCACCCCTTCGGAGCACCGCCGAAGCGCCGCGCCGAGCCGCCGGCCAGGATGGCACCCTTGAAACGAACCATGGAGTGGCCTACAAAGGGATAATCACACGTTGTAATCCTGTATACGCGCCCGGGAGCACTCCTGTCAACCACGCATCTGGCGGACCTGCCACCGGCCAGGACACGGAACATGCGAGCGTCAGCGACGATGAGCGAGCCAGCGACGATGATCCGGCCCGATGCGGCCGTAGAAATGGTAGTGCGTGCTGCGGAGCCTCGGCCGGCGCGGTCGGTGCCGCTCGCCGATGCGGTCGGCCTGCGGCTGGCCGAGACGGTCACTGCCGACGACGACGCCCCGCCCTTTCCCCGGGCGATGATGGACGGCTATGCCGTGCGGCGGGTCGATGCCGGCCGAGCGGTCCGCGTCGTCGGCCGCGTCCCCGCGGGACACTTCATAGACACGCGCGTAGAAGGGGGGACCTGCCTGGAGATCATGACCGGGGCGGCCTGTCCGCCGGAGACCGAGGCGGTAGTCCCCGTCGAACGCACCCGCCGCGAAGACGAGGCCGTGGTCTTACCCGCAGCGATCGAGGCCGCGGAGAACATCGCCGCCGTGGGGAGCGACTGCCGGAGCGGCCAGACCATCCTGGCGGCCGGCGCAGCGATTACACCGCTGGCGGTGGCTGCGATGGCATCCTTCGGGCGCACGGCGGTCCGCGTGGTGCCGAGGCCCACGCTAGGCATCATCACCACCGGGACCGAAGTCGTGGCCCTCGATGCCCAGCCCGCGCCCGGGCAGATCCGCGACGCCAACGGCCCCATGCTCTTGGCCCTCGCTACCGCCCTCGGCCTGGACCGGCCGCGGCACTTCCGCGCGGGCGACCGTGTGGCAACAATCCTCGCCGCCCTGGAGCGTGTGGCCGATCGGGATATCATCCTCCTTGCCGGCGGTGTCTCCGTGGGCCGCTACGACCTCGTGCCCGAGGCGCTGCGGCAGTACGGCGCCGAGACCCTCTTCCACAAGGTCCGGCAGAAGCCGGGCAAGCCGCTGCTGGCGGCGCGGCGGGGGCGGCAGCTCCTCTTCGGCCTGCCCGGCAATCCCTTGGCCTGCCACCTCGGCTTCCAGCGGTACGTGGCCGCCGCCGTGCGGGCGATGCAGGCGGCCGATCCGACTCCCGAAGGTGCTGATGGGATGCTCTCCTCGGCCGTGGCCACCAAGGGGGGGCGGACCCACTTCGTGCTCGCCTCCGCGGAGCAGGGTGAGCGACCGGGCGCGTGGCGCGTCCATCCTATGCCCGGCGCCAGCTCGGCCGATGTCTTCGGGACGGCGGGGGCCAACTGTTACCTCGAGGTGCCCCCCGGCAGGGAGCCGCTCCCCGCCGGTTCCCAGGTGGCCTTCACCTGGCTGATCGGCAGGTCCTGATTCGCAGGTGACTCTCTACGGCCGCGAAGATTGGGGCAGTCCCCCGTCAACGGTTACCAAGGACCGAAACGATTCTCCGATGAACCGCATCCACATTGTCGGGCGCAAGAACCACGGCAAGACAACGCTCGTCGTGGCGTTGATCGAGGAACTTACGCGGCGGGGAGTGGTCGCGGGGAGCATCAAGCACTCCAGCCACCATCACGTGCTCGATACGCCGGGTAAGGATTCCTTCCGCCACCGGGCCGCGGGGGCCGATCCGGCGGCCGTCATCACCCGCGACACCGTGGCGGTCTTCTCCGCCCGCCCCGTCACCGGTGATTCTTACGCCGCGCTGGAACCACTCTTCGCCGGCTGCGAAGTGGTTCTCGTCGAGGGCGACGTGGATGCTTCGGCCCGGAAGGTCGAGGTCTGGCGGGAGGCTGTGGGGGGGGAGCCGCTGGCAGCCCTCCGCGGCGATATTATCGCCGTCGTCAGTGACGGGCAGCCGGCCGTCGCCGTACCGGTCTGGCCACGGTCGGATGTCGCGGCGCTCGCCGATCACCTGCTGCGGGTGACCGGGGGCGCTTAGGATGGCCATCCGTGGGTAAGGAGGGAACACTCCGCCCCCTTCCCGAACTCCGATCTGGAACTGCCCTATTCGGCGAGACCCAGCCTGGCGGCGCGGGTGATCGTTTGTTCAATTACGGACTCGCCGAGACCGAAATCCTCCCATGGCACCCGTGGGGAGCGGCGGGCACGGCGTGGCCTTGACTCGAAGAATGTCTTCTTCGACTGAAGCTCTGCAACAGGAGGTGGCGCGGCGTAAACTATTTCATTACAGCCACTTGCGCCCTTTTTTTCAGGTGCAGTTGACAAGCGGGCCGGAATGCGGATAATCAAGATAACATCTATCCGATTTATCCGGACTGAACCATGCTCACCAAGACCACCCGCTCGGCGATCCGCGCATTGACCTACGTGGGTCTCTACGGCGCAGGCGAGCCGATCTCGCCGCGGCATCTGGCCGAGGAGCTCGGCGAGTCGCCGACCTATCTCGCGAAAGTCATGCGGCACCTGGTGCGCGCGGGAATCCTCCAGGCCCACCGCGGGGTAGCCGGCGGCGTGGTCCTCAATCGTCCCCCCGAGCAGATCACCCTGCGACATATCGTCGAGGCCTGCCAGGGGACGATCCTCCCCGACTTCTGTACGGAGACGGCCGACTTGACCGGCGTCTGCGCCTTCCACCGCGCCGGTGCCGAGCTCCACGAGGCCATCACCGGCGTCCTCTCCCGGTGGACGCTGTCTCAGTTCCTCGCCAAGCCCCATCCCGACGCGTTGGCGGCCGAGGACGTCCGTTGCTGGCTGGAACCGAACTGCCCGAAACGGCCCCGGCGGCCCGCACGTGCAGCCACGCACGTTCCGGAGCCGCCACCGGCCCCTGACTAAACCTGCTGCTTCCATGGCGACACCCGTCCCCCTCCGCGTCGAAGTGCCCGATGCCGACTACCACCGGCAGCTCATCTCCTGCCAGGTGGCCTGCCCGGTGCATACCGACGCGCGGGGCTATGTGCGCGCCATCGCCGAGGGGCGATTCGAGGAAGCCTATCTCATTGCCCGCGGGCCGAACCCCTTCGCCTCGATCTGCGGGCGTGTTTGCGGGGCCCCCTGCGAGGCGGCCTGCCGGCGGGGAAAGGTCCCCCGGGTCGATGCCGACGGCCGCTTCGTCGCCGAGGACCGTCCCATTGCCATCCGCGCCTTGAAGCGGTCTGCCTGCGAAGCTGCCGGGCCGCAGGTCCATGGCACAGACGAACTCATCCGTGCCGTCCAGGATTTCGTACCCTCGGTCTCCGCCGACGTCGACGAGATGGCCGCCCTGGTGCGGGCCAGGACCGCAGGGGATTTCCTCCCCGCGGAGGGCCAGCCGGTGGCCGTCGTGGGCAGTGGGCCGGCGGGGCTCTCCGCGGCCCACGACCTGGCCCTGATGGGTTTTCGACCGGTCGTCTTCGAGAGCGAGCCGGTCCCTGCGGGCATGCTGGCATTGGGTGTACCCGCCTACCGCCTCTCCCGCGAGCTGATCGCCCGCGAGGTCGCCGTCATCGAGGCATTGGGGGTGGAGGTCCGCTGCAATACCACCGTGGGCCGCGACGTCTCGTTGGCCGAACTTCGAGGCGAGTTTTCCGCGGTGATCCTCGCCGTGGGGGCCAAGGGCTCGCGAGGGCTGGGCTTGCCCGGCGAAGCCGGGCCGCGGGTCTACGGCGGGGTCGATCTCCTGCGGGCGGTAGCTCTGGGCGAGTCGCTCGATACGGGCCGCGAGGTGGTCGTCATCGGCGGCGGCAACGTGGCCTATGACGTGGCGCGCACGGTGGTTCGCCAGATTGCCTTCGACACCGCCCGCACCGCCGCCCGCCTGCCCGGCACGGGCCGCGTGCACCTCGTCTCGCTGGAGACGCTCGAAGAGATGCCCGCCGATACGGTGGAGATCATCGAAGGCGACGAGGAGGGGATCGAGCGGATGGGCGGCTGGGGGCCGGTGGAGATCGAGCGCGACGCCGGAGGGGGCGTCACCGGCGTGGTCTTCCGCCGCTGCACCCAGGTCTACGACGCCCAGCGGCGGTTCGCCCCCATCTTCGACGACGCGCGTCGCCACACCGTCCCCTGCGATACGGTCCTGCTGGCGGTCGGCCAGTCGACGAATCTGGGCTTCCTCGAAGACGGCGGCGCGGACGTCGAGCTGTTCCGCCCGGGCTGGCCGAAGGTCGATCCCCAAACCCTGGCCACCACGGCGCCGGGCGTCTTCGTGGCGGGCGACCTGGCCCACGGAACGAAGCTCCTCATCGATGCCGTGGCCTCGGGCAAGGCGGCTGCCCGCAGCGTTTACGAGTACGTAACCGGCCGGCGGATTGCCTTCGACAAGCTCACCGCCCACCTGCCACTGGCCCGCTACCGCCGCGAGCCGGGGTACGAGGCGATCCGCCGCGCCGAGGTTCCCACCGTAGCGCCGGAGGAGCGGCTCGGCAACATCGAGACCTTGGTCGAGGTGGGGTACGGCCGGGAGCAGGCCGGCCGCGAGGCCTCGCGCTGCCTCGACTGCGGCGTCACGCCGGTCTTCGACGGAACCCGCTGCGTTCTCTGTGGCGGCTGCGTCGACGTCTGCCCGACGCAGTGCCTGAAGATCGTCTCCCTGGCCTGCCTCGCCGGCGGCGCGCCGCTCGAGGCGGCCATCCGTCAAACGCTGGGCGAGGAGACCGTCCCGGGCGACCACTCGGCAATCCTCAAAGACGAAGACCGCTGCATCCGCTGCGCGCTCTGCGAGATGCGCTGCCCGGTGGCGGCGATCACCATGGAACGCACCACCTGCCAGGTCTGCTGGAGGTCGACATGAACACGAGAACGAGACCTGCATCGGCAACCGCCAAGCGGTCGCGGCTCGATCCCGAGCCGCTGCCCCGCCGCGACTGGATAGGGATCTCCGCCGTGGCTGCGGCCGCCGGCTCGCTCCTCTTCGCCCTCTTGGGGATCCTGCGGCTGCCGAAGCCGGCGGTCTTCGCCTCGCCCTCGAAGACGTTCAACGTCACGCTCCCTGAGGGTCTGGCCCTCGGGCAGCCGTACATCCCGCCGGGACGGGCGGTCATGCTCGTTCGCGACGAGGAGGGGGTCTTCGCCCTCTCGACGGTCTGCACCCACTTGGGATGCCTGGTGCGACCTGCCCCGGACGGTTACGAGTGCCCCTGCCACGGCTCGCGGTTCGCCCCGGACGGGGCGATTCTCAAGGGGCCGGCGCCGCGGGGTCTCCCCTGGCTCCAGATCGACGGCAGCGGCGGGACCTACCTGGTCGACGAGGGCGTCGAGGTTCCGGTGGGCACGCGGGCATCACTATAGGGGTGACGATCGCTGCGAGGGGCGTGGGTTTGGCTTCGCATGAGAAGCAACGTGCCGGATCGAGGGAGTCATCATGGCTGATTCGGAGAGATCGGGACTGGGCGTATTCTTCGCCAACCTCAAGGAAGCACCGCAGCGGGTGCTGCGGTCGCTCTTCCGCAGCGGGCCGCCGGCCACGGACCGCTCGCGGTCGAGCTTCGTCTTCGACAACGTCTTCCTCCATATCCACGCCGTCCGCACCCATCGCTGGAGCCTCCGCTGGGCCACCACCTGGGGGCTGGGCGTGGCCAGCGCCGCCGCCTTTCTCATCGCCCTGGCCACCGGCGTGCTGCTCATGTTCTACTACAAACCTTATCCCGAGGTGGCCTACGACTCGATCAAGGACATCCATTTCGTCGTTCCCACGGGCCGCTTCATCCGCAACCTCCACCGCTGGGCGGCGAACGTCATGGTGGTGGTGGTCTTCCTCCACATGGCCCGCACCTTCTACACGGCCGGCTACCGGTCGCCGCGGGAGTTCAACTGGCTGATCGGCCTCGGCCTCCTCGTGACCACGCTGGGGCTCTCCTTCACCGGGTATCTCCTCCCCTGGGACCAGTTGGCTTACTGGGCGATCACCATCGGGGCGAACATCGCCCAGTCGCCCCAAGAACTGACCGACGCCGTGGGGATCACCGAGTATTTCGACCCCGGCGGCCTCCAGCGCGAGCTGCTCCTGGGCTCGGACGTGGTCGGCGCCGATGCCCTGATCCGCTTCTACCTCCTCCACGTGATGGTCCTGCCGCTGCTCTTCGTCGCGCTGCTGGCAGCGCATATCTGGCGGGTCCGCAAGGACGGCGGCCTGGCCCGGCCGGCCGACGCCGACGACCGCCTCGGCCCTCCGCCGCCCGACACCTACCCGGTTTTCACCGAGACTCCGCAGAAGACCTACCACCTGGCTGCCATCGTCGAGGGCCGCACGCCGGCAGTCGATCAGTCGCCGGAGAACACCGTCCCCTCGATGCCGCACCTCTTCTACGCCGAGATGGGCGTCCTCATGGTGACGCTCCTGGTCTGCCTGCTGCTCGCCTTGAGTTTCGACGCGCCGCTCAAGGAGCTGGCGAACCCCATGGTGCCGGAGAATCCCGCCAAGGCCCCCTGGTACTTCCTCGGCCTCCAGGAGCTGGTGGCCTATTCGGCCTTCATGGGCGGGGTGGGGATTCCCACACTCGTTATTATTGGGCTCGGACTGATCCCCTACCTGGATCGCGAGACACGGGGGACCGGCGAATGGTTCGGTGGCCCGGGAGGCGGCCGCCTGGTGTGGCACTCCACGGTGATCGGCCTGGCCGCGGCGGTGGGCATCGCGGCCTTCGCCATCTACTTCGGCTGGCTCCGCGAGTGGTTCCCCGACATTCCTCAACTGGTGATCACGTTCGTCAACCCGGGAACGATACTCGCCGCCTTCTACGCGGCGTACTCCCTCTACCTGGTGCGGCGCTACAACTCCACCCGTGCCGGGGCACTCGGGTTGTTCACCTGTTTTCTCTGCGGCTTCGTGGTGCTCACGGTGATCGGCTGGTACTTCCGCGGACCGAATTGGGACTTCTACTGGTCGCCGGCCGACTGGCCCGCGCATTGATCGGCAATGAATAAGAACAAGCACCTGCTCCTCTGGTCGAGTCTGGCCGTGCTGGCGCTGCTGGTGGCGGCGGCGGTCGAAGAGAATTACCTCAAGGAGTGGCGGCGGATCCAGCAGTCGATGGCCGTCGAGGGGGAGCCCATCGACGTCCGCCTGCGGCAGATCGTGATCCCCGAATTGGGGACCACCGATCGCTGCGTGACCTGCCACGTGGGGATGGCTCCGGGCGAGATGGCCTTGGCGGCCGAGGGGACGGGTCTGGCTGCCCCCCATCCGTTCGTCTGGCACGACCCGGCGGAGTTCGGCTGTACGACCTGTCACGGCGGCCAAGGGCTGGCCACCGAGACGGCCGATGCCCACGGCGAGGTCCGCCACTGGCCCGAGCCGATGCTCCCCGGCCGATTCGCCTACGCGAGCTGCGGGAGCTGCCACACGCACCTGGGTGTTCCGGACTTCGAACAGCTCGACTTCGGCGTCCGCCTGCTGGAACGGCACGACTGCCTCGCCTGCCATGCCGTCGACGGCCGGGGCGGCACCACCCGCCCCTTCGCCGCCGCGGGCATCGAGGCGCCCGACCTCTCCCACGTCGGCCTGACGGGCGTCGATCCCTACTGGTACGTCCACCACTTGGAGCACCACGAGCTCGCCGATGAAGGCCCCTGGAAGACGTCCTTCGCGCCGATCGATCCTGCCGATCTGACGGCCCTGGAGGCGTATCTCGGCACTCGGGTCGGCGCTCCGGGGCTCGTCGCGGCGAAGTCGACTTTTCACACCCGCGGCTGTTACGGCTGCCACCAGCTCGGCGGCGTGGGCGGCGACGAAGGGCCCGATCTCGATCGGGCGGGGCTCATGGACCCGGAACTGCTCGATTTCAGCGAGGTCCCCGGCGAGCGGACCGTCGCCAACTGGTTGGCCACCCACCTGCACCACCCGGCCGCCCTGGTCGACGGTTCGCAGATGCCCGCCATGGGGCTCTCCGACGAAGAGATCGAGCTGCTCACCTTCTACATGCTCTCGCTCCGCCGGGAAGAGCGGACCGCGGCCTTCACCCCCAACGACCGGCTCGAGGCCGAGCGCTTCGGGGCCCGCGAATTCACCACCGACGGGCCGACCCTCTATGCGGCCTTCTGTTCCGCCTGCCACGGCGCCGAAGGTCAGGGGCGGCGCTATCCCGACGCCATTCCCTTCCCCTCGGTGGCCAACGCCGACTTCCTCGCCGTGGCCTCCGACGGCTTCCTCCGCGAGACGCTCCGCCGCGGGCGGCTCGGCCGGCGGATGCCCGCCTTCGCCGCCGACCAAGTCGGGCTGACCGATGAGGAGATCGATACGGTGATCGCCTACCTGCGGCACCTCGCCGGGGACGTGCCTGCCCCCCCCGAGCCGGCGCAGTTCCGCTGGGTCGAGGCCGACGCCGCACTCGGCGAAACCTTGTACCGGCAGCACTGCGCAAGCTGCCACGGCGCCGAGGGCGACGGCCCCGAAGCGCCGGCACTCGACCACCCGACGTTCCTGGAGACGGCCGACGACAGCTACCTCGTCGACACGATCACCCGCGGGCGCAGCGGGACGCCCATGCACGGCTTCGGCAGCGGTACGCCTGCGTTCCCCGCACTGGCGGCCGAGGAGATCGAGGCCATTGTCAGCCATCTGCGGACCTGGCAAGAGGAATAACCGACCCTGTAGCTGGATTCGCGAGAATCCGGCTACTAACCGAAAGGCTTACGACTATGACACGCAAGATCGGGCGACGCGACTTCCTCGGCGCGGCTTCGGCGGCGGGCTTCGGGGCCTTGGTGGCCTCGTCGGCCAAGGCCTGGGGACTCGACGAGTTGGGCAACCCCCTGGCCGAGTATCCCGACCGCAACTGGGAAGACGCCTACCGCGACCTCTGGGAGGCAGACTCCCATTTCACCTTCCTCTGCGCGCCGAACGACACCCACAACTGCCTGCTCAACGCCTACGTCCGCTCGGGCGTGATCACGCGGATCGGCCCCACGATGCGCTACGGGGAGGCGGTCGACCTCGAAGGCAATCAGACCAGCCACCGCTGGGATCCGCGGGTCTGCCAGAAGGGGCTGGCCCTGACGCGGCGTTTCTACGGCGACCGGCGGATCAGCCAGTGCATGGTCCGCGCCGGCTACAAGCGCTGGGTCGAGGAAGGTTTCCCCCGCGGCGACGACGGCCTGCCGCCGCGGGAATACTTCGACCGCGCCCGCGACCAGTGGCTTCGCGTCCCCCACGACGAGGCGGCGGAGATCGTCGCCAAGGCCATGGCGAACATCGCCGCGACCTACACCGGCGAGCAAGGCCAGGAGCTCCTCCGCCGCCAGAAATACGACGAGGTGACCGTCGAGGCCACCCGCGGCGCCGGCACGCAGGTGCTCAAGTTCCGCGGCGGCATGCCGCTTCTCGGCTTGACGCGGATCTTCGGGCTCTACCGCATGGCCAACTCGA
>SLBP01000172.1:0-16426 GCA_007126245.1 Planctomycetales bacterium
GACGTCTTCGTGATCATCGGCGCCTCCTTCGGCCCGGTGTGCGGGGCGATGGCGGCCGACTACCTGCTGGCCGGCCAGAAGTGGGCCGGTCCGCGTGCGGGCTTCAACCCCGCCGGCTGGATCTCCTGGGTGGTGGGCTTCATCGTCGGGGCCTTCAACTTCATCCCCGGCCGCCCCTTCGATATACCCGCCGCGCCGGTGGCGGCCTTCATCGTGGGATTCGTCCTCTACTACGCCCTGGCCCAGGGGGGACTGGAAAGCAAGACCCTGTCCATGCCCGCCGGCGATGAGCCCGCCGAGCCCCTGGCGCCGTCGGTGGAGCCTCCCGTTTAGTCGCCTTCGTCGCGCGCGACGCGCTGCGCGCGATCGCTTCCTTCGCCGGAGGTCGGCGCATCGGCGCCGGCCTCCGGCCGTTTCTTGGCTCCACCGCAACGGCGGGGGACGCACAGCCTGCCTGCCCCGCTCCCCAGGGCCGTGCGCGTTGAAAGAAGCCCCCATGCCCGGCCCGGAGAGCAGTGCGGGCCCGTCCGTGGCCCTCGGGTCCCTCCGTGGTGACTTGCATCCCGCCGGGTGACACGCCGCCGGGAAGATCCTAGCGCGGGCCGGGCATGGGTTGGTCTCGTTGGTGATTTGGCCTCTGGGATAGGGGCACGCGGCGGGGGGAAGCTACTGGGCTAGGCGATCGAAGAGGCGGCGGAACCGCGGCATGCGGGTCTCCAGGTACTTCAGCCACCGCGACGGGTTCCAGATCTCCAGGCAGACGGCAGCCCCCACGACCAGGACCTCGCCGCCCGCCTCGACGGCGAGGAACTCGCGGAATCCCTCGGGAATCAGGAGCCGGCCCCGTCCGGCCAACTGCACGGGCCGGTGCCGCGTGGAGAGGAGCCGGCCGAAAAGCTGCACCTGGGCGATCTTCCCCTCCAGCCGGCCCGACTGCATCTTTCGTTCGATCAACTCCACACCCTCGTCGAGCTTCTTCTGCCAGGTAGCGGCGTCCCACAGGCTCAGGCAGCCGGGCCGCTCTTTGGCGAGGATGCACTCCCCGCCAAAGGCCTCGGCCATCTCGGCGGGCAGGGAGAGCCGGAACCGCTCGTCGAGCGTCCGCTGCGCTTCCCCGAGGATGAGCGGGTTGTTTGGGGACATCGGCCGCCACGCCTACGGCGAGGACAAGACAGGTCTCCACTCCGTTCCCATGACCTTCCCAGGGGGCGGCCTTCCGGGCATTGGGTTGTTTTCCCACCATTTCACCCGGAATAATCGCTCCGATGGGCAGTCATTCCACAACCAGAGTCTACCAGCTCGTTCCCGTTTGGCAACTACCCGGGAGCGACTTTTTTTCGTCGCGCGCGTCGGCTTCCCGCGTCGAGGCGGTTTCGCCAGCTCTGGCTGTCGGACCGGCGCCACCGTGCCCCGTCGTTCGGCAAAGGCCGCTCGCCCCCTGCGGAAGGCGTTCGAGGGCGTCGCGCGGCGCCAGCCCGTCCCGGGCATGATGAGGCGGCGGGCCTGCGGTTCCGGGGGCTCGCCTATTCGCCGAGCTGCGACTTCTTCCGCAGGAGGTGATGGTAGTGCCGCGCAAAGCGGTGCGCCTCGTCGCGGACGTACTGCAGTAGCCGCAGGGCGTAGGCGTGGCGGCTCAGCCGCAGGGGCGGCGCCCCACCGGGCAGGTGGACCTCCTCCTCGCGCTTCGCCAGCGCGATCACCACGGGCGGCTCGATCTCGAGGGTCGCCAGCGCCGCCGTGGCGGCCGCGAGTTGGCCGCGGCCGCCGTCGATCACGAAGAGATCGGGAAAGACCCGGCCTTCGTCCTCCAGCCGCCGGAAGCGGCGGAAGACCACCTCGCGGATGGCTGCATAGTCGTCCCCCTCGACGCCGGCCCGGATCCGGTAGCGCCGGTAGCCGGGGCGGAAGGGGAGTCCGTCGATGAACTGTACCAGCGAGGCCACGGTCTCGGTCCCCGCCAGATGGGCGACGTCCACGCCTTCGATGGTCCGCGGGGGCGCCTTCAGGCGGAGGACCTTCTTCAGACCCGCGAGCCCCTTCTTCGGGTCGATGGGAAAGACCTCCGGCTGCTGGTGGGTCTCGAGCTCCCCGCGGTCGTCGAGTGTCGCCAGAAAGTGGATCTCGTCGCGGAGCTGCGCCGCCTCCTCGAAGCGCAAGGCTGCCGCCGCCCGGGCCATCTCCTCGCGCATCTCCCGCAACAGCGCGGTCTTGCCGCCGTCCAGCACCCGCTGCAGCCTTTGGATCGACCGGCGGTACTCCTCCCGCGAGATCCGCAGGTTGCACGGCGCCGAGCACTGGTCGATCGAAGCCAGCAGGCAGGGCCGGAACCACTTCCAACGCGGGTCGTTCTCCTCGATGTCCAGCGTGCAGGTTCGGAACTTGAAGGCCTTCTGGAGGACCTGGATGGCCCCCCGCAGGCTGGACGAGCTGGCGAACGGCCCGTAGAGTCGCGTCCCCCGCGGGTGCGGCTCGCGGGTGAAGACCACGCGGGGGAAGTCCTCCCGCACGTGGATCTCCAAGTAGGGGAAGGTCTTGTCGTCGCGGAGGTCCTGGTTGTACTTGGGGAGGACGTCCTTGATCAACCGCGCCTCGACCAGCAGGGCGTCGATTTCGCTCTCGGTGGGGATGAAGTCCACGTCGGCGATCTCGCGGACGAGGTGGGCGGTCCGCGGTTCTTCGGCGGCCGCCTTGAGGAAGTAGCTGCCGGCGCGGCTGCGCAAATCCTTGGCCTTCCCCACGTAGATCACCCGCCCGGCGGCGTCTTTCATCAAATAGACACCGGGACCATGTGGGAAGGTGCGGACCTTCTCGGCAGCGGGGCGGTCGATGTTTTCCGGGTGCGACGTCTCCATGAAACCATTCTATGCCGCCGACGGGCACGTTGGGCATGCCCCCCACGAACGGCGTTGCGCCGTTTCGCTCTTGCCGGCGCATGTTGATTCCGCTAGCATACCCCCATCGACCGAGATCGCCACCAGGAGGGGGGCGAAGTCACACGACTCGCAAGGAAAGGATTCCCGGTCATGCAAGCGACCCTGGCCGAGCTTGCTGCTCTGGTAGGTGGAAATGTGTTGGGCGACCCCGCGGTGGTGATCACGGGGGCCGCCCCGCTTACGGCCGCCGCCGCCGGCGAGATCACCCTCGTCGACCCCGCCGCCGACCGCCACTACCGCCTGGCGCCGTCGCGTGCCTCGGCCGTCGTCGTTTCCCGGACAGCGGAGGAGCCCGGCTTGCCCGCCATCCGCGTCGACGACGTCCACGCCGCCTTCGCGGCCCTGGTCCGCTTCTTCCGCCCGCCCCGCGAGCGGCCGCGGGGGGGAGTCAGCCCCGGCGCCTCGGTCCACCCCAGCGCGCAACTGGCCGCGGACGTGGAGATCCACGCCTTCGCCACCATCGACCGCGACGTGACCATCGGCAGCGGCACGACCATCTATCCCGGCGTCCACGTGCTCGCGGGGGCGCGCATCGGCCAGGGGGTGACCATCTTCCCCAACGCCGTTCTCTACGAGGACACCTGCGTGGGCGACCGCTGCGTGATCCACGCCAACGCCGTCCTGGGCGCCTACGGTTTCGGGTACGGTCTGGTCGACGGCCGCCACCTCCTCGCCGCCCAATTGGGCAACGTGGTCGTCGAGGACGACGTCGAGATCGGCGCCGGCACGACGATCGACCGCGGCACCTACGGCCCGACGGTCATCGGGGAGGGGACGAAGATCGACAACCAGGTGATGATCGCCCACAACTGCCGCATCGGCCGCCACAACATGCTCTGTTCGCAGGTGGGCATTGCGGGGAGCACCACGACGGGCGATTACGTGGTCATGGCGGGTCAGGTGGGCGTCCGCGACCACGTCCACGTGGGCGACCGCGCCGTGCTCGGCGCCATGGCGGGCGTGATCAACGACGTCGCCGAGGGGAGCATGGTGATCGGCATCCCCGCGACCCCGGAGCGCGAGCAGAAGCTCAAGCAGGCTGCCTTTTCTCGCCTCCCCGAGATGCGCCGCCAGCTGAAGCAGCTCGCTGCCGCCGTGGAACGTCTCACCGCTCAGACGCGGCCGCTGGACGGCGCCGCCTCCCAGGACCGAGATCAGGACGAGCACCGCGCCGTTGCCTGAGATCCACACCCGCCGAGGAATCGGGATCGGAAGTGGGGCGCGTGGTCCGCCGCGCAAGTGAACCATCGGTCAGAGGAGTCGCCCGCCCATGTGCGTTGCCGCAGACCGCCCGGCATTTCCGAGGGGGGACAAGGTAGGTATTCTTGCCGGGTGGGGACGGTTCCCGCTCGTCGTTGCCCAGGCCCTCCGCCGCCAGGGGCGCCGCACCTATTGCCTGGGAGTGACGGGCCACGCCGAGGCCGGCCTGGCGGCCGCTTGCGACCGCTTTGCCTGGGTGGGGCTGGCGCGCCTCGGCGCGGCGGTTCGCTTCTTCCGCCACCACGGCGTCCGCGAGATCACCATGGCGGGCAAGATCCACAAGACGGTCTTGTTCCGACCCTACGGCTGGTTCCGCCTCCTGCCCGACTGGTTCACGATCCGCACTTTCATCCCCCACCTGATTACCCGCCGCAAGGACTGCAAGGACGACTCCCTGCTGACCACCGTCTGCGAGGCCTTTGCCCGCGAGGGGATCCATTTCGGCCCCGCCACCGACCACGCCCCGGAACTGCTCGTCCGCCCCGGCCGCCTCACGCGTCGCCGGCCCACCACGTGGCAGGAGAAGGACATCCACTTCGGCTGGCGGATCGCCAAGCAGATGGGCCACCTGGACGTGGGGCAGAGTGTGGTGGTCAAGGACCAGGCGGTGCTCGCCGTCGAGGCCGTCGAGGGGACCGACGCATGCATCCGCCGCGGGGGCGAGCTGTGCCGAGCCGGAGGCTTCACGGTCGTCAAGGTCGCCAAACCCCGCCAGGACATGCGCTTCGATGTCCCGACGGTGGGATTGCAGACGCTCGAGAACCTGGTGGGGGCGGGCGGTCGCGTGCTCGCCATCGAGGCGGGCCGGACCATTCTCCTCGACGAACCCGAGGTCATCGACTTCGCCGACCGTCACCACCTCGTGATCGTCGCCCTCGAGGAACCTTCACCGCAGCCGTCTACGTGACCAGCGGCGCATCTCCCGGCGCAGCTCCGCAATGGGGATCGCGACCTGGGGGATCTGGGGGAGGGGATCGGCCGCCTCGCCTTCGGCGGAGCGGCTCCAGATCTCCTCCATCTCGTTTTCGAGCACCTCCAGCCAGGTGGGGACGTCGTACCCCAGCCCCAGCGGCTCCCGGGTCAGTTCGGCGATCCCCTTCTCCAGGCTGGCGAAGGAGGGTGTCGGTCCCCCGCTCCGCAGCTCGTCGATTGCCGGGCGGATCAGGGCCCGCAGCCGGTCGACGATCAGCGGCCGGACGAACCGCTCGCTGAGCCGGTCGGCCACGGTGGGCAGGCGCATTCCATACCGCTGGTTGAGCTTTTCGAAGCGTTGCCAGTGCTGGTCGGCGATGCTCTCCGTCCGCTGCGCCATGGCTTCCCGCCAGAGGGCCGCCGCCGTGGTGCGGCCCGTCTCCACGAGGACGGCATGGACCAGGACCAGAGGGTGCAGGTTCCAGGCGACCCGGTCGTAGCTGGCCAGGAGGCGGAGGAAATCGAGCAGCGTAAAGAGCATCTCCCCCCGGTCCGACTGGGTCGTCGTGCTGTTGTAGTCGATGTACTCTTCGTAGTTTTCGACCACCGCTTCGAGGATGTCCTCGAGGATCTCCGCCGCCTGATCGCGGCTGATCTTGCGGTCCAGGTCGGCGACGAGGCGGAACTCTTCGGCGGCCTGGGGATCCTCCTGAAGCTGAGCGAGGAAGCGATCGGTTCCCTGGTGGAGTATGGCGCGAAGGTTCCCCAGATTCATGAAATGCTGGGTGAAGATGTCGTGCCCGTAGCTCTCGATGAACCGCCGCAGGCGTCGGAAGTCGGTCTCGTTGGAGAGCGGCTCCATCACCGAGAGGCGGATGTTGCGGCTGTGCTCGAGCCAGCGGTGCAGGAGAGGCTCGACGGCGGTCTCCAGCAGCTCGACGAGGGTCTCGTCGTCCGCCGGGGATGAGCCGCCGCCTTCGTGGCGAGGCACCGAGGCGGCGATGCATTGTGCGATCGCCTGCAAGCCGCATTGGAAGAGGTCGTCGAACTCGGTGATCGCGCCGCGGCCGACGGGATGACGGCGCTCCATGGACTTGGCAAGCTCGATGAATTCGACGGTCTCCGCAAGCAGCCCCAGCCGCGGCAGGTAGGTGAGCAGGAGGTGGAAGGCCCGGTGGATGCTCCGCGCCGCGGCGATCCGCCGGGGGTTCCCCCCGAATCGCGTGGGGACGTAGAGGAGCGGCTCCTTGGCGATCGCCTTGATCATCCCTTTCCACTGCTTGCGCAGCCCCTCGACGTCGCCGGAGAGCATGGCGCGGAGCCCCCGCTGCACGGCGAGCTCCCATTCGGCGGCCCCGGGGAGCTCCACCTCCTCGCGCAGGACCGCATGGACGAGCCGCGCCGCCTCCACCGTCTCCAGGCAGGTGGCCAGCACGCGTTCGATGAGGGCGTCCTTGATCGCCTGGCGGCGGTCGTATTCCACCATGCTCTCGTGGCTGGAGCCCAGGGGGCGGATTTCGTAGCGGTAGATGGCCTCCATGAGATCGACGAGATCGCGGCGGTTCCGGGCCGCCTGCCCGAGCCAGGCCACCAGCGCCTCCTCGCGCCCCGGGGCCTCGGGAGCCAGGCGTGCCGAGGCGGCGGCCGCCTGCCGCCAGATCCGCGCCAACATGCGGTGGAACACGAGCCGTTTGCCGAGCCGCTCCACTTCAGCGGCCAGTTCGAAATCGCCCGCCGCGTAGCCCCCCTCGATCATCTCGCCTTCGAAGCCGTCGTCGGCGCTGTCGCGGTAAGTGACGTTTTCGTAAGCGGCCCCGAAGACGTCCTCTTCGTCGTCCTCCTCCTCGTCGAGGAGTCGAGAGGTGTCCGGCTCCACGACCCCGCCCCTGCCGAACGGCCCCGCCTCGTCGAGCTTGGGGACCTGCCAGTACGATTCGGCGCTCGCCTCGAGGTAGTCCAGGAACTTGGTGGTCATCGCCCAGCGCTCTTCCGCGGTGACGTGGGTCGGGCTGCGGCCGCTGCCGGCGGGCTCGTCCTCTCGCCAGAGCTCGACCATCCAGCGCAGGGCCAGGGGGTGGAAGGCGTAGCGCGCGTCGGTCAAGGAGAGTTCGTCCGCCTGGCTCAGCCAGTGCATCAGCAGCGCCATCGAGGAGACGAGGTCACCCTGGTCGAGGAGCGCCTCGACCACCAGTGCGTAGGCCTTTGCGGAGTGGAAGTGTTCGACATGCTCCCGCCAGAAGGCCACGTCGCCGGCCGCGGTCCCGGCGTTGTGCCAGGCGCGGAGGGCGCGGGCCACGTGTTCCGCCGACTCCCACGCTTCGTGACCGGAGACGCTCTCCACGTCGGCGACTTCCGTGGTGGCGAATCGGTCCCACCAGGAAGCCAGCCGGGCCAGGTCCTCGGCCAGCGTCTCCTGGAGGCGCATCTGCCCCGCCGCCGCCGCCGCCTTTTGCAGCCGTGCATAGAGTTCGAAGATCTCCCCGACCAGTTCCACGAGCTCGTCGACGCGGTGGTCGATGGTACTGTTCTCGGGCGTCGGAAAAAGGCTGAACTGCCCCCCGAAGCCGAGAATGTTCCAGGGATCGACCAGCGCGCCGCACTCGATGGCGCGGTGGAGCAGGTCCTCGATTTCGGGGAGCGCTGCGGCCGCGGCGTCGAGCTGCCCGCGGTCCACGTGCAGGTGTGCGGCGCTGAGGCGGCAGGAGATTTCGCACTTCATCCGCGCCGAGGTCACGGGAACGACGTGGGCGTGCCGCCGCGCCGCCTCGGCATACCCCATCCGCGCGAAGAGCTGGGCCAGATGCACGTGCTGCACCTGGTCGGCGCGGCGGCGGACGAGCTCCTGGTTCAGGTGCTGGCGCGCCCCGCCGAAGGGTTGCCGCAAACGCTTGGCCTCCGCCGCGAGCCGGCGGCCGTGCTTGCCCGGCGTCTCCGCGAGCAGGCGATCGTAGAAGCGGTCGCGATAGTCGGCGATTCGCGGCAGCAGGGTGGCGAGGGTGGTGCTCGAATCGTGGGTCTCCGGGCCGGCGCCGCTGATCCCGGCTCCCATGAGGATTGTCCCCGCCAGCACCGCGCCGGCTTCGTAAAGGAGCTCTTCCGCCGCGAGCTTACCGGGTGCCGCCAGCCGGGCCAGCATCCCTTCCAGCGTCACTTGCTGGAGGACGTAGCGGCGGTAGCGCCCCCGGTTGTCGATCACGTGGGGGTCCCACTGGCCGAAAAGGTAGTTCGGCCGCCGGTTCACGGGGTGGTCGAAGTCGTAGGCCCGCGGGTCGAGGGCGAGCTCTTCGAGGAGATCGGGGTCGAACGAGGCCTCCGACAGGAGGTGGCGTTCGGTCTTCGCGAGGATCGAGAGCGCCGTCTCGATCAGGTCGCGGTAGCGGCCGCTGGCCACGCCCGCCCCGCGGATGTACAGCGGGATGGGTCGCACCCGCTCGTGCGCGTAGGGCTGGATCTTCTGCTCGGTCCGCAGGACGGGGACGGGACGATGGCCGACGAAGTCGTTCAGCCGCTTCAGCGCGCCCTCGACGATTCGCTGCGTCTGATCCCAGGGCGGTCCCTCGGCGAGTACGGCCTCTGCCACGCGGCCGATGAAGAAGGGCTGGAAGAGGTCCTCCTCGGGTTGGTGGAAAAGCAGGTCCTTGTGGAAGCGGGCGTAGGCGGGCAGGACTTCAGAGAACACCAGGCGCAACACCCGCTCGGCCTGCTCGGTGCAGCGGAAGGCCTCGCTCGATCCCTGGAGGCGAGCGATTCCCCACTGCAGGAGGAGTTCGAGCCGGGTGACCGTGGTTTCCCCTTTGGTGATGCCCGTGGGAAGGACAGCGGACCCCCGCTGTTGTTGGGTTGGCTCGCCAGCCCCTTCCTCGTCGGGCGGGGATCCGGCACCCCCTCTGAAGGTGCTGCCGACAAAGGCGTACAGCCGATCGATGCCGGCCAGAAAACGGACGTCAGGAGCCCCGCTGGAGTAATTCAGGTACCCGATCGCCGTTTCCAGAGCCGTCTGCAGACTGTCGTCCCATTGGGGCTGAACGTGGGGATCCATGGGGTCCCGTTGCATCAAGTGTCTCTCCCGAGAAGAGCGAGTCGGCGAGCGGCGCCCAAGCGACCATCTTAGGCAGAGTCCGAGGGGCGGTCCAGGGTGGTGCCGAGCAGGCGAGCGGGGCACCCCGAGCTCCCCCCTATCCGGTGGGCTTCGTGTTTTTTTGGTGCAAGGAATGGGAACCGCAAGTATGATGGCCCATAGGGGAAGGCCCGTTCCCACGGTGGAGCGGTGCCGGACAGAACGACTTCTTCGCGCGGCATTCCTTCTTTTGGGGGCCGCGGGCACTTGCTTTGCACCGAGGACCACCGATGAGGCGAAGCCTGCTTTTCGCCGCCCTGGCCGTTGCGGCTGCCAGCGGCGCTGCTGCCGAGGCACTGGGGGCCTTGATTGCCGAGACGACCGCCAACCGGCACGGGCTGACGCGCCCCTGGTTCAACCAGGTCGAGTTCGATCCGGCCCGGGGCCGCGTCACCGGCATGACGCTCTACGGCGACGTCCTCTACGTCCAGACGAGCCGCGGCCAGGTACATGCCATGGACGCGGAGCGGGGCGATACCCTCTGGGTGCGGAGGGTCGGCAACCCCGGCCATCCCACGTTGCCCCTGGGTGTGAACGACGAGATGGTCTCGGTCATCAACGGTTCGACGCTCTTCGTGATCAATCGGTACAACGGCAGGATCATCTGGCAGACCCGCCTGGACGGCATCCCCGGTGCGGGCGTCACCATGAGCCAGGAGCGGGTCTTCATACCCATGATCGACGGCATGGTTGCCGCCTACCGCCTCGATCCCACCGCCGGCCGCAGGTATCGCGACCCCGAAACGCCGGCGGACGAGGAGGCCGCTGCCCTCGTTCCCGACGAGGCGGACGACGAGGACGCGGAAGAGGCCGAGTTCGCCCGCCTCGACGCCTTCCGCGTCGCCGAGGATACCATCCTCCCGCAGATCATCCAATCGTACGGGAGCGCCATCGTGCCGCCGCTGGTCACGCGGCAGAGTGCCTCCCAGGAGTTCGTTGCCTGGGCGACGGACCGCGGAATGATGTTCGTTGCCGAGCTCAACCGTTTCCGCGACAGGGACTTCCGGATCAACTACCGCCTGCGCACCCACGACATCATCTCCGCCTCCCCCACGCTGATCCCGTCGGATCCCGAGGCCGGGATTGAAGCGGCGAAGATCATCGCCGTTTCGCACGACGGTAGGGTCTACGCGCTGGATGAGCGGAGCGGCCGCGAACTCTGGCAGTTCCCCACCGGCGAACCGATTCGGGTCCCCGCCGTGGTGATCGGCGATCGCATCCACGTGGCCACCAGTCTGGGCGGCATGTATTGCCTGGAGGCTTCCTCCGGACGGCAGCTCTGGTGGGCTCCGCAGATCACCGACTTCGTGGCTGCCGGAAACGACCGCATCTACGTGTCCGACAAGCTGGATCGGCTCGTCGTTCTCGATGCCGAGACCGGGTCCCGCCTCGATACCTTGCCCGTCGATCCGACCCACCTTCGCTTCCGCAACGATCGCACGGACCGCATCTACCTGGCTTCGCCCAGCGGGCTGGTCCAATGCCTTCGCGAGGTCGATTTGACCGAGCCGTTGCGTCATCGCCCGTGGGGCCAGGTCGTCGAGGTGGAGGAATCTGAGGTAACCGAGGCGGAACGGGAGGAGGCGGCCCCGGCCGTCGAGCAGCGGCCGGCAGAGGATCCCTTCCAGCGGCCGGTTGCCGAGCCCGCCGACCACTTCGATCCTTTCGACGATTTCGACGATTTCGACGATCCTTTCCGGTAGTGTCGCCGTGGCCCGTGCCGGCGGACCGGACCTGGTCGTCCTCAAGGCGACGGGCGCTGATCGGTGGCAACATCGCTGCGCTCTCGGAAGATACGGCATCCCGATCATCTCCCTCTGCCGCGACCTGCGGCCCTGCCGCGGCTGATTCCCCCGAAGCAGCCGGCCGTCGGCCCTCGTCTACGCGGGTCGGCGGCCCCCTGGCCAACGGCGCGGCGGCAGCGTAGATTGGTGGCAGTCTCGCCGTCCGCCCCCCGCCCTCCGGCGGGCGCAGCGGCGATACCAAGGCCCCAGCGCAGGAGACGATCGACCATGGCCCGGGAGACGTGGACACTGACGGACGTGGATCGCGATGTCTATACCGCGTCGCTTCGTCTGGGCGCCGACGACCTGGGTGGCGGGCTCGCCGGCGCCTCCGTCGTCAAACGGACGCTCCGCGGCGGACTCCGCGACGGCGTCGACGTGATCGAGGTGGACACCGGTGCCATCCGCTTCTCCGTCGTCCCTACCCGCGGCATGGGACTATGGCGGATCTGGTGCGGCGAGACGGCCATCGGCTGGAAGTCGCCCGTCCGTGGCCCCGTCCACCCGGCCTTCGTCCGCATGCTCGAGGGCAACGGCATCGGCTGGCTCGACGGCTTCGACGAGCTTTTCGTCCGTTGCGGCCTGGCGCACAACGGCCCCCCGGAGGTTGCCGCGGGCGGCCAGGTCCTCGCCGGCCTGCACGGCAGGATCGCCAACATCCCGGCGCACCGGGTCGAGATCACCGCCGATGCCGACTCGGGCGAACTCGCAGTCTACGGCGAGGTCGACGAGGCGCAGCTATTCGGTCCCAAGCTGCGGCTGGCCACGTCGGTCCGCACCCAGGCAGGGAGCACGTCCCTCACGGTGACCGATACCGTCACCAATCTCTCCGCTGAGCCGGGCGAGATGGAGCTGCTCTACCACATCAACGTCGGCGTTCCGCTCCTGGAGCCGGGGGCCAAGGTCTTCGTCCCCTTCCGCAAGATGGCCCCCCGCGACGCCACGTCGGCCGGGCGAATCGACCAGTGGGACGCCTTCGCCGCCGCCACCCCCGGCGTCCCCGAGGCGGCCTACTATTTCGATCCGCTTGCCGGCGGCGACGGGCTTTCGCGGGCACTGCTGCAGAATGCCAGTGGTGAGGTGGGCTTCAGCGTGGCCTTTCCCGTGGCGCAGTTGCCGCGCTTCGTCCTCTGGAAGAACCCCCAGGATCCCGCGGACGGCTACGTGAGCGGCCTGGAACCGGCCGTGAACTTCCCCAACCCCAAGTCCTTCGAGCGCGAGCAGGGCCGGGTGCTCGAACTCGCCGCGGGCGAGAGCCGCAGCTTTACCTTGACCCTCCAGGCCCACAGCGGCAGCGCCGCGGTGGCCGCCGCCCGAGACGCCATCGCCGAGATCCAGCGGGCCGCCAAACCGGAAATCCTTGCAAAGCCCGATCCTCACTGGTCGCCGGTCTGAGCGGCAGATCCGCTCAGGCGACGGCCTGTCGCGAGGGGTGTTCGCTGCCCGGATCGTACTCGGGGACCATCTCCCCAAGCCGTAGCCGCAGCACGTGGGGGCTGAAGTGGCGGAGACTCTCCAGCTCCACGAACTGGCGGCTGACCTCCTCGAGGTCGGCGGGGCGGTGCAGCGCGGCGCGGACCTTGGGGTGGCAGGTGGCCAGGCTCCGCTCGTCGTCGAAGTAGAGCTCTTCGTAGAGCTTCTCGCCGGGCCGCATACCGGTGAAAGTGATCTCGATGGCGTCTTCGGGGAGCCCGGAGAGGCGGATGAGATCGCGGGCGAGATCGACTACCCGGATCGGCTCGCCCATGTCGAGGACGAAGATCTCCCCTCCCTTGCCGATGGCGGCCGCCTGCAAGACAAGCATGGACGCCTCGGGAATGGTCATGAAGAACCGCCGCATCCGCGGGTCGGTGACGGTGATCGGGCCGCCGCGGCGTATCTGCTCCTGGAAGAGGGGCACCACGCTCCCCGCCGACCCCAGGACGTTGCCGAAACGGACTACCATGAACCGCGTCGACGAATGCACCGAGAGCGCATGGACGTACCGCTCGGCGAGATGCTTCGTGGCCCCCATGATGCTGGTGGGGTTCACGGCCTTGTCCGTGGAGATCAATACGAAGGCTTTCGCCGCGAATTCGTCGGCCAGGTCAGCGACGGTGCGAGTTCCCAGGCAGTTGTTCTTGACGGCCTCGCCGATGTTGGCCTCCATGAGGGGGACGTGTTTGTGGGCCGCGGCGTGAAAGACGACCGTGGAGCGGTACTGGTCGAAGACGCCCCGCATCCGCGCGCGGTCGGTCACGTCGGCGATCACGGGGAAAACCCGCGTGGCGCCGGCCATCAGCCGCAACTCCTGCTCGGTGGTGAAGACCCGGTTCTCCCCCCGACCGAGGAGCACCAGTTCGGCGGGCTGGTGCTTGAGTACCTGGCGGCAGATCTCCGCCCCGATGCTCCCTCCCGCCCCTGTGACCAGTACGCGCTCGCCCCGGAGGAGCGTGCCGATCCCCTTGAGGTCCAGCTTCACCGGGTCGCGGCCCAGGAGGTCGTCGATGTCGATGTCGCGGACCGGAATGCGCCGATAACCGCGCACGAACTCTTCCATCGGCGGGATGATCTTGAGCGTCAGTTTCGCCGCCTTGCAGATGCGCATCAGCTCGCGAACCGTGCCGCCGGGAAGCGTCCCGGCGATCACCAAGACGTCCTCGGCCCCGTAGCGGGCGGCGAACTCGGCAACCTTCCCCAGTCCCCCGAGGACGGGAATCCCTCCACACCAAGCCCCCGGGAGGGTGCCGCTGGTGGTGACCAAGGCGCGGACCCGATAACGCAGGTGGGAGTGCGAGTGGATCTGGTGCGCGATCAGGCCGCTGCTCGGATCGTCGCCCACCAGGAGGGCGTAGCGATAGTCGTCCCTCCGGAACGCGGGAAAGAGCTGCTCGTGCATCATCCGCCAACTGGAACGGATCGAACCGAGCACCAGAATCCCCGCCATCGCGTCCAGGACGAGGACGGTCCGGGGAATCTGGAGATCCATTACGCGGTTGACCAGGAAAATCGCCAGCGAAGCGATCGCGGTTGCCCGCAGCAGCGCGGCCAGATCGGCAAACGTCACGTACCGCCACCAGCCCTGGAAGTGTCCCAGGGCATAGAAGACCCCCAGCTTCACGGGCAGTATCCAGACGAGCGACTGCCAGAAGGCGAGTGCCGTTCGCTCGGGTACGCGGAAATCGAAGCGGAGCAGGAAGGCCAGCTTGTAGACCAGCACGAAGACCGCCAGGTGGGCCAATCCCAGGAGCACCGGCCGCTGTGCCAGGAGGGTGCGGAGCACGGCACCTACCATGCGGTCGATTCCGGCATGCGGCCGTTGCCCGCGAGGGGCCGCGCCGCCGCAGTTCCGCCTCCCCTCGCCGCCGCTCCCGCTCGGCTCGCGCACCGCACCCGCAAAGGAATCCTGACCATTCGTCACCAGCGAATCCCCCCTCGGATCCAGGCGCGACCGGGCCCAGCCGTTCGGCAGGCCGTGTTGTTAGACCTTTTCTGCACTATCGGAATTCTGCGGGACGCCGGATAACCCGATCTTGCCGACAAAACAATCCCAGCTTGCCGAACCCCGCCGTAAGCCCTTCACCGTCCCACGGAATCTTCACCGACCCAGCCATCCTCGATCCTGGATCTTACCGCCCTTCTCCACCCCCCTATGGCGTTTCGCGGGGCCCCGGGCGGACGATACTCATTAAGCAGGCTCCCGTCAACGCGAAATCCGCCATTCGCGAACCGCCCGATCGCGCCTGAACCCCCCTACCTCCCCGTGTGCCACTCGAACCCTCTGCCCACGGACACCATGGATACCTGAGCGGCCGTGGCTGTCCCCATTCAACCTCATGGCGCTGGGAATTTCGGGGAAAGCGGCGGAGGCAGGCGGGTACCCAGAAAAAACAGGGAGACTTGTCAGACCGGGCGATGCTCGCCGACCGTCGGCCTCTCAGCAATGTCCACGGCAACGACGCGATCGTGTAACGCACAGGAACCGAGCTACCGTTGCCCCTGATCAAGCAGGGGGTATTCTGCCGCTCACCTTGGCGGGGGAGTCGGCGGAGTCGCCGAGGTGACAGATGCGCCCTGGGCAATCTACAATGGGCTTCGGTCGCCGGGAGGCCGGTCGCCAGCGTAACCCAAGGTGTTCCCCCTGGGCGACACCTCCTCCTCGCGCGGGCAGTCCGACTGCGGCGCGGCGACCGGCAAAACGAACGGCTGCCGGCTGTGCCAGTAGTGGGGGGGCCTGCGCCCTCCGGAGCCCCGTACCAGGTCCCTTAGGAATGACACGAATGACGATCCCTCTCCGGCGGACCGCCCCCCGTTTCCTCTTGGCCGCCGTGGTCGCCCTCACCGCGGCAACAACCGCTTTCTGCGACGCCGAGCCCGCCGTCCCGCCGGCGGTCGTCTTCGACTTCGAATGCGGCACGCTCGACGGCTGGGAAGTCGTCGAGGGGGATCTTGGCGAGCGCGGCGACCTCATCTCGGGGCGGGAGCGGTTCTTCAACCGCCCGCACGAGGACTACAACAAGCAGGGCCGCTACTTCCTCACCACGCTGGAGCGCGAGGGAAACCCCGACGACTCGATGACGGGCGTCGTCGAGTCGCCCGTCTTCGTCTTGGAGGGGGACGAGGCCACACTCCTCGTCGGCGGCGGCGGCCACGAGACGACCTACGTAGCCCTCTGCACCGCCGACGGCACCGAGGTCCGCCATGCCCGCGGCATCCACGACGAAGCGATGCAGCGCGTCGTCTGGGACGTGCGCCCCTGGATCGGAGAGGAGGTCTTCCTCCGCGTCGTCGATCGCCACACCGGCGGCTGGGGCCACGTCACCTTCGACGACTTCCGCGCCGCCGGCCGCATCGACCAGGAGGCCACTGCGGCCCGGCGGGAGGCCCACCGCCGCGAGCAGCACCAGGCGGCGCTGGCCGCCCACCGCGAGGCGGTTGAGACCGGCGTCGCCCCCCTCCGCGCCGCCGTCGACGACCTGATCGAGACCTTCGGTGACGGGTATCCCCGCGGCCCCGCCTATCTCGAGCGGCTCGCGGCCATCGAGCATGGCCTTGCCGAGGCCGATGCGGACGATGCCGGCGCCCTGGCCGCCCTCGAGTGCCTCGCCGCGGAGCTCGATGCGCTGCGGCAGGAGGCCCTCACGGCCAACCCGCTCGTTGCCGGGCAGCCGATCCTCTTCATCGTGCGGCCCCAATACCCCTACGACCACCACAACACGGAGACGCTCTTCCAGCGGGGCGAGATCAACGCCGCCCAGTTCCGCGGCGGCGCGGCGCTGAAGATCATCGACTTCGCCCGCGGCGGCGAGGTCCGCACGCTGCTCGAGGTGCCCGAGGGCATCGTCCGCGACCCCGACCTCTCCTTCGATGCCGGCCGCGTCCTCTTCTCGCTCCGCTGGCACCGCGACGACGACTACCACATCTACGAAATGGACCTGGCC
>SLBP01000074.1:0-16334 GCA_007126245.1 Planctomycetales bacterium
CCCATCGAGCTGACGTACTGACCACCCTCGCCCGGCATCGCCTTCCTCCGGTGGGTCCGCGGCCGGGGGGCGCGTCCCTCGCGCGGCGCGGAGCGTCGCCATAAGGGCGCGGCGGTGCTCGCAAGAATTCAGGCGCGCCCCTCCGCATCGACGCGCTGCGCTGACCACCGATCGCCTCACCGCCCGAGTGGCAGGCGCCGGGGATTGGGCACGGGAGGCATTCTCCTTCCGCCGGACTCGGCGTCGCCGGGCATGGGAGAGATACCGCGCAACGGGAATCGGGCTGGCATTCCGGCTTAGATGTCGTTGGTCGGCGGTGATGACCGGCGGCCTCGGGAGAAGACCGCGGCGGACGGCCTGGGGGTTCAGAGCACCTGCTGGGCGAAGCGGCTGTTCTCGTAGCGCTGGCGGAGGACCTGGCGGGCTTCGGCGGCGCGGTCGCTGCGGCGGACCTCCTCCCAGAGCTCGACGAGGTTGGCGAGCGCCTCGGCGTGGGCCTCGGGGCTGTTGGGAAAGAGGATGTCGACGTGCAGGAAGGCGAGGAGCGCCTCGCTGGTGCGGCCCGCCTTGCGGTGCGCAGTCCCCAGGGCGTTGTAGGCCCGGGCATTGAGCTCGCGGTCCTCGGCGTCGACGCCGTCGAGGAGCTTCTCGACCAGGGCGACGGCCTCGTCGGGCCGATCCTGTTCCGCGAGGGCGCGGGCCCGGCCGAGCGTGGCGGTGGCCCGCTCGGCCTCGAGGGCCTCGTTCTCCCCCTCGACGGCGAGCACGCGGTCGAAGGCGGACAGGGCCTCGTCGGCCCGCCCTTCGGCCAGCAGCGCGCCGGCCGCCGCGACCTCGGCGCGGAGGGAGAGGTCGGGCGAGGGGGCGGCTTCGGCGGCCGCCGCGTAGTAGGTGCGGGCCGCCTCGAAACGCTCCATGGCCACGAGGAGGTCGCCCACGAGGAGATTGCCCTCGATGAAGCGGTAGTGCTGCGGGTTGCGTGTGACGAACTGGGTCATGCGGGTGCCCGCCGCCGCCACGTCGCCCCGGCCTGCCAGTGCCAGCCGGGCGGCGGCCAGGGCGCCGAGATACTCGATCTCCTGGCGGACCTCGGCGCGGCCGATGTTTCCCACGTTCATACCGTCGAGGACCTTGAGGGCCTCCTCGAAGCGGCCGTTGGTCACCGCCGCCCGCGCCGACCTCAACTGGGCGGGCTCGTTGGCGAAGGTGATGGAGACGATCTCGTTGGCCGGGAGGGTCCGGGTCATTCCGGCCCGCTCCACGACCACCTCCTGGGGGCTCATCTGCGTGAGGTTGCCGGTCATCACCGTGCTCGTCGTGCGGACCGAGTCCTGGGCCGCGGCCGCCGCGGCGCCGGCCAGGAGAACGGCCGCCGCCAAGGCGAAGGAGATCCGGTTCATCAGTTGCTCCTCGAAGGTCTCGTGCGGGATGGTTCCCGATTTGGTCTCGGGCAGGAAACTCAGCCCCCCGCCGTGTCGGCCGCCGCGGGGCGCAGGGCGCGAATGCCCTCGGCATCCGTGCCGCGGAGCTGCTGGATGGTCCGCAGCAGGCTGTCGTATTTCTGCTCCCAGGCCGGACCGCCCATCTCCGGGTAGAGGCGGGCGATCACGGCTATGTCGGTCTCCGCCTGGCGAAGGGTCCGCGTCCGCTCGTCGCCGGAGAGGGACAGGGCATACTTCATCCGGCAGAAGGCCATGTTGTAGCGGGCCTCGTGAAAGATGTCGGAGAAGCGGGGGTTGTTGGCCACCGTGGCGGCGGTCCGCGCCCAGCCCCAGACGACGTTCTCCTCGCGGTCGCCCCGGCGGGCCCGCTGCCCGCCGTTGATGGCTTGGAGGAAGCGTTCCGGCCGCTGCTCGCCCCAGGCCTGGTAGGTGTAGGCGGCCTCGACCTGGGCGTCGACCATCATGTTGCGGTGGACGAGGACGTCCACCAGCAGCGCCAGGGCCTCGGGAAACTCCCCCAGCCGGCGCATGGTCCGGGCGAGGCGGACCTGGATCCCCATCAGGGCCACTTCCTGGGGAGCGAACTCGGGATCGGCATCGGCCAGCTCGAGCAGGCGGCGGTAGGTGGCGGCCGCGCGTTCGTAGTAGCCGCGCGCCCTTTCGGGAAGAGCGGCACCGCCGGGGTCGTAAGCCGCCCCGAGACTGTAGAAGGTCTCCGCCACCCAGCCCAGGGAGTTGAAGGTGTTCCCCTCCTCGCGCTCGGAAAGGCGGGTGAGGAAGAGCTCGAAGCCGCGGGTGACCTGGTCGAGCTCCTCGGTCTTCCGTTCCTCGCGGAGGCGCTCGAGCAGCTCCTGCAGCTCGCGGCCGAGCTGGATGTAGATTCGCGTGAGGGTCCGGCTGGCGTCGGCGTCGTCCCGCTCGCCCACCATGGCCTCGAGCGACTCCATGACGGCCTCTGCCTTGTCCAGCTCCTGGACGGCAACGTAGGCACGCAGCGCCGCCTTGTGGGTCTCTTCCCGGAAGTTGCCCTCCCGGGTGGCCGGGTGCTGGCGGGCCACGAGCGTCATGGCGCCGATTTCCGGGTCGTCGAGCCACGCCGCGGCTGCGGCGGGTTGACCGGTGCCGATCTCGATCTGCGCCAGCGCCAGCACCGAAGCGGCCAGCGTGTAGGAGATCGTGCCACCCGCCTCGACGCTGCGGCGCATGCGGGCCACGCCCCCCTCCAGGGCCTCGCGCGCCCGGGTCACAAGCCGGTCGAGATCCTCCTGCGCCGGCCGCTCCTCGGCGGGAAGGACCGCGGAGCGCACGTAGTCGGCCCAGAGCGCCTGACCGATGATCAGTTCCCCTTCGCCGCGGCGGGGGGAGTTCTCCGGGAGCTCGGCCAGGTAGCCATGGGCCGCCGCCAGGTCGCCGTCGGCGAGGACGACGCGGATCAGCGTCAGGTAGGACTCCTCGGCCTCGGGATCGCCGGGCCAGCGGGCGGCGGCGAACTCGCCCAGGTCGACCACGCGGCGGCGGGCGAAGGCCTTCGTCGCCGCGTCGCCCGCCTCGTTGAGCAGCCGTACGTAGCAGGCCAGGGCGATCCGCGCCGCTTGGCGGGCGGCATTGCTGGTGGAATGGCGGCGGGCGAGGTGCTCGCCGAGGACGGCGGCGTCGTAGAGCTCGCCGGAGACGTAATAGAGGTAGGCCAGGTGATAGCGGACGAGATTCCGCTCCTCCAGCGGCACGCTCGCGTCGGCCAGCCGTTCGGCGAGGCGATAGTAGCGGATGGACTCCTCGCGAGCGGCGTCGCGCTGGGCGGCCAACTCGGCAAGCTCGTTCTCTTCGCCGCGGCCGGAATCGACCTCGCGGCGGTACTCGGCGGCCTGCATGCGGTCGAGGGCCTCCCGGCCCCGGTCGCGCGCCTGGGCGAAGGTCGCCGGCTCCGCATCATTCTCGGGAGTGCCGCGGACCAGCAGGGGATCGAGCAAGAGGGCGTCGGCCTTCCGTTTGTGCTCGCCTTCTACACGACTGACCGCTGCCAGCCAGCCGCGGGCCCGGCGGAGCAGGTCGCGGCGTTCGGAGGCTCCCTCGGTGAGGGCCCGAACCTGCTCGAGCGCCGCCTCGCCGGCGAAGTACTGCAGGGCGAGTGCCTCCGCACTGGTGGCGTTGGCGTTGCGCGCGGCCGATTCCCAGGCTTGGAAGCGGCCCACCGTCTCGGCAAATCGCCCCTCCTCGTTGAGCGTCTCCAGGAGGGCCGCCAGGGCCTGGTCCTTGAGGAGGCGGACCCATTCGGGGCTCTCGCCGAGGAGGCTGAACTCCTCGAAGATCTCGATGGCCCGCTCCCGCTCGCCCAGCTTGCGGTAGCAGCGGCCTTCCTGCAGGCGAGCGTAGAGCCCGCCGACCATCTGGCCGTAGCGGCGGTAGGCCTCGTGGTAGGCCTCGGCCGCTGCGCGGAGTGCCGTCCGGCGATCCTCGCTGCCCTCGGGATAGGTGAGGGCGATTTCCAGGGCCACCTCGCCGAGGGAGACGCGGGCGTCGAGCAGGCCCTCCTGGCCCCGCTTGCGGGTCTCGAGTAGGGCCGTCTCCCGCGGACCGATCAGCTCGGGGAGCGACCGCAGGACGGAGACGAAGCGGGCTTCGAGGACCTGGAAGGCCTCCCGCGCCTTCTCGAAGCTCGCCCGCGCCTCGGCCGCAAGCCTCTCGCGCTCCTCCTCGCTGCGACCGGGCCGGTCGCGGGCCTCCATCCGCAGGCGGCCGCGCTGCACGAGGACGTTGGCGAGCTGGGTGCGGGCGGCGTCGGCCTCGGCGTGCTCGGGGTGCTGCTCGAGGAAGCGTTCCAGGTGGTCGCGGGCTTCGTCGAGCCGCCGCTCGCGGACCGAGATCTGGCCGGCCAGCCGGGACTCGAGGATCAGCGTGATCCCGGCCTGGTAATCGATGGTCGCCTCGAGTTCGGGGGGGCAGCGGGGACTGCTCCGCATCTGGTCGAGATACTCGAGGGCCATGTCCGTGTAGCCCCGCTGCCGCAGCCCGTCGAGAAAGACCTGCCAGGTGGGGTCGGCCGACGCCGGGACCGAACCCGAAGCGAGGGCCAGTGCAACGAAGAACGCCGCCGCGCGCGTCGCCGAGAACACCCCTCTCCGGCCAGACCGGACCGCTTCTCCCACGCGCAGGCGGCTGGCGAAGAGCAAACCCATGCCGTCCTCTGCTGTTCATCCGCGAATACCGTGAGGATCACCGAGGGGGACTCGCACGCGCTGCGCGGGCGAGCGCCGAGCCCGCTCCCCGAACGACCCTCCCGAGCACGCAACCCCTCACCCCCAATCATACACCACGGGCGGGGGCTGTCATCGGTGTCCCCCCCCGCGGTAAGGCCGGGCGCTCGCTGCCAACTCCAAGAAAGCCACAAGCTCCGAAAGGCTGGTGCGTGCGGCGATGTCGGCGTCGATCTCTTGCGCCATATTCGCTACGCGGCCGAAGGAAGCCGAGTTCGGGCGGGCACCGGCAAAGGGCGAATCGCGGAGCAGTTCGGCGGTCACGGCGGCCACGGCCGCCTTCTGCCAGGAGGCGGGGGCAGCGTCGGGTGAAAGGGCGAAGTCGCCGCGTTCGATCCTGCGGGCGGCCTCGCGTTGCTTTCCGCTGGCCGGGTCGTGCCAGTTGAGACGGATGTCGGCGACGTTGTCGCGGGCTTCCCCGGCGTGGAGAAACACCTCGAAGAGGCCCGTCTGCGACTGCCCCGCGCTGAGGTCGGCTCCGTATTCTTCGGAGACCAGACCGGCCAGGCCGCCGGCCTCGTGGCCCAGCAGCCGGTAGGCGAAGACCACCTCGGGGTTGAACTGCACGACCAACTGCGCTCCCCCGGCGACGAGCAGCGAGTGGTCGGAGAGCCATTCGCGGAGCGTCCACGCCAGCCGCCCACCGCCGGGAACCCGATGGCTCCTCCCGCCGCCGGCCGAGGCCAGGTCCCGAAGGGTCGGATTCGTGCGGGCCTCGGGGCAAACGTCGATGGTCGTCAGCGCGATTCCCCGGTCCGCAGCATCCGCCAGGAACTTCTCGGCGGCGGTCACCGCGGCCGGTTCGAGATCGACCATTCCCCCGGAGATGAGGACCACCCGGCCCGGTCGCGCCGCGCCCTCGGCCCCCTCCTCGTCGGCGAGCGCCCTCTCGGCGACGGCGTAGGCCGCGCGGAGCCCTTCCCCGAGGTGCGGAACGCCGCCCGTCCTCAGCGACTCGACCGCCGCACGCCAACTGTCGGCGTCCGGCTCCACCGCGTCGAGCACCAGTTCCGCCGTCTCGTGGAAGGTCACCAGGGCGACGCGGTCGCCGGGGACGAAGGCACTCCCCAGGTCGGCCAGGGCGCGGCGGGTCATGGCCCAAGGGATGGGCCGCCCCATGTCGGCGGAGACGTCGACTGCGAGGACGAGAAGGCGCGGATCGCGGGCGGGAACCTCGGCTGGTGCTGTCACGGCAGCTACCTGGAGTAGATGCGTGGGCCGATTCCAGGGAGCCGGGCCGCCCGCTGCAAAGAGCTGCACAGGACCCCCTTCTGGAGCCGGGTAACCCAAGTCCACGCCGGCGAGGATTTCTTCGAGCCGCATCGAATCCGGTGGGGGGAATTCACCCGCCCCCAGGTGTTCTTGCGCGATCTCCCAACTGTGGGGAGCGACGCCGAGAGGCACGACGCATTGCGTCAGCTCGGTATGAAGGGCCGGTGTGACGAAGGGGTGGACCCCTGTCCGCCTTAAGAACAGGTGACTAGCCCACGGGACTAGAGGGAACGATGCCCCCCTAATGGCCAGACCAGGGGCCCGACGAACGTCGGGAAGGGAAGGGCGATCCGGACCGGCAGCCCGCACGTCCCCGCGATACCCCGAATACTCGATGGCAAAGTCACCGGGGACCAAGTCGGCAATCGGGGCGGTGGGCGCCAAGGCGAGGGCATCCCCCGGATCGGCCAAGTGGACTGGCGGGGGCGCGAGCTCGCTGGGGGAGGGTGCGTCGGTCGTGTTGGCCGGAAGAGGGCCGAGAGCGAGCTGAAGATGGTCCTCAGCCAACGCCGACGGCGAAGCCACGGTGACGGCTTGGGCAAGGCCGCCGTTTGTCGCCACATTGGGACGGAAGTCGGCCAGTTGGAGACCGACCACCCCCCAAAGCGCCGCGGTGAGGGCGAGGAACAGCGAAGCCGCCAGGGCGCCGTTGGCCAGGCGCGTCCGCAGGGGGGGGACGCGGGCGATGCGGCCGAGCCGCGTGAGCAGGTCGGGGGGCAGCGGGACGTCGTTAAGCGCGGCATCGACCTCGGCGTCGTCGGCGAGGGGGATGGACCGGAGGCGCCGCATCAGCCCCCGGGGGAGCCACACGTCGCGGACCTCGTTGTCCAACCACTTGTCGAGATGGAAATCCTCCTCAGCCATGGCACCAACACCGCATATCCGCTCGACGACGACGCCCCGCCACTGCCTCGCGCGGCAGGCGCGAAGCTCAAAGCTCCGCCAAGCCGCGCTCACACAAATTGAGGAGCTGTTCGCGAAGCCGCTTGCGGGCTCGGCTGACCCGAGAGAGGATGGTCCCCAAGGGCACTCCCAGCAGGTCGGCGGCCTCCTGGTGGGTCAGCTCGCCGACCACGACCAGCAACAGCGCCTCGCGGAGCTCGTGGGGGAGTCGCTTCAGGGCCCGCTGCATCTGGTCGGTGTACTCCTCGCAGTGCGGGTCGCTTCCTCGCTGGGCAACCTCCGGAGCGACCCCTGTGGAGACCACGGCCACGGGCCGCCGCCGCCAGTAGTCGGCCACCCGCCGCCGGAGAATGGCGACCAGCCAAGCCCGCTCCGTCCGACCGCTGCGGAAGAAGTGACGACTCTTCCACGCCGAGCGGAACGTCTCCTGGACGATGTCCTCCGCTTCATGGCGGTCGCCCAGCAATCGGAACGCAATCCGGTAAAGGACCGTTCCGTGGTCGGCCACCAGGCGGTTGAACGCGCCCCGGGAAAGTGCCACTGCTCGATCCTCGAGGTGATCCCGCAGAGGCCGCCGCACGCGCTCCGCAGGAAGAAGTTCGGGAATCCCGCCGGCGATTATTCCCTCCGCGCTGCTCGCCGGCGAAGACAAGGTCCTTTTGGGCCCGATTATATTCGCAATCGCGCAACGATCCCAGCGTTTTGCGCGGAAATCGACGCCCCTAACCCCCGGTTAGGCCAATCTGGCGTGCACTCCAAGGGGGGATCCCGGGCCGCGATCCCCCCGATCTCCGCTGTTATCTTGCGGTTAGGGAAAACAGGGCGCGCCCCTTGTCGCGCCAGCCAACCCGGTCGCGTGCCGGTGTGGGGGGATCGACTTCCGCGGCGCAGCTCCCTGGACAGTCTGCACCGGGACTGGAGCAGCTAGCTATGCGCCTCGAAGCGGGCGGTGACCGTCGTGGTGATGCCGCCGCGGGCGTGGAAGGCGGCCACGACCGTCATCCGCCGGGGGGCGATGGCGGCCACCAGATCGTCGAGGATGCGGTTGGTGACGTTCTCGTAGAAGATGCCCTCGTTGCGGAACTGCTGCAGGTAGAGCTTCACACTCTTCAGCTCCACGCACCGTGCCTCGGGTACGTAGGTGATGGTAAGCGCGCCGAAGTCCGGCTGGCCGGTCTTCGGGCAGACGGAGGTGAATTCGGGGCAGACGATCTCGATGGTGTAGTCGCGATCGGGATAGCGGTTCTCGAAAGTCTCGAGGATCTCGCGTGTCGGTCCGCTCACAGGGGGCTCGGTTGACTGAGAACGATCGGGAAGAAAAGGGGGAGCCGAAACCCTTAGTCTACATCATGACAGGGAGCGCCTGTCAGGCCGGCGGAGCGGCTTTTTTGCAGTGGCGAGGCTTTGTACGGGGACGCCGGCCGATATGCCATCGCACCCGATGCCCGCGCCCGATTGCCGCGACCTGGCGGGCGGCATACCATTTGCTCGCCGGGGTTGTCCCCCCAGGCAACCGCTTCCCACGCCGGTCCGTGCGGGCGAGGCTTGGGCTGCCAAGGGCAGGCAACGGCCGTTCGGCAGCCGGCTCTCGCCACCAGGCAGGGGAGCGGGGCCGCCCGTTCCCCCCGGCACGAACACGCAACGAGAGAGCGATGGCTGAAGATCCCCGCGGCGAAATCTCCCTGACGCCCCAAGCCGGACTGCATTGCGGCCATTACTTCTACCGCTTCGACCGTTCCCGCCTCAGGAACCTGGCACCCGCCGAGATCAGCGACGGCTGTGCCTGCTTCGCGGCCGTGCTCGAAGCCTCCGATCCGCAGGCCCCCTCGCGGTTGCAGACGTGGCTGGTCGGCGGGCACAAGGCCGACTTCGCCACGATCCTCCTGGATGAAGACCCGCTGAAGATCGACGGTGTCCACCAGCGGTTGATGTCCGGCCCCCTGGGGACGGCCATCCAGGCGGTGTGGTCCTTCGTCTCCATGACGGAGGTTTCCGAATACCTGCCCGACGTTGAAAAATACGGCGAAAGCCTCGCCGCCGAGGGGCTCGACCGCGGCAGCGACGCCTTTCGCGTGAAGCTCGAGCAGTACCGGCGGCGGTACGAGATCATGGTCCGCCAGCGGCTGCAGCCCGATCTGCCCGTCTGGCCGGCGGTTTGCTTCTACCCGATGAACAAGCGGCGGAGCGGCGGCGACAACTGGTTCCGCCTCCCTTTCGAGGAGCGGGAGCGGATGATGGCCGAGCACGGCGCCTCGGGCATGGAGTTCGCCGGCAAGGTGACCCAACTGGTTACCGTGGCCGTGGGGCTCGACGATTGGGAGTGGGGCGTGACCCTCTGGGCCCGCAACCCCCAGTACCTCAAGGATATCGTCTACCGTCTTCGCTTCGACGAGGCCAGCGCCCGCTTCGGCGAATTCGGGCCCTTCTACGTCGGCTACCTGGCCCCACCCCGCGACATCCTTCGCCACTGCCGCGTGGCCTAGGGGACGATGGTGGGCCGTTGCGGGGCCCCCAGGCCGCGGCCGGCTGCGGGGGGGCGCCCCTCGCAAGCCCCATTTTCCATAAAAAGCTGCGACTTGGCCGAGAGAACCCCTTCCCACCGGCCGCCGGGTCTGCTATAGTTGCATTGCGTAGTGCGAGGCGACGCGAGTTTCAGGAACGTGCACTCGTTTCGCTGCCGTCCGATGTGGCTCTTGGCATCCCCCCTTGAATGCCAACCGGCCGTCGCGGCCTGCTTCGTCACTCGCGTGTTGGGCCGCGACCTTCCCTCGACGATTGGGGATGCAGGGAGAAGGAATCGTGTGCTAAGTGTTTCTTTCTCTCTGCTGAAGGATTTGTGGTATGCCGCAGGGCACAATCAAGAAGTTGGTCGCCGACAAAGGGTTTGGTTTCATCGATGGAGAGCGGGGCGACCTGTTCTTCCACCACTCCGCTGTCGAAGGCACCTCCATCGAGGCGCTTCGCGTCGGTCAGACCGTGACGTATCAGGAAGGCCGCGGCCCGAAGGGCCCCCGCGCCGAGAACGTCACTCCCGTCTGAACGGGCGGTGCCCCCCAGGGGGGGGCCGTGTCGTACGGTCTTCGGGTCGGTAACGACTCGCCAGTCCGACAACTTCCTGCACTTCCCTCCAAACAGACGGGCTTGTCCTCCCGGCCACATCTGGGAAGCGACCCGTCGTTGGGGGGGCGAGTATCGGCGCAGGCCGCGTCAAACCGCCGCCTGGCCGCTCGTTGACAGGTGACCTATCCGCCCCCGGTTGAGCTGTGGCTTGACCGGGGGCGGATTTTTTTTTGGCCGGCAGGCCGTTTCTGCCGTTCCGCTCGGATGCCAACCCGTCCCAAGCTGCCCGGATGGCAGCCCTGCGCGCCCCACACGAGCCGACCGGCGTTCCGCCGGTTGTCGCAGGCCGCTGCGCGGCATCCTCCGAGCATTGCAGGCGGTGACTTCCCCGGCGAGAATGCCGCTCACATCTGCGGTTGTCTCACCCGTCTCTTTACGGTGCCCCATGACCATGCCACCGCCGAGCGGCAAACGGGTCGTCGCCGACGCCCTCGCGGGGCGCGCCGTTCCCCGCTGCCCCGTCGGCCCCCTCGCCGTGCACTACTGCGCGCGCCGCTGCGGTGTCTCGGTCCGCGAGTACACCACCGACCCCTGCGTGCTGGCCGACTGCGTGCTCCGCTACTACGAGGCTTTCCGGCCCGATGCCGTCTGGATCTCCGCCGACACCTGGGTCACCGCCGAGGCCATGGGCGCCCGCGTGGCCTTCCCGGGCGACGACCAGCCGCTGGGCGGCCGCGGCGAGCCGCTGGTCCGAGGGCCGGCGGACGTCGACCGCATCTCCCCCGCCGATCCGAACTCCCAGGGCCGCATGCCGCTATTGCTCGAGGCCCTCCGTCTCGTCCACCAGGCCATCGGCGAAGAGACCTTCGTCGTCGCCTGTTTCGACCAGTTCCCGTTCTCGCGGGCGACGTCGCTGATGGGGATCGACCGGGCCCTGACGGCCATGATCGACGATCCCCCTTTCCTCGAGGCCCTCATGGAACGGTGCCTGGAGTACGCCGCCGCCTACGCCCGGGCGCTGGCCGAGGCCGGCGCGGCAATGCTCAGCGGGGGCGATTCGCCCGCCGGGCTGATCGGCCCTGGCCGCTACCGCAGCGTGGCACTCCCCTTCGCCCGCCGCCTGGTTGCGGAGCTGAAGACCGCGACCGCGCTGCCCGTCTCGATGCACATCTGCGGCGACGCCACGGGGCTGCTTCCCGACATGGCCGCCACGGGCGCCGACGTCCTCGAGCTCGACCACCAGGTCGACCTCCGCCGCGCCGGCACCGTCCTGGGGCCGGAGGTGGGCATCTGGGGGAACCTCGATCCGGTGGACCTGCTCAGCCGCGGCTCGCCGGACGACGTCCGCCGCGCCGTCCGCGAGGCCCTTTCGGCCGTGGCCGAGAAAGGCCACCGCCGCTTCGTGCTCAGCTCCGGTTGCACGCTCGCCATGGAGACGCCCGCGGAGAACCTCCACGCCCTCTTCGACGAACCCCGCCCCTTCGCCTCCCGGCCCGCGGAAGAGACCGTCGAATAGAGCGCCGCACACGAACACAAGCTGCAGGCGAATCGCGAGCCTGGATGGCCGGGCAACCATTCACAGAAGGAAACCGTGCCCGAGAAAACGGGATGGAACTGCCTCCTTCACGCTCTGTTTTCTCTGTTTTCTCCTGTTCAAGCCCGTTCGTGCCATTCGTGCTCGTTTGTGATTCGTGAATCCGTGAACGGTCACACCGCCAGCAGCAGCGCGACGAGGGCCAGCGTACTGGGCACCAGGATGCAGAGCAGTCCGGCGGAAAGCCGCGGGCGGCGGCGGAGCGCTGACGTGGCGACCAGCAGGCAGACGGCGAAGTTGATCAGGCCCCAGAGGCCAAGGGCGACCAGGTTGTGGCTGAGCACGAAATGGGCGAAACCGTGCTGTGGGAAGGTCAAGCCCGCATGGACCACAGGAACGGCGAGCACGGCCGCGAGCAGCCCCAGCAGCCACAGCCGCCTGCGGACGACCAGCCCGCCCACGGCTGCCACCGAGAGGACCGCCAAGGTCCAGCCACCGCCATAGGCCAGAATCGTTCGCCACGAGACAGCATGGACTGGCAACTCGAGAGTAGTCGGCGTGACCACACTCTCGTCCCAACCAACCAGGTCGATCGAGACGCGCGCCGTACCACTGCCGACGTCGAAGGGGACTCGACACGAGCCCCAGATGATGCTCCCCGCTCATCCATGCTCTCGCAGCTCGACGCGGCGGTGGATCGGCGCGCCGCCCGGCCGCCGCGGGGGAAACTCGATATCGGCTACGGCATAGGGCCCCTTGATTCGAGCAAAACTGGTCCTGACGGTGGAATCGATTCCCGGCGTGATCATCCGTGCGCTGAGTTGCGACGGCTCTCCCCCGCGGAACTGGTCGGCAGAGAAATCCTCCTCCAGGATCGCCTCGACCGGCCCCAGGAACCAGACCACGGGGGCGTCCTCGGGCCGCTCAGTAAAGGCCATCCTGCTATCTTGACCCCATAGAGAAACTCGGAAGGGCCGTTCCCAGAATCGCCCCCAATGGGGATCGTCGCGGTATTCGTCGCGCGGCTGAAGCTGCGTGACGATCATCCCTTTCACTATGGGGACGCAAGACAGAACGGGGGCCTGTTCGGTGGAGAGACTGAAGAATCGCTGATACTCCATTTCCGGGCGGACTTCCGGCCGGTAGTACGCGTAACGGGCCTCGATGCGTTCGCCGGGATCGGTCAGATCGCCGTTGCCGTTGCGGTCGATGTAGAGGACGTCGCCGTCGAGGACCAGCCAGACGCGGGTCTCCGCTTGCGGTCCGAAGACGAGCAGGCAATAGAGGGGCGTCTCCGACTCGTAGACCGGCTCGCGCAGCGGCCGCCGATCGGGACCGACCAGCTCGGCCAGCGGCGCGGGCCCGGCCAAGAGAACCAGCGAAACGAGCTGGCCCATAAGCAGCGGCGTCGTGAGCATCGGCAGACCTCCCCTGGAATCGTCCGCGCACTTCCCAGCGGCACCCTACCGCGCCGCCCGCCACACCGTCAACCGCCGGCCACCGAAACACCCTTCCTAACCCCCCAACCCTTTCCCAAATCGAGAGGGGCAGAGGCGGAGAGGGGAGGACTACCTTCGCCAATCCGCGCGTAACACTGACAACGAACTACTGGCCATCATCGATCACTATTCGGCGTTGCCCGGCCGGCGCCTTCCGCATTCCCAGGAAGTCTGGGTAGCTGCTCCATCGAACACGCGCCATCCGCATCGCAAGACAACGCGGCCGAACAGCTCGAACCAGTGCTGCCGGTCGCGGTCGTCGCGCACCATGACCCGCCGCCGCCAGCCGCGGCTGGTCACATGATACAGGCCGTCCTCGATATTCAATTGTTGGCCGGTTCAGGAGCACTTACGCGTACCAAGCATTGAGCCACCGCAAAGTCCTCCCATATGGTGCGAAAGCTGTCTTCACCGAGCAAGCCGAGCTGGTATATCGCTGTTATCTGGAAGGAATCCGGCTCACTGAACTTGAACCAGTCTGTCAAGAGGACCCCCTTGGTGAAGACATCACCCGGGCCGAGCCTCTTGATGCCTGCAAGGCCACCGAGGTTGGTGGGATCGCCTGTGTCAGGTAAAGCTCGCCCAGAACCTGCATTGCTGAACGCGATGAACGAAAACTGGTTGTTGCGTGGGCCCCGCTGCTGGCCGCCATCGAAGAAGCTGACCGTCGTCTCGCCGACATTCTTGATGGTCATCACCAGCGTCACGGCCTCGCCAGGGCGATAGCTTGGTTGCTCCGGTTCCACCGTCACCAGCAACTCGTGGCCGGGGTGCTTGCGAAGTTGCAGCTCGATCCCCAGTGCCTCGGCGATCGTCTTGCCGGCTTTCTCGCCCGCTACCATGCAGCCTATTTCAAGTGAACCGTCCTCACGCCGATCCGAATGACTCGATACGGGCATGCATAGACCAGCCACAACCACCGCGAAGCGCCCCTTGTCTTCCCCCTTGGGTATCGGGCCCGCCTTCAACGACAAACGATAGAGGCTATTGTCGTTAGCCACGGACAGAAGCGATGCTTCGCTCAGGTTCTCCGAAAGGAAATCGCTTAAGCGGACCTCACCGCCCGTGGCTGTGTCAGAACGCTGTACAACCTGGCCGGTCTCATCGTCCGATATCCGGTAGAGGCCTGTCCGGAGATCGTCGGCGCTCGCCGTTAGTACGGATAGGGCGAGAACCGCTAGCGCGACGCAGCACCTCACGATATTCATCTGGTGGTCTCCTTTTTGAAGTCCTTGCTGGTTCCGAAGTAATAGAAGAAATCGGCAGAGTTGACCCAGTAGCCGTGCACCCGGTCGGGTCGATTGGCCAGCTCGACCAGGGCGGCGCGGGCCCGGCCAAGAGGGCCAGCGAAACGAGCTGGCCCATAAGCAGCGGCGTCGTGAGCATCGGCAGATCTCCCCTGGAACCGTCCGCGCACTCCCCAGCGGCACCCTACCGCCTCACCCGCCACACCGTCAACCGCCGGCCACCGAAGGCCTGCTCCCAAACCCTTCCTCACCCCAACCCTCTCCCAAAAGTAAGGGAGAGTCTCTGCCTTCATCTTTCCCCCTTCCCCCTTCACCCTTCACCCTTCCCTTCCTTCGCAGCCTTCTCGGCGAAGGTCTCCAGCTCGCTGTGGAGCATCTTCAGCAGCGCGTGGAGGAAGGCCACGACCATCGGGCCGACGAAGATGCCGATGGGCCCCAGGGCCTGCACCCCCCCCAGCACGCTGAGCAGGGCCAGGAGGGGGTGGAGGTTCGACTGCCCGTGGAGGATCACGGGCTTGATGATGTTGTCCACGGTGGAGACGATCGAGGCCCCGTAGACGGCGAGGATCACCGCGGCCACGGGGCGGTCGGCGTAGAAGAAGAGCCAGAGGCTCACCGGCAGCCAGACGGCGACGGCGCCGACGAAGGGAATCATCGCCAGGAGCATCGTCAGGGCCATGAGGAGGAAGACGGCATTGATTCCCGCGAAGAAGAAGCCGATGCCCGCCAGCAGGCCCTGGGCGATGGCGGCCAGCACGGCGGCCAGCACCACCGCGCGGCTGATGCGGCCGAACTCGGCGACCAGCTCCTCGAGGTAGCGGTTGTCGAGGGGAATGAGGTTCATGGCCGTCCGCAGCATCCGCCGGCCGTCGGCGAAGAAATAGAAAAGCGAGACGATGAGCACGAAGAGCCCGATGACGAGATGGCCGAGGAACTGGGTGGTCGAGAGGGCCAGCGGGGCGAGGAACTCCTGGGCCCGGGTGCGGACGATCTCCTGGCTGGCCTCGGGCGTGAGGCCGAAATAGCCGCCCACGCGGGCGAAGAGCTTGGCCGCGGCCCTTTGCAGGAGGACGACGTCGGAGACCTCCTGATCGTCCAGGTCGGTGTGGAAGGCCACCTCGGCAAGCCCCTCGGACGAGGGTGTGGCACCGGCATGCAACTGCTCGGCGGAGGCGGGGGTTTCGCCCTGCGGAGCGATCGGCAATTCCGATAACGGTGGCGCGGCGGCCGGCGAACCGGCGTCGGCAGGCGGGGGCGTCGCCATCTCCTCCTGCTGTGAAAGGCCCACGTTGCGGACGATCTGCTTGTAGACCACGATCCCCTCGCGGGCGGCCTGGAAGAGAATCCCGAGCATGGGCACGAGGAAGATCAGCAGGATGGCGAGTGTCGTCAGCCCCGCCGCGAGGTGCTCGCGCCCCGCGCACCGCTCGAGGATGCGGCGGTGCAGGGGGGCGAAAATGACCACCAGGAGCACCGCCAGGAAGACGGGAAGGAGAAAATTGGCCATCACCCGGAAAAAGAGGAAGGTGATGGCCAGCAGGATCGCCACCAGGACAGCAAACGAGACGAATCGCGCCACGGCCGGACCCCTGGAAAGGAACGTCGGGAGCGGGTCGGCCCCCGCCGGCCGACGCCGATGCCGCCCATTATAACGGTGGAGTCCGGTGGGAGCATCATACTCTCGGCCCGTGTAGAGGGCGGCGAAGCCGTACTGCGAGCTGGCACGCGGGGTGAACGTGGCGGAGAGGAAGAAGGGGGTGCCGTAGGGGGTGTAGGCGTAGCGCTCTTGGATGGCGCCGGTAGGGTCGGCGACGGCGGTGACGTTCCAGTTGGCGTCCTGGAGGGCGAAGAGGCGCTCGTCGAGGGCGTAAAGTACGCCGCACAGGCCTCTGTGCGGTGCTGCGCACCGCAGGACCAACCATTGCGTGATGGGGGTGGCGCACGAGAGGGCCGCAGATTGGTAGGGCTTTTCTCGGCCGCGCACGGCACCGGGGGCCTGTGCCGCGTACTAACCATCGTACGCCGCACAGGCCTCTGTGCGGTGCTGCGCATCGCAGGACACTCCATTGCGAGGGGCGGAGGGCGCACGAGAGGGCCGCAGATTGGTAGGGCTTTTCTCGAGC
>SLBP01000168.1:0-16020 GCA_007126245.1 Planctomycetales bacterium
CACCTCGGGCACCGCCACAGTCACCGAGCCCCGCCCCTCGGGGCCGCCCCCCGGCGATTCGCAGACGCTGCAGATTACCGGCCTGGCCGCCGGTGGAGAGCCGGGCGGACCCGCCCGTTCGCTGCTCGCCGCTGCCCCGCGCGGCGGGTCGGGGGCGGGAGAGTCTGCCACGCCGCATGGTGCCGCTCCGTCGCGGCCGGGGCCCCTGCTCGCGTGGCCGACCGGTGGTCCCGCCGAGGCAGTGGACCTGCCGCCCCTGGCCGTCGATGCCGACCGGATCGGCATGCGGCCGACGCTGGTAATCGGCATCGGCGCCACCGGCGCGCAGACGGTGCGCCGGCTCCGCCGCCGGCTCCACGACCGCTACGGTTCCGCCGCGGCCGTCCCCGTGTTGAAGACGCTCCTCTTGGATACCGATCCCGGCACGGTCGCGCAGGCCACCAATAGCTTCGGCCCCGAGGCGCTCGACGCCGCCGAAGCGATCGCCCTCCCCCTGCGCCGCCCCCAGGAATACCGCGCGGAATCGGGGCGGTTGCTCGGCTGGCTGAGCCGCCGGTGGCTGTACAACATCCCCCGCTCACTGAAGACGGAAGGCCTTCGCCCCCTGGGCCGCCTGGCCTTCGTGGACCACGCGCCGCGGGTCTTCGCCGCCATCCGCCACGCGCTCGAGGCCATCGTGGCGCCGGAGGCCCTCGAGGCCTCGGCTCGGGCGACGGGAATGGCGGTCCGCAGCCGCGCGCCCCGCGTCCTCATCGTGGCGGCGCCGGGAGGCGGCACCGGCAGCGGCATGGTGCTCGACGTGGGCTATGCCGTCCGCAAGCTCCTCGGCGACCTGGGGCTTCCCGACGAGGGCGTCTGCGCCCTTCTCGCCCACGCCACGAACTGCAATCCGGCCGCCGCCGAATTGGCCACGGTGAACGCCCTGGCGCTGCTCAGCGAGATGCAGCAGTACCGCTCCCTGGGGCATTTCCCCGCGGACGGGGCCAGCGATCTGCCGCCGCGGCAGGCCGACGCGCGACCCTGCCACGACGTCTACGTGGTGCACCTCGGCCGGGAGCTCACCGATACGCAGTGGGAGGCCGGCATCCGCGGCCTGGCCGACTACGTCCTCCTCGATGCGCTCTCCTCCGCCGGGGCCTGGCTGGACGCGGCGCGGAGCGATGCTCCGGAGGATGCGGAGGGCGAGGCGCCGGCGCGGCGCGAGTGGCTCGTGCGGACCATGGGCCTCTGCCGTCTCGGCGACACCCACGAATCGCTCATCCGGGAAACCGCCGAGGAGGTCTGCCGCACGCTCGTCGACCGCTGGGCCGGCGACGTGGATGGTCCCCGCACGGCATCGGCCGCGGCGCCGCAGGAGGCGGAGGCGGCGCCGATCGAATTCGAAGATGCCCGTTGGCTTTCCCTCGAGGGGATGCTCGATCTTGCCGAGGCGGCGCTGGCAGCGCACGCCGGCCGGCCGGCCGCCGAGTACTTCCTCGAGCACTTCGACGCCTGGTGGGCCGAGATCGCCGCCTCGCGGTCGCACGACGTTCTCGAATCGATGGCTCCCGAGTTGCTGCGGCGCCTCGGTGTCCTGATCGAGCCGCCGGAGGGCGATCCCCACGGTGGCGACGATCCGCCCGAGGGCGCCCAGCAGGTCTTGCAGCGGGAATTCGCCGCCCTGGCCGTCTCTGCCGGGCAGGCCGTCACGGCGAGGATCTTCCAAGAGGTCGATCGCCCCGGCGCCCGCCTCCGCGGAGCGGCGCTCGCCGGGCAGTGGTGCGTCGAGCGTTTCCAGTCGATGGAGACCCAGGCGCGGCGCGAGCTGGCCCAGCTGCTGGCCCAACGGCCGGCCGCCGAGCAGGCACTGGAGGCGGCCGTGGTCAGCCGCATGACCTCGCGCCGCCGTTTCCTGCCGCGTTTGCGGCGCCGCAGGCTCGACGAGGCGCAGGTGCATTGGCGGGACTACTGCCGGCTCCGTATCCGCGCCTTGGTCCTCGCCGAGGCCGCCCGGTGCGCCCGAACGCTCCGCGCCGCGAGCAGCATGGTGGTGGACCAGATCAAGGACCTCCACCGCGAGCTGAGCCTCCTCAAGGACCGCTTCGCGGCGCCGCCGCCGGCTGAGGAGGCCGCCGGACTCCGCGCCCCCGCGTTTCGGCAGTTCCGCAAGGGTGTCGCAGCATGGGCGGCGTCGCTCGATGCGCAGTTCCACCGCGAGCATCTCGAGGCCGACCGCGGCTTGTGCGAGATGCTCCGCGGCGAGGCCGCCGCGCGGACCGCGCTCCCGGAGACGCTGCGGCAAGGGGCCTATGCGATGGTCGCCGGCGCTCTGCGGGAGATGGATGCCGCCGCGTTCCGCGCCGCTGCCGAAGAAGACGATCCTGACGCCCTGGCTCGCATCGAGGGCGCGCTGGCTCGGGCCCGGCCCGGCCTGGGGCCCTGCGGCGGGAGGACGCGGTTGCTCGTGCTCCTCCCAGAAGAGATACGCCGTGCCGGCCTGCCCGCCGAAGTCCTCGGCCGGCTGGGAGCGGAGCCGTCGCTGGTGTTCGAGGCCGACGCCGAGATCGCCTTCTGCCGGGAGACGGCGGCTATGCCCCTCTCTCGTGTCGCCGTGGAGCTGATCGACGGCCGCCTGGACTACGTCGACGTGGCTTCCCGCGTCCACACCCGCAGGGACGTCGCCTGGGCGCCGCTCTTCGATCACACCGCTGCCTGGCGCGAGTGCGATCCTCGTGCGCCGGCGTCCGACGGGCTCCCCGCGCCGCTCTGAGGCCGCCACGCGACGGCGGCCGCGTCGGTGCCCGACGCCCCCTCCGAGGGCTTCTCCGCCACCATCGCCCCATCCTTTTGCTCCGCCGCCTTACGCCGGCTCCTCCAGCTCGGCGCGGCGGCAGAAGGCCGTATGGCGGAGCCAGCGGGCATCGTCGGGCTCGGGGAAGTCGGTACGGATGTGGCAGCCGCGGCTCTCTTCGCGCTGCAGGGCGGCACGGACCATGAGGGGGGCCACGGCGAGCATGTTCTGCAGCTCCCAGCCCGCCGGGTGGTTGAACTGGCGGGGGAGGGCGTACTGGCACCAGTGCTCGAGGTTCTCGGCGGCATCGCGGAGCCCGTCGGCGTCGCGGCGGACACCGACGTCGCGCCAGAGGAGGCTCTTGAGGGCATTGCGGATGTCGCCGAGATTCAAGGGTTCCTTCGGTGGGGGCAGGGGGGCGTTTTCCAGCGGGAGCACGCGGTAGCTGTCGTTCTGGGCCAGGGCTGCTTGCGAGGCCCCGGCTCCGGAGTGGGCCCCGTAGACGAGGGCCTCGAGCAGGCTGTTCGAGGCCAACCGGTTGGCGCCGTGGAGTCCGGTGACGGAGACCTCGCCGGCCGCCCAGAGGCCGGGGAGCGTGCTCTGTCCCATGGCGTCCACGTAGACGCCGCCCATCATGTAGTGCGCCCCGGGCCGAACGGGAATGCGGTCGCGGGCGATGTCGAGCCCGAACTGGGTGCAGACCTCGGCGATCCCCGGAAAACGGCTCCGCACCCGCTGCGGATCGAGGTGGGTCAGGGTGAGGTACACGTTCGGGTGACGGGTCTTCTCCATCTGGCTGGTGATCGCCCAACTGACCACGTCGCGGGGAGCGAGCTCGGCGAGGGGATGGTAGTCGGGCATGAAGCGGTGGCCGTGGCGATCGACGAGATGCGCTCCCTCGCCGCGGATGGCCTCGGTGATCAGGTGGCGGCTGCCGCCGGCGATGTAGAGGACCGTGGGGTGGAACTGCATGAACTCCATGTCGCGCAGCTCCGCGCCGGCGCGGTAGGCCAGGGCCATGCCGTCGCCGGTGGCCACGTCGGGGTTGGTGGTCTCGCGGTAGAGCTGGCCGGCGCCGCCGGTGCAGAGGATGGTCTGCTTGGCCCAGACGAGGGTCTTGCCGTGGTCCTGGTTCCAGACCAGGGCTCCCCGGCAGCAGCCGCCGTTGCTCAACAGATCGATCGTGAATGTGTGCTCCCAGACCTGCACGTGGGGCAGCGCCCGGATCCGCTCGATCATGGCGCGCATGACCTCCTTGCCGGTGGCGTCGCCCAGGGCGTGGGCGATGCGGTCGCGGCCGTGGCCCCCTTCGCGGCCCAGGGCGAGGATGCCTCCGTGTTGATCGAAGCGGGCGCCCCAATCGATCAGCTCGCGAATCCGCCGCGGCCCTTCGCTGACGACCCGCTCGACGACGTCGCCGTCGCAGAGTCCGCCCCCGGCGGCGAGGGTGTCGGCGATGTGGTCCTCCGGCTGATCGTCGGGGCTGAGGACGCCGGCGATGCCCCCTTGGGCATAGACGCTGTTCGACTGCCAGAGGTCCTCTTTGGCAATGATCACCGTGGAGAGCGCCGGGTCGATCTCGAGGGCGGCGCGGAGCCCGGCCAGCCCGCCGCCGATGACGAGGACGTCGGCGAAGAAATGGGGGACGCGCTTGGGATGGAAGGGGACGAGGTACCGCGGGGTGGGTGGCGACATGGCAGGTGGGTGATCGATCGCTGGGGAGCGCCGCACGGTCTCGGGCGGCATGGTGAAGGGGATTCGCAAGAGGGGGCAGCGGTGCCGGCCGTCGATCGCGGCAACCCTGAGTGTACCCTGTTTGTGGGGCGTGCGGAAGCGACTTGGCGGAGCGCGTATTCGGAAAGATCGGTACAACGCCAAGGGAGTCCTCCCGCCGTCGCCGCGTGGCGGCGCCGTGGCCGTCGATGAGCTACGATAGATGTACGAGGGCCAATGCAGCGATGAAAGCCGAGAAGATCCTTTCCCGTCCGTACGCCGCGCTCCTGGCGGCGTACTCCCATTTCCGACACGCCGGGCCCCTGTGGGGTGTGGTCCTGTTCGTCGGCTTGCTGGCGTTCTGGTCGGTGGTCTCGCGCGAAGCCAACTGGGATCGATGGCTCGATCGTTTCCGTCCGGCCCCGGCGACCACGGATCCGCGGGGGCTCGTGGGCCGGCTCGCCGACAAGGCGGCGGGCCTCGAGTACCTCGGCGACGGCCGGGTCGCGCTGGGTGAATTCAACATCCGCACCTTCGACCCCCTCACGGGCGTGACGCTGCGGACCGATTTCCGCCTCGAAGGGATGACCGTCGCTGGGGATGAGCTTTCCTTCTTCGAGTTCATGGCCGGTAACCATCTCCAGCTCCGCGAGCAGGTGATGATCACCATCCGCAGCGCGGAATGGGAGGACTTCGCCGACCCGGAAAAGGAGATGCTCGGCCGTAAGATCGTCGCCCGCGTCAACCGCGCCCTGGGCCGGCCGTTCCTGGAGACGGTCTCGGTGAAGGACTTCTCCATGGCCGAATCGGTGGACCGCGGCGGCTTTGTCCCCGTTCCGGAAGAGGCACCGTGAAGAAACCCCCCACCCCACCGCCGATCGCCCTGCACCGCCCGGGGAGCGGCCCGCCTCCGCGGCGCCCCACTCCCCCCTGGCCGGCGCTGCTTTTACTGGCCCTGGCGGCGGGCTGTGCGGAGGCCCCCGCCGATCTCCCATCCCGGCCCCCGGCGATGCCGCGACCGATGGAAGAGGACTCGCGCCTGCGGACCTCGACGCTCCTCCTCTCCGGCGACCGGCTGCCGGGGTTCTTCCGCGACCTGAACGCCCTCGTGGAGGTCGAGCCCGGCGGACCCGACCTCGCGGAGCTGGGATACGCCCTGAACTACATGGAGGTGGGCGAGCTGCAGAGCTTCGAGCTGACGGTGCAATTCAACCAGCGGCCGGTGGAGTTGAAGCTCTTCCTCTTCGCCAATACCCCGGACTCGCTCGACGTGACCCTGCTCGCCGGGGGGGGCCTGCACGACGCCGTCGACGAACTCCGCAGCCACTACCAGCGGGACTGGCGCTACCTGGGCGAGGGCCGCGTCGACCTGGGCAATCACAGCGTCAAGGTCTTCGAGCCGGGACGGCGCGTCGGTTTCCGCACCGACTTCCATTTGGAGGGCCGGTCGAGCATCACCGAGGAAGAGGCCTTCGACCGCTTCGCCGTATCCCACCACCGCCTCGTCCGCGAGCAGGTGATGCTGGTCCTCCGCGGCAGCCATCCGCAGAGCTTCGCCGACGCGGAGCTGACGCTGCTGCGGAAGCAGCTCGTGGCGCAGATCAACCGCGCCGTCGGTTTCTCCTTCCTCGAGTCGGTGGACATCCGCGGTTTCACGCTCCACGAGATGGTGGGCGACGCCACCTACGTGCTGCGATAAGCCGGCGACCGGCACCTGCCACCTTGTAGGACGGATCGCCTGATCCGCCCAGAGCGGCCGCCAAGACGCTCCATGCACCTCGGGCGAGAGCCGCCCATCTCGCGGAAGGCCCACGAATTGACAGTCGCCGGTGCAATCCCTATACAGGAGGGTGCAGGGCATCGGGCGGCAGTACGCCGGGCGAAGCGCGGGAACGGGGTTGGCTGCCGCCGAGGGACGGTGTTCCTGAAAGTCGTTGCGGTCCTCTCCGCGCGCCGGCGGTTTGGCCCAGGTGCGGCTTGGATGCTCGATTGAATCCCCGAGGAGATAGAAATGGCACATCGTAATCACGCGGCGCTGCCGCGGCGGCGGTTCCTGAAATCGGCCTCCGCCACGGCCGGCGTCTTGACGCTGCCGCAGTGGATTCCCGGTGCAGCGCTGGGCAAGGGAGCGGTCGCGCCGAGCGAGCGGATCGTGCTCGGCGGCATCGGCATCGGCGGCCGCGGGCAGGGGGTGCTCGGCGACATGCTCCGCAACCCCGAGCCCCAGTTTGTCGCCATCGCCGACGCCCGCCGCCAACGCCGCGAGGCCATCAAGAGAATGGCCGATGAGCACCATGGCACCACCGACTGCGCGACGTATCACGACTTCCGCGAGCTGCTCGAGCGGCCCGACATCGACGCCGTGCTCATCGCCACCGGCGACCGCTGGCACGCCCTGGCCTCGATCCTCTCCGCCAAGGCGGGCAAGGACATCTTCTGCGAGAAGCCCTGCTCGATGACCATCGCCGAGAGCCGCGACCTCGCCGAGGTGATCCGCCGCTACGGCGTGGTCTACCAGGCGGGGACCCAGCGGCGGACCATCGGCAACTTCATCCTCGCCGCCGAGCTGGTCGCCGACGGCACGCTGGGCGAGCTCCGCGAGGTCCACGCCAACACGCTCAACCCGGCCGTGACCCACGACTGGCTCCCCGCCGAGCCGGAGCCCCCGGCCGACGAGGTCGACTGGGACATGTGGCTGGGCCCCTGCCCCTGGCGGCCCTACAACGAAAGTTACGTCCGCGGCGGCTGGCGGGGCCACTTCGATTTCCACGGCGGCGGCATCCTCGAGTGGGGGTCGCACACCGTCGACCTCTGCCAGTGGGCCGCCCAGAAGGACGATACCGGTCCCGTCGAGTTCGAGCCCTCCGGCAGCGAGGTCCATGCCCGCTACGCCGACGGCGTCCGCCTCATCATGCGCGACACCGGCTGGCTCGGCCTGGGGACCTGCTCGGTCCGCTACGTGGGCTCCGAGGGTTGGGTCGAGACGGGCGACAGCGGCGCCATGCAGATCCACCCCGAGCCGCTGCGGGCCCACCTGCGGATCTTCACCGAGCCGGGAACCTCGCCGCGGAACCACGTCCGCGAGTTCTTCGACTGCGTGAAGACCCGGGCCCTCCCCTCGGCCAATGCCGACGTCGCCTGCCAGTCGCACATCGCCTGCCACGCCGCCTACATCGCCTGGCAGCTCGGCCGCAGGCTCGAGTGGGACCCGGTCGCCGAAGAGTTCCCCGACGACGACGAGGCCAACCGCATGCGGTCGCGGGCCTACCGTGAACCGTGGCGTGTCTAGCCGGGGCGGCGGTCGGTGCGATTCACTCCCCAACAAGCCAAGCGAAGAGACTGAACCCATGAATACGTTGCGAACTCCCCTCATCGCCGCGTGGGCGGCAATGCTCCTTCTCGGCTGCGGCCTGGCGACGATCGACGCTGCCGAGGTCGACGAGCTCAACGCCACCGTGCAGTCGGAGGATGCCACGCTCCACGAAAAGGCGGTGGCCTGCAAGCGCCTGGCGGCCATCGGCAACGAGGCTTCCATCGAAGCCGTCACCCCCTTGCTCTACGATGAGACCCTCTCCCACTACGCCCGCTTCACCCTCGAGCCCATGCCCTACGAGGCGGCCGGAGCCGCTCTCCGCGAGGCCCTGGGCAAGCTCGAGGGCGACTTGCGCGTCGGCATGATCAACTCGTTGGGTATCCGCCGCGACACGGAGTCGATCGAGGCGCTGGCCGCGCTGATGCAGGGCGGCGACGCGAAGACGTCCGGGGCCGCCGCGGCGGCGCTGGGCCGGATCGGCAACGCGGAGACGGCGGCTTTGCTCGAGGAGGCCCTGGGGGCCGCGCTGGCCGCCCCCGCCGACGAAGTGGCCGATGCCGCCCTGGTCGGCGCCGAGATGCTGCTGGCCGAGGGCCACGGCAGCGAGTCGGTGGCGCTGTTCGATGCCGTCCGCGAGGCCGACTTGCCCCAGCGGCACCTCCTCGCCGCCACCCGCGGCGCCATCCTCGCCCGCGGTGAAGAGGGTGTGGACCTGCTCGCCGAACAGCTCGGCGCCGAGGACTTCGCCTACTTCGCCCTCGCCCTGCGAGCCGCGCGCGAACTCGATGCCGACGGCGTGGCCGAGGTCCTCGTCGAGACACTCGACGCGGCCTCGCCCGCGCGACAGGCGCTGCTCGTCGTCGCCCTGGCCGATCGGGGCGACGAGGCGGGGCGCGAGCCCGTGGCCCGGCTGGCGGCCGAAGGGCCGGCTGAGGTCCGCCTGGCGGCGATCCGGGCGTTGGGCCGCCTGGGCGACGCCTCGACGCTGGATGTCCTCGTGGCCGCGGCCGCCGAAGGCGAACATACCGAGGCCGCGCTGGCGAGCCTGGCGCGGCTGCCCCAGGCGGTCGACCCGGCGATCCGCGAGCTGCTGGCCGACGACGATGCCACGGTCCGCCGCGTGGCCCTCGATGCCATCGGCGAGCGGCGGCTCTTCGCCGCGCTGCCCGAGGTGCTCGAGGCCGCCGAAGACGACGACGAGGCGGTCCGCCTCGCCGCCCTGGGCGCATTGGGCGAGATCGCACCGCTGGAGGACTTCGATGCCTTGACCTCCCGCGTGGTGGATCCCCGCTCGCCCGCCGAGCGCGAAGCCGCCCAGGCGGCGATCCGTGCGGCGATCACCCGCATGCCCGACCGCGACGCCACGGCCGAGGAGCTCCTCTCGGCCATGGAGGGCGCCCCGGTCGAGGCGCAGGTCTTCTTCCTGGAAGTCCTCGGTACGCTGGGCGGCCCCAGGGCGCTGGAAGGGGTCACGGCTGCCGCCCGCAGCGAGAGCGACGCCATCCAGGACGCCGCCACCCGCATCCTCGGCGAGTGGATCGGCACCGACGCCGCCCCCGCGCTGCTGCAACTGGCCCAAACCGGCCCGGAGCGGTTCCGTATCCGCTGCCTCCGCGGCTACATCCGCATCATCCGCCAGTTCGACATGCCGGAGAACGAGCGGATGGCGATGTCGCAGCGGGCCCTGGTCGCGGCCACCCGCGACGAGGAGCGGCGGCTGGTCTTCGAGGTGCTCGAGCGCTACCCGGCGGCCGACGGCCTGCGGCTGGTGGTACGGGGCCTGGAGAGCGCCAGCCTCCGCGAGGACGCCGCCTCGGCGGCGGTCGCCATCGGCGAAGATATCGTCGGGGACCACCCCGCCGTGGTCGCCCGAGCGATGCAAGCGGTGCTCGACGCCGGAGTGAGCGACGACCTCGCCGCCCGCGCCCGCAACCTCCTCGATCGCGCCCAGCAGTAGCGTTCGGGGAGAGCGAGTGATAAATGGGGCCGGGCCGTGCTTCCTGACCGCTAAGTGGCTGCTGATGCGCAGCGCGAAGTGGGTGGAGCACGCCGCCCCGGGCGGAGTCGCAAGCGAAAACGAAAGCACTGCCGCGGACTGCGCGGCATGGCACCCCGTTCGGCAGTAGATGACCGCGAAACGGTTGGGATCGGCGGCTCTCCTTGCGCGTCGCCAGGGCGTCCTCCGTTTAGAAGCGACTGGGCGATGAGGAATCAGGGCAACTACGCGGCGGTAATCGGTGGAATCAGATCCGCCCCTCCCTTTTCACCTGCTTTGTGCATCCGGACGCCGGGATGCCGGCCCTCAATCCCCCCTTACTCTCGGCACGGCTTGAGGGGTTGTCGCCAGGGCGTCAGGGGAGTGCACGGTGCCAACCGGTTTGCGACTGTGCAAGCGAACGGAGCTCTTGTAGTGCAGCGAGATTTCGTCTCCTCTGGGAGGATGATCGCCACGCCGGCATCCAGGAACCGGCAGGCGAACTCCGCCGGTCAGGTGGCCGAGGGTTTGGGCAGCATGACCGATATCGCGTAGCTGGCCAGGAGGAGGGCGCCGGGGACGACGAAGAGCGGGATCGCTCCCCCGGGCGGCCTGCCGTTGACGACCATCTCCACGAGGAAGAAAAGCGCCACCCCGCCCAGCGCCAGGGCGCTTCCCAGCAGCTCCCATCGCCATCCTGCGAGGAAGCCCCCGAGCATGAGGAACATGGCCAGGAACTCGACTTGGACCGCAGGCGGCTGACGGAAGGGGTTGGGCAATCCCTCCCCCACGATAATCAGCAGGACCAGGCCCACGAGCAATAGGCCGCTAATGCGAGCGGACCAACGGACGATTTGGTGTGCCGTGCCAGTCATTCTCCAACCTCCCTCGAAAAGTGCACCGGACCGATGGTCCCCAGCAGCCCCCAATCTCAAGGCGGCGGCGCTCGGGGAATATAACGGCCGGCACGGCCGCTGGCCGGACGGGATGGAAAAAACCGGCCGCGCCGGCAGTCATTTCGGCAGCGCTGACCGGCTCCGCTGGAGCGTGGCGGTGAGCTTTTCGATGTAGTAGAGGTCGGCGCGGCACCAGGGATGGTCGAGGAATCGCCGCAGCTCGTGGGGGGGTGTCGCCGTGGCCCAGGCGGTGGCCGCGAAGATCGCGCGGGCAAGCTGCGGCGGGTTGGTGTAGTTCTCGCCGCCGATGAGCCGTTCGCTGTAGGCGTGATGCCAGACGGGCAACTGCACACGGAGCTTGCCGAGCACCTCGTCGGTGACGTCGCCGGTGAAGGTCCGCAGCATGGCGCCCACTTCGCGGGTGAGCATGCCGTAGCGCGGCAGGCGGGCCGAGTGGCCGCCGTAGTCGTCCTGGCGGATGAAGCAGGTGTCGGCGCGCTCGTGGTGCATGCGGAGCTCCACCAGCGCCGCCAGCGTGGCGAGTGCCTGCTCGGCCACATCGTGCCGGCCGGCGCCATCCAGGATGCGGATGTATCCCAGCGTGCCCGCGATGCGGGCGTTGAGGTATTCGGCGTCGTTGTTGACCACGAAGCGGATATCGCCGTTTTCCGTCACCGCGTTGCCGGCGTGGGCGAATGACAGCGGCTGGGAGGCGAACGCCGCGTAGAGCTGCTCGATGCGGTCGAGCTTGCCCAGCACGCGGCCCCAGCGGTCGGCGTAGTGGGCGTACGCCCAGACGGCGTACAGCGCATCGACGCCCGGCTGCGTGCGGTCGAGAACGCCCCGGGCGTAGTGGGTGAGGCCCTGGTCGCCGGGGAGGGCGTAAAATTCCCGCCGTGCTCCCTGGTCGTGCGCCCACACGGCCCGCTCCAGCGGATATCCGGCCTCGAACTGGGCATCCAGCCACGCCACCGCCTTCTCGCGCGTCGACGGGGAGAGCTGCGGCAGTGCCGTGGCCACGATCTGCATACCCTGCGCCGCGCGGTAGAACGAGGGCAAGCTGCCGCTGATGCCCATCTCGATCCGAAGCGGCGCCCAAGCCGGCTCGGCGACGAGCTCCTCGACGGCTGCGTCGAGCTGCTCTTGCAGGTCGGCCGCGTCGGCGGCGGGCGGAGCGTTCTCCGGCGGCTCCAGGAACGATCGCACCTCGTCGATGGCTACCGGCCGCACCGGCATCTGCGCGTCGAACGTGCCGGCGGAGGCGAGGGCGAGATTCCCCACCGGCACGATCATCTCCCTGCCATGCGCGATTTCATCGGGGAAACCAGGACCACCGCTCTCGGCGGTGGGCACGTCCGGCCCGCCGAGGCACACCACCTGCGCGCCGGCGATCCAGAAGAGCCGGTCTGCAGCCACGGCCACGGGCGCACGCGCCGGCCCGTGCCACTCGTTGGCCACACCGCTGAGGATGCCGGCGTTGTGGGCCCGCTGGCTCCCCGTGTAGAAACCCTGGGCGGGAGGCCGCGTGGGGTGCTTGCTCACGCCATGGATGCCGGCGTAGCTGTCGCGGGCCTGGTAGATCGGGCTCAGGGCGCGGGCCTGCAGATCGAGCGCGAGGAGGCTCCCCTGGTGGGTGTTGATGAGGTACTCGCCCATCAGGGAGAGGGCCTGCGATTCGTCGGAAGGCTGGCCGAACCCGCCGGTCAGCGCGCCCACGTCCAGATCGCGGGTGACGTTCTCCAGCGCGCCGGTCTGCGGGTCCATGCTGTAGACGACTTGCCCGCCGCCGGGGACGCCCGCGGAAAAGGCATTGAGGGCACTGCCGGCGAAGAAGTAGATGGCGCCGGTATGGGGATTGAAGGTCGGGCTCGCCGGCGGGTTGTGCAGGCCCATGCCGTTGTAGGGAGCGGCCACGATCCACGGCTCCGTGCCGTTGGCGAGCCGCAGGGCGTAGGTGGTCTGCTGGTGGCGGTTGCGGGAGAGGTAGTCGAGGATGCCCGCGCGTTCGATCTCCTGGCGGCGCTCGGTCCACCGCAGGGAATACCGCCCCCACCGCTCGTCGAGGAGCTCGTCTTCCGCGATCATCTCGTGCGGCTCGTGGATGGCGCGGTAGGCGCCCGTGGCCATGCCGAAGGCGGTGTGGAAGGGGGCGGCGGGGTTGGTGCGGACGATCACCAAGCCCTGCCAGATCGTGGGTGCCTGGTCGCGGAGCGAGAGGCCCCCAAGCTGGGCGCTCCGCCAGTGCAGCTCGCCGCGGGGGCTTACGCAGTAGACGTGCATCGTTTCCGAGGCGAAGACGATGTTCTCGCCCGCCTCGTCCATCGACGCCGTGGTCATGATCGGCGCGCCGGTTGCGTAGGACCACGCCCGCTCGCCGCCTGCGCGGTCCACGGCGTGGAACACACCGGCCCGGTCGCCCGCGTAGACGTGCTCCGCGGCGACGAGCGGACTGACGAAGATCCCTCCCTCGGCCTGGTAACGCCAAAGAACGTCGCCGCTGCCGGCATCGATGCAGTAGAGCCCGCCGTCGTCGCTCCCCTGGTAGACGCGGCCATCGGCATACGCCGGCGAGGCGCCCAGGGGGCCATCGGTCTGGAGCTTCCAGAGCGTGCGGCCGTCTTCGGCATCGAGCGCGTAGAGATTGCCGCCCAGGGTGGGGATGAAGACCCGCCCCTGGGCGACGATCGCCTGCACCCGGGTGGCGATCAGCTCGTCGTGGAAATCGCGGAACCACTTCCGCTCGTACGGCCCCTGCACCACGTGGTCGGTGTAGCCGGATCGTTGCGGATCGCGATAGATCATGGGCCAGTCGCGGTCGTCGGCGGCGACCGGCGACGCAGCCACCGCCTGGCCCATGATCACCACGAGAGCGGTCAGGGTGCGGCACATGGGCCTTCCTCTCCGGGGAGGTATGGAGACGACATGACGACGGCCGCGACGGAGTCGCGGACTACGGGGGAGGCAGGGGGAGATGGATGATTACTGGCCCACCGGGACGGAGACCGGCACCACGAGCCCCTCGCCGGGGGCGACGAGGAAGTTGGTCACGCGGTAGGTCCCCTCGATGGTGGCGCCCTCGCCGGCCGGAACGCGGACCAGCGTGGTCGTCTGGGCGGGGAGCGTGAGACTGGCCGGTCCGGGCCCTTCGACCCGCTCCAGGCGGAGGTTCATCGGGGCCCGGTTGCAGACCGCGATGAAGACGTGATTGCCGGCGCGGTGGTGCGGCTCGCCGATCTCCACGCAGGCCTCGAGGAAGGGAGCCAACAGCTCCTCGCGCCCGATGAGCTGGTCCTGGTACCAGACCGCCGTCCGCCCGGCGAAGAGGGCCTCGCGGAGGCCCTCCAGGGACCGCTCCGTGGCGAAGACGAGCGTCATCGTGCGGTGGTTCTCGGGCGTGCTCTTCTCGCGGGTGTCCGGGGCGTGGATGTCGGAGGTCCCCAGCATGGTCAGGCCCTTCTCCAGGCACCAGGCGTGGGCCTCGGGGTAGTAGCTGGCGCCGTTGCAGACCTCGATGCCGTGGAGCCAGCCGTTCTCGAGCATCGTCGTATGCACGTCCCGCCAGGAACCCCGCTCGGGGCCCTGCCAGCCGGGGTGGTTCCAGAAGATGAAGGCATCCTGGTCGGCCGCAGCCTCGATGGCGTCGAGGAACTCGGGCGTGTCGAGCGGATCGACGTCGTCGAGGAAGATGGCGTTGAAGTGTCCGGGGGGCGTGTCGCGGGTGATCTCCGTGCCGCGGGGGAAGAGGATGTTCCGCTCCCGCGCCCGGCCGATGGCCAGCTCGTAGGGGCGGTTGTGGTTGGGGATGACGTCTTCGCGGTGGGGGAGGTACTCGATGTGGTCGGTGATCGCCAGGGCGTCGATCCCCTGCCGCCAGGCCTCGTCGACGCGGACCGGCGGCCAGACCGCCCCGTCGGAGAAGACCGTGTGGGTGTGCAGGTCGGCCACCACGGTCACGTAGCCGGGCAGGTCGGGGAAGCCGATCTCGTGCCGCACCTGGGCCTCGACCGCCGCGGCCGAACCGAACCATCCGAGCAGCAAACCCGCCAGTACCAGAAGGCGTCTCATGAGTACATCTCCAATGCGTTGCCGAGCAAAGAGTCGAAGAACCGTTACGGATGCCTCTCTCCGTTCCCACCCCGCGACTGCCCCAGGGACCATTCAGCGGAGGGCGTGCTCGCCGGGCTGGACGCCTTCGATGAACTTGCCGAAGCCCTCGTAGACTACCCACAGCTCCTCGGCCCCAGGCGCCCGGCAGGAGGGCGGACGGCGCGCCTCCCTATTCTAGATTCTAGCCTCCCGCGCGTGCCGGCTGAAGCGTAACCGTTCACGGGGGACCGTCCCTTCTTTTCGCGGCCATAGAGAGTATTCCTCGTGGACGGCGCGATTCGGCCGCGAAAATGGGACTGGCCCCTTCGCCCGGTACGCCGCGGCAGGGTAAGGGGACAGGTCCATTTTTCGGGCACCGGCGGTCGCGAAGACAGGGTCTATTGGCCGATGCTCAAAAAAAAGCACGTTCGCCGCTCGTCTGCGGATACCGGCCGGTGAGCATCGAGAGATGTTCCATGCCGCCGCCGTCCTGGACGTCACCGCTCCACCTGAGTGTGGTTGATGATCTCTTCCACGCCCTCTAGATCCCGTACAGCTTCCTGAGCGAGCTGCTTGAGGTAGTAGGAGGAGAGTTGACCATAAAGGAGGAGCGCCCCTTCATGGTAGCGGCAGGTGACCAGCCGGATCTGCCAGTGACAACTCCGGCAGAGACGCCGACGGGCTGCCTTGGCGACGGTAGCTCCTTCGTCCTTGCGACGAGTCGCGAGATGTAGATCGGCCATGAGATCACCTCCTTGTAGGCGTCCTGTCCTCGCCGTGCATCCTACAGCATCTGCTGCAAAAGGCAAGGAAAGCCCCTGAAAGAGCCAGCCTCTCCGAGCTATACTGACCGGGTAGGTCATCTGGAATCCTGGCTTAACCAGCGAGGATCTTGCCGCGCTCCTGCGTCGCGCGGCGGCCACGCTGCCGGAAGCGGATCGCTACCACCGGGTGCTCAGATTGTCTGCGGCATCGGCGAGCTGGCCGGAGCAACGCGAGACGAGGGCCCGGCCCACTGCTGTCCGGGCCGAACGAAGAAGGATAAGGGGGAGAACCGGCGGTGCCGAAGGTGAAGTTCGCTTCGGCCGGCCACTCGGGCGGGCCTTCGGCCAGCAGGGGGCCGCCCGGGTGATGCCCGCGGTCCTCAAGGCGACGGGCAGAAACTAAACTACCGCCGCTGGTTGGCTCTGCGGCTTGATGGTGATGTCGTATTGGGGGAGCGTCGGTGAGCGCTCGAGGCGCGCCTCCCAGGGCGTCATCTCTTTCC
>SLBP01000130.1:0-16014 GCA_007126245.1 Planctomycetales bacterium
AGAGACCATGCCCCTCAATGTAGGGAACGCTTCCGGCCGAGGCAATGGCCGCGGTTGCTACCCGGCGTTTACGGCGCAAAGGCCGTGACCGGCTCCATTTCCCGCCGGGCGCACCGCCGCCGAGCCGCGCTGCGGAGGAGACGCCGAGCTGCTGGCTCGTTTGCCCCCTTTCGCTGGAAAGCTAAGCTTCGATAGGCCCCCGGTGGTCCCGGATGGGGACTTGCTTTGCGCCCCCCGGGCCGCCTACGCGCAGACGCCGCCCGGTTCGGATGTGGTGTGCCTCGCCTCGCCCGGCGGCGACGGTGAGGCTCGACCGACTCCTCGTCACCCAACACCCACGACGCACTCATGGCCGATACGCACGACAAGAACCTCCTGGCCCGCCTTGCCGGTCGCGGGGAGGCTGAGGAGGACAACCCCTTCGCCGCTCTGGCCGCTCACGATCCCGAGCACGACGAATCCGAGGAGCACGCGGGTGAGCCCGCTGTGTCGTCGGAAGAGGAGGATCCCCGCCTGGAAGCCCTCTTGGGCCGGATTCAGAAGCTGACCGGGCCGAACCGGCCCTCCACGGCCACGGGGCGCGCCGCCGAAGCGGCCGCTTGGGCCATCGACGCCCCTTCGCCGCGCGAAGAGGCCTTCACCCCCGTCGAGCCGGAATCCTTTCGGGAGGCGGGACTGACGGACAGCGAGGTCGAGGCCCTGGCACTGAAATTCCTGCTGTCGCGGGGCGATGCCTCCGGGCGGGACGTTGCCGAACAGATCAAACTCCCCTTCGTGCTCGTCGACGACCTCCTCCGCCGGCTCAAGAGCGACCAGCTGCTCTGCCACCGGGGGGCGGCCCCGATGAACGACTACCAGTACCAGCTCACCGAGATGGGCCGCGAGCGGGCGCGCCGCTACGCCCAGCACTGCACCTACTTCGGCGCCGCGCCCGTCTCCCTGATCGACTACATCGCCGGCGTCCGCGCCCAGTCGCTGACCACCCAGCACCCCACGGCCGAGGCGCTGCAAGACGCCTTCGCCGAACTGGTCCTCAACAAGCGGATCCTCAACCGCCTGGGCCCGGCGATCAACTCCGGCCGGGGGCTCTTCCTTTTCGGGCCGCCGGGCAACGGCAAGACGAGCATCGCCGAGCGGGTCACGGCCGCCTTCGGCGAGGAGATCTGGATCCCGCGAGCCGTCGGCGTCGACGGCGAGGTGATCCGCCTCTTCGACCCGGTCAATCACCACGAGGTTCCCCTCACCGCCAGCGAGGGACTCATCGACCAGCGGCGCATCGACAAGCGCTGGGTCCGCGTCCGCCGTCCCACCATCGTCGCCGGCGGCGAGCTGACGATGTCGCAGCTCGAGGTGACCTCGAACACGTCGACGGGCATCTGCGAAGCGCCCTTGCAGCTGAAGAGCAACTGCGGCACGCTGGTCATCGACGACTTCGGCCGCCAGCGGATGCGCGTCGAGGAACTGCTCAACCGCTGGATCGTACCCCTGGAGAAGCGCTACGACTTCCTGAATCTCCCCAACGGCAAGAAGGTCAAGGTCCCCTTCGACCAGCTCATCATCTTCTCCACGAACCTGGAGCCCCGCGACCTGGTCGACGAGGCCTTCCTCCGCCGCATCCCCTACAAGATCGAAGTAGCGGACCCCAGCGAAAAGGAGTTTCGCGAGCTCTTCCGAATCATGGCTTCCCAACTCGGCGTCGCCTACCGGGAGGAGCCCGTCGACTACCTCATCGAAACCCACTATCGCCGCACGGGCCGCCCCTTCCGCTTCTGCCAGCCCCGCGACCTCCTTCTTCAGGTCCGCAACCACTGCACCTATCACAACCTCCCCCACGAGCTCTCCAATGACGCCTTCGACCGCGCGGTGGACAACTATTTCTCCGTGATGTGAGTGGGACCGTCGGGGAAGCGCATCGCCTCGGCGAACGTCACCTCGAACCGGGGATCGGTGGCCAGATCGAGATGCTCGCAGGCGGCGGCCAGGGCGGCGGCCGCCTGCTGGTGAGCCAGGGAGAGGGCCGCCAGCCGGGCGCCGGCGAGGGCCGCATTGCCCACGAAGCGGATCCGCTCGGGGTCGATTTCGGGCGGCAGCAGGCCGATGCGCAGGGCGCTGCGGCGGCGGATGTAGTTGCCGAAGCCGCCGGCCACGAGCACCTCGCCGAGCTCCCCCGCGGTGCGGCCGGCCCGCCGGAGGAGGATCTGCACGCCGGCGCGGATGGCCCCGGCGGCGAGCTGCAGCTCGCGGACGTCGCGCTGCGTGAGGAGGATGGCGCGGCCGTCGGCGGTCTCGGCGGCCTCGGCGACGAGGAAGGCAGGCTGCCCCTCTGCGACGACGAGCCGGCGCGCCAGGGGGGGCGGCGCGAAAGCCAGCTCCTCGGCGGCGCGGAGCTTCCCCTCGGGGCCCACGATGCCGTGTCGCAAGAGAAGGGCCGCCAGGTCGACGAGTGCCGAGCCGCAGAGCCCTCTCGCCGGGGCGTTGCCGATGGTCTCGCGGACCAGGTCTCCCCCCGCGTCGACGGCGATCTGCTCGATGGCCCCCGCGGCGGCCCGCATTCCGTGGCGGATTCGCGCCCCTTCGAATGCCGGTCCGGCAGCGGTGGCCGCCGCCGTCAACCGCCCGCCTGCGGCGAGGACGATCTCGCCGTTGGTGCCGACGTCGATCAGCAGGGCGGGTTCCCGCCGCTCGGCCAGCCCCGTAGCCAGGAGTCCGCCGACGACGTCACCGCCGACGAAGCCACCGATCACCGGGAACACGAAGACCGCCGCCCGCGGGTGGACCGGCAGCCCCAGGGCGGCGGCCGTGGTGCGGACGGGGCGGCCGGCGGCGGGAACGAAGGGCACTTCGCCCAGATACCGCGGGTCGAGGCCCAGCAGGAGCTGTTCCATGGTCGTGTTGCCGGCAAGGGTGACGGTGTAAATGCGCCGCAGCGGCGCGGCCGCCGCGCGGGCCATCTCGGTGAGCATCTCGTTCAGGTCGTCGAGGAGTACCCGCTGGATGCGAGCCAGGGAAGCCGCGTCCTGGGCGGCGAACTGGATGCGGGAGAGGACGTCGTCGCCGAAGCGCGTCTGGGGGTTCAGCCGCGTGGCCAGCGCCAAAACCCGGCCGGTGCCGGCGTCGAGCAGCGTGCCCGCCAGGGTGGTGGTGCCGACGTCGAGCGCCGCGGCAAGGTGGGTCGCCCGCGTGTCGCCCGCCTCGAAGTCGACCAGCCGCCGGCCGTCGAGGACGGCCGTGCCGCGAAAGGCGGCGGCGCGGAGCGCGCCCGGAAGCGCGGCGAGCAGGTCGAGATCGACATCGAGGGGCCCGAGGGCCTCCTCCAGGCGCACCAGGTCCGCCCGCTCGTCGCCGCGGGTCGGGGGGGCGAGCTCCGCGTAACGCTTCTCGACCGCAGGCTGGACCGTGGTGGCGGGCGCTTCGGCGAAGCGGCTGAGGATGGGCGCGGTTCCCGGGGAGGTCGCCTCCGCGACCGAGACCGTGAGGTCGCCGTCGAGATGGTGTCGGCAGGCGAGGCGGATTCCGCGCGCCAGCTCCGCAGCATCGATGGCGGCCCGTTCCTCGGCCGTAGGCTGCGGGGCGCCGTCCGTGCAGTGCACGCGGCACTTACCGCAGGTTCCCTCCCCGCCACAGGGGAGATCGGGGACCACACCGGCCGAAACCAGGGCATCCACCAGCCAGGTGCCGTGCGGCACCGCCGCGGTGCGGCCGCTGGGCTCGAGCGTGAGGGTATGGCGGGAGGACGGTGGGGACGAGGAAATGCTGCGCATCGTGGCCCGCGGGGTCAAGGGATTCGGAGTCCAGCCGGAGGCTTTGCCTTGTTCGGCCGGCAAGGTAAAATATCAACGGGTGGCGCGGAAGGGGAGGAAATCGGTTGCAAGGATTCGCCCGGTTGTGCCGATACTCCCCTGTGGGCCGCCGGGGCGCAGCGCGGAAACGACACGTATTCAAGCCTCTCGCCAGTTATTCCGACGGAGGTGCCAACCCAATCGCGTGAGCCGGGGACAAACCAACGGCATGTGCTGAAGCACGCCCGCCCCCGTGCTCGTCTCGCAGCGACGCATCCGGTCGCAATCCGCGAGAGGTTTGACTCAACAGTCGCCGTCTCCCCCGCCGGGAGGCGGCGGCTCTTTTTTTTGGCGAACCGGTGTACGAACAACCGCGGCCCTCAGCGTTTTTTTTCGGGCATCAACAGCCGGCGGGTGAGGTAGTGGTGGCAGAGGGCGATGGCCATGGCGTCGGCCACGTCGGGCGGCTGGGGGAGCTCGGCCAGGCCCAGTTCCCGCTGGATTGCCCTCTGGACCTGCGCCTTGCTGGCCCGGCCCGAGCCGGTGAGGACCTTCTTCACCTGGGTCGCCGAATAGTGGATCACGGGGATTCCGGCCTCGACGGCCGCCAGGCAGATGACACCGCGGGCGTGGCCCATGAGGATCGCCGTGCGGGGGCGGTCGTAATGGGAGTAGAGCTCTTCGAGGGCCATGGCCGCGGGCTGGTGAGCAGCGATCACCTCGACCATGCCCGCGTGGAGCTCGCCCACCCGCTGCGCCAGCGAAGTCCGCGGCGTCCCCCGCACGACGCCCGCCTCGAGCAGCCGCGGGCGGTTCCCCTCCGACGCCAGGGCGCCGTAGCCGGTCACGTTCAGCCCGGGGTCGACGCCTAGGATCGTGGGCGGCGGCTGGCGCATCGTGCACTCACTCGATGGTCCATTCCGTCCCCCCCGGGCGGTCCTGGAGCGTAACGCCCAATTGGGCCAGGGAGTCGCGGATGCGGTCGGCCGTGGAAAAATCCTTTCGCTGCCGGGCCTCGCCGCGCAGCTCGATGAGCAGCTGCAGGAGCTTTCCCGTCAGCGCATCGCCGTCGGCTGCCTTTTCGGCGGGGGGGCGGCGGAAGAAGCCCAGCACGGCGGCCAATTCGCGGAGCGTGGTCGTACCCCGGGTCAGCTCGGCGAGCCGGGCCTCGCTGCGGCGCGCCGGCTCTTCGAGCCGCTCTTCGTCGATGAACTTGTTCAGCAGCCTCAAGAGGTCGAAGAGGACGGCGATGCCTCCGGCGGTGTTGAAGTCGTCGTCCATGGCCTCGAGGAAACGCTCGCGCTCCTCGGCCACGGCGGCCAGCAGCGCGCTGCCCTCGGCTGCGATCTGCCCCACCTCCCGGCTCGCCGGCGGCTCGATGCCGTAGGCGCTGCGGCCGCCGATGCGGTGGAACCGCTTGAAAAAGCGATAGAAGGCCTCCAGGCCGGTGGCCACCTCGGCGATGCGTTCCTCGCTGAAGTCGATGGGCCGGCGGTAGTGGGTGGAGAGGAGAAAGAAGCGGATCACCTCGCCGTCGAAGACCTCGAGCAGCTCGCGGAAGGGCCGCGATCCGGTGGACTTGCTGATCTTGGCCGCCGCCTGGGCCGCCAGATCGCCTTCGGCGGGCCGGGTGCGGCGGCCGCCCACCTTGCCGACCTCGCTGCTGGCCTGCATGAGGCCGTTGTGCATCCAGTAGCGGGCCATGGGGCGGCCGTGGCAGCATTCGCTTTGGGCGATCTCGTTCTCGTGGTGCGGGAAGATCAGGTCCAGCCCTCCGCCGTGGACGTCGAAGGTCTCGCCCAGGAAACGGCGGCTCATCGCCGAGCACTCGACGTGCCAGCCGGGCCGCCCCGGCCCCCAGGGGCTCTCCCAGGCGGGCTCGCCCGGCTTGGCCCCCTTCCAGAGGGCGAAGTCGGCGGCCGAACGCTTCCGTTCGGCCGCTTCGCCCCCCTCCCCCTGCATGCTCTCCAGGGTCCGGCGGCTGAGCTTGCCGTAATCGACGTCCTTGGCCACGTCGAAGAAGACGTCGCCGTCGGCAGCGTAGGCGTAGCCCTTCTCGATCAGCTCCGCGGTGAAGCGGATGATCTCGTCCAGGTTCTCCGTCGCCTTGGGGAAGCGGTCCACGGCATCCACGCCCAGAGCGGCCAGGTTCCGCATGTAGTCGGCCGTCATCTCCTCGGCCAGACTGGCCATGGGGATGCCGCGGGCCTTCGCCTCGACGATCAGCTTGTCGTCGACGTCGGTGACGTTGACCACCAGCGTCACTTGGAAGCCGCAGTAGGTGAGGTAGCGCTTCACGGCGTCGAAGATCACCGGCCCGACCATGTGGCCGATGTGGCTCGGCTTGTAGACCGTCGGCCCGCAGAGGTAGATGCCCACCCGGCCCGGGCGAACCGTCTCGAAGGGCTCCTTCGCTTTGGTCAAGGTGTTGTAGACGCGGAGCATGGCGTTCCGATCTGCTGGGTATCGCGGGTGAATCTGGGTATCGCGGGTGAATCAAGTCACGTTGCCCCGCTTGCCGGTGCGAGCCCCGGCGCGAGGACATTCTACCCCCCGGGCCGCGGCGCCGAGACCAGCAGCGCGACGCACTCGGCCGCCAGGCACTCTCCGCGGCCGATCGGTCCCACGCCTTCGCCGGTCTTCGCCTTCAGCCCGATACGGTCGGCCCCGATGCCCAGCATCTCGGCAAGGCGGCGGCGGATCGACTCGCGGTAGGGAGCCAGCTTGGGGGCCTCAAGGGAAACCACGCAGTCGAGGTTGGCGATCTCCCAGCCCGCCGCGCGCACCCGGTCGCAGGCGATCTGCAACATTTCCGCCGAGTCGCGGTCGCGGTTGGCCGGGTCGCCATCTGGAAAGAGCTGGCCGATGTCGCCCAGGGCCGCGGCGCCGAGGAGGGCGTCGGTCACGGCGTGAAGGAGGGCGTCGGCATCGCTGTGGCCGACGGCGTGGCAGTCGGCCGCCAGGTCGACCCCGCCGAGCCGCAGCGGGCCGCCGCCGGCCAGCCGGTGGGTGTCGTGTCCGAGGCCGATCCGCATCGCGTCCATGGTCGGTTGATGCTCGATACCAGAAGGCTTCCTGCGGCCGGATTATAGCCTTCTCGACCGGCAGCGACAACGCGGCTCCTTCCCCGGCCAGCCCCCTGCACGGGTCACCCGCGGTTGCGGCGAAGGCGCCGCAGGAGGACGGCATCCACTCGCAGGCGGAATCGCTCCTTGCCGCCGATGATCACTACCGGCACCGCATGGCCGTAGCGGGCGCGGAGTTCCGGATCGGCGTCGATGTCGACCGCCTCGACGGCATAGCCCCCGGCCTCGAGGGTGGCGGCAGCTTCCTCGCAGAGGTGGCAATGCCGCCGGGTGTAGAGGGTCGCGGTTGGCCGGGACATCGTTTTCGCGGGCACCGAGTATCCGACGGGTTCCGGGCGTTGCCCTGCCCGATGGACGGTGGGTTCATACTACCTGCCGGGGGATTGCCGGCTGGTCGCTGGCCGCTTGTCGTGGTAGGCTTATGGGGGGCGGTTTCTGGTCGCAACTCCCCGAGCCGGTGTCACCCGGCCACCGTAAGGGATTGGCCCCGCCATGGTCAAGCCGAAGGTCGACAACTTCCTTGAACTGGTCCGCCGCAGCGGTCTGGTGGAGGATGAACCGCTCAACCGCCTCCTGGGTGAGATCCGCGCCCGGAGCGAGGGCGAGCTGAACGACACCGACGCCCTGGTGGAGCGGCTCATCGAAGCGGGCCTGCTCACCCCCTGGCAGCGCGACAAGCTCTTCGAAGGGCGCCACAAGGGCTTCTTCCTCGGCAAGTACAAGCTTCTCGACCACCTCGGAACGGGGGGGATGAGCAGCGTCTATCTGGCCGAACATGTTCTCATGCAGCGCCGCGTGGCCATCAAGGTGCTCCCCAAGAACCGCGTTGCCGACAGCTCCTACCTGGCCCGCTTCCACCGCGAGGCCCAGGCCGCCGCCGCGGTAGACCACCGCAATATCATGCGGGCTTACGACGTGGACAGCGACGGCGACATCCACTATCTCGTGATGGAGTACGTCGAGGGCCGGGACCTGCAGGCGGTGGTCCGGGAGGACGGCCCCCTCCCCTACCCCGTGGCGGCCGACTTCATCCGCCAGGCCGCCGAAGGACTGTCTCACGCCCACGCCGCGGGGCTCATCCACCGCGACGTCAAACCCGCCAACCTCCTCGTCGATCGCCGCAACGTCGTCAAGGTGCTCGACTTGGGGCTGGCTCGCTTCGCTGACGACGACAAGGTCTCCCTTACGGTCGCCTACGACGAAAACGTCCTGGGGACGGCCGACTACCTGGCTCCCGAACAGGCCGTCGACTCGCACGGGGTAGACGTCCGCGCGGACATCTACAGTCTGGGGTGCTCGCTCTATTATCTACTCACCGGCCACCCGCCCTTCCCCGAGGGGACCCTTCCCCAGCGGCTGATGATGCATCAGAAGAAGGAACCGCCGAGCATCCTCGTCGACCGTGCCGATGCCCCGGAGGACCTGGTGGCGATCTGCCGGAAGATGATGGCCAAGCGGCGCGACGACCGCTATCCTACGGCGGCCGCCGTGGCGGGGGCGCTGAGCGAATGGCTCGCGGCCCACGGCCATCCCGTCGATACGATGGCTGGTTCCTCGACAAGCCTTTCCTCGGAACGGCTGGCGGCGGCGGCAATGGCGCGGGGCGACTCTGCCGCCCGCCAGAGCCAGCTCCCGGTGGGCCGCCCGCTCCCGCAGCGCGCGACCCCGCAGTTGCCGCGAGCCCTTCCCACCGACTCGGCCGGCGGCGGCAAACCACCCGCCCGGCAACGCCCCCCCGCAATCCCCAGGCAGCCGGCGCGCGAGCGGCCGCCGACGTTCAGCAGCGGCGACTCAGCCCCCCGGGGGCGCCGCCCGCGGCCCCTGCCGGTCGCCAAGCCGCTCGAGGAGGATCGGCCGGACCCATTGCCCGCGGTCGAAACCACCTCCGTGTCCGAGCGGCTTCGCCCGCAGCGCCCGCCGCCCGCCATGAGCAACATCTTCCGCAGCACGCCCTTGTGGCTCTGGGCCGTGGTCGCCGGGGGCCTGCTGGCCACGGTGCTCCTCGTCGTGATGCTCCTCAGCCGGAACGGATAAACCGCCAGACCATGGCAGCCCGCGCCATCGCCGATTCGATCCCCTCCGTTTCCGCCCCCTCGGCAGTCGGTTCGCCGGCCTCTTGCCGCCGGTTGCGAACTTGCGGCAAGAGACCATCGAGAAAACGCGGCTCTGCGTTGCCTCCCCCGAGGCGGGGCAACAGAGACTCTTCCGGCCGGCCCCGGGCCGGCTGTCGGAGCGGGCGGGAGGCGCGCCGATGATGAAGAAGCGGTCGCGCCGGCCCTCCTCGGCCGGCAGCGGACCGAAGGACTTCGCAGCCTTCTCGAAGGAGACCTTGCAGTCGATCCACGGCGACGAGCCGCTGGCCGGCTTCCTCCGCCAGGCCACGCTGCGCTTCCTCGAGTTCTTCGCCTGCAAGGCCGTGGAGCTGAAGGTGAAGCAGGGCGACCACTGCCTCCGCTGCAACGCCCGGCGCCGGCGGGGAGGCGGTTTTGCCGTCGAGACCCGGCAGGAGGCCTGCCCCGATGAAGGCGCGGCGGCGTGTGCCGGCTTGTGCTGGGATCGGACGGAGGAACCCTCGCGGCTCCTCCTCCCCCTCGTGGCCGGGGGGGAGACGATCGGGTTGCTGCAGCTCGACGGCCGGAAAGAGGGCTCCGCCCCGGAAGCGGAGCGGGCTGCGTACCAGGGGCTCGTGGAGAGCCTCTCCCTGGCGCTGGTCAGCCGCCTAGCCCATGCCGCCCTGCGGGAGCGGGTCAAGGAGCTCACGTGCCTCTACCAGCTCGCGCAACTGGCGGAGCGCCCGGGAATCACGGCGGAAGAGCTCTTCCGAGGCATCGCCGAGCTGTTGCCGCCGGCCTGGCAGTATCCGGAAATCGCGGCGGCCCGGATCGTGCTGGATGGGACGGCCTATGCCTCGGCCGCCTTCGGGCGGTTCGCCCACCGGCAGTCGGCCGCGATCGTAGTCGGCGGCCGGCAGCGCGGTTCGATTGAAGTGGTCTACCGGGAGCCGCGGCCGGAACTCGACGAAGGCCCCTTCCTCGAGGAGGAACGGAGCCTCATCGGCGCCGTGGCCCGGCAGGTGGCCGCGATCGTCGAGCGGCGCCAGGCGGCGGAGGACGAGATGCGTTTGCAGGATCAGTTACGGCACGCGGACCGGTTGGCCACGATCGGGCAGCTTGCCGCGGGCGTGGCCCACGAGTTGAACGAGCCGCTGGGCAACATCCTCGCCTTCGCGCAGTTGGCCGAGAAGAACCCCGGCCTCCCCTCGCAGGCGGCCGACGATCTGGGGAAGATCGTGGCCGCCTCGCTGCACGCGCGGGAGGTCATCAAGAAACTCATGCTCTTCGCCCGGCAGATGCCGCCCCGGAAGACGCTCGTCGATCTCAACGGCGTCGTCGAGGAGGGGCTCGGCTTCCTCGAGTCCCGCTGCGTCAAGAACAGCGTGGTCCTCCGGCGCCGTCTCTCGCCGCGGGCTCCCCCCATCACCGCCGATCCGGCCCAGTTGTACCAGGTGTTGGTCAACCTGGCGGTGAACGCCGTTCAAGCCATGCCCGAGGGCGGCACCTTGAAAGTCGCCACCGCGGCGGCGGGAGGCTCCGCCGTGCTCACGGTCGAGGATACGGGCGTCGGCATGACGCAGGAGGTGCTCTCGAGGATCTTCACGCCCTTCTTCACGACCAAGGACGTCCACGAGGGGACGGGGCTGGGCCTGCCCGTCGTACACGGCATCGTCACCTCCCACGGCGGAACGATCACCGTGAGCAGCCGCCCGGGACGCGGCACGCGATTCGAGATTCGCCTTCCCCTTGCGAGCTCCGGAGATGCCCCCGCCGACGAAGACAGCGAAGCGGGAAGGGGGCCGCTGCGGAGATGCCGCCCATGACGCCCGCAAGCAAGCGCGAGACGCTCCTGGTGGTCGACGACGTGCCTTCCACCGTGGAGGCCATCCAGCGGAACCTCGCCGCGGAGGGCTACACGGTCCTCACGGCGGCGGACGTGCCCGGCGCCGTGCGCATCCTGGAGAGCGCGGCCGTGGACCTGGTGATCACGGACCTGAAGATGCCCAGGGCCAGCGGCCTCGACCTGGTGCGGCACGTCCGCGAGAACCACAAGGACACGGAGGTGATCATGATTACGGGCTACCCGTCGGTGCCGGGTGCGGTGGCCGCGGTCAAGATCGGCGCGGAGGAGTACCTGGCCAAGCCCTTCACCGACGAGGAGCTTTACGGCGCGGTGGAACGGGCTCTGGGGAAGCTGCGGGCGCGCCGCCTCGGCAATACCGCTTCGCCGCCGTCTTCGCCGGCGCCCTGCGGCCTGATCGGCGATTCACCGCCGATGCACAGGCTCCGCCGCACCATCGCCAAGGCGGCGGCAGCCTCGGCGACGGTGCTGATCTCGGGGGAGAGCGGGACGGGGAAGGAGCTCGTCGCCCGGGCCATCCACTACAGCAGCGGCCGATCGACCGCCTCCTTCCTCCCGGTCAACTGCGGCGGCATCCCCGAGGGGCTCCTGGAGAGCGAGCTCTTCGGCTACGTGAAGGGGGCCTTCACCGGGGCCACGGAGTCCCGCGCCGGCTTCTTCCAGACCGCCGACGGCGGTACGATCTTCCTCGACGAGATCAGCGAGACCAGCCTCACCATGCAGGTGAAGCTGCTCCGCGTCCTGCAGGACAAGCAGGTCCACATGGTCGGTTCCAACCGTCCGCGGAAGGTGGACGTGCGCATCCTGGCGTCGACGAACAAGAACCTGCACGCCCTCATCCGCGCCGGGCATTTCCGGGAGGATCTCTTCTACCGGCTGAACGTCATCTCCATCGCGCTGCCGCCGCTCCGCGAGCGCGGCGACGACGTCCTCCTTCTCATCCGGCATTTCGCCGGCCGCTTCGCCAAGGAAGCGGGCCGCACGACCCCCCGCTTCACCGACGAGGCCCTGCGCGTCCTCAAGGACGGTTACCACTGGCCGGGAAACGTCCGCGAGCTGGAGAACCTCGTGCACAGCCTCGTCGTCATGGCCGAGAGCGAAGTGATCGATGTCGCCGATCTGCCGGCCCTGATGCGCTTCTCGGCGCCGCGCGGCGGCGACGTCACCCGCACGCTGGCCGAGGTGGAAGCCGACCACCTGCGCAGCGTGCTGGAGAGCGTGGGCGGCAACAAGACGAAGGCCGCCCGCATCCTGGGGATCGATCGCAAGACCCTCCGCGAGAAGCTGAAGGGCCTCGAGCCGCCCGCCGCCTCCTAGGCCCTACCGACCGGGCAGTTTCTCCCCACCGGGGCATTTCTCCCCGCCCCGGGGCCGCCATGCGGCTTGGTAGCCGCCCCCCCTTTCCGAGAGCAGGCCGGCGGGGCTGGCACGGTTTCGAAGGCCATGCCGCCCCCGGATGGCGCCTCGAACGGTGCTGTTTGCGCGCGCAACAATCCACCAGGTCGAGCTGTCAAAATTATTGGGCACGGAAATTGCAGGGAGGGGATGCGGCGAGGGGGCCCGCAGGAGGAGAGATCATGCCCAAAGACCGCGGCGACCTGTGCTCGACGTGCCTTCACGCGCCTTCCTGCGTGAACCGGAGCCGACCGGCCGGGCGCGTCTTCGAGTGCGAGGAGTTTTTCGTGCCGGGCGGCGCGCAGCCCGCGAACCGGCAGCGGACCCCGAATCCGGGAGGGGCCTCGCCGCGCAACGGCGTCGCCCGGCGCCAAGGCGCGAAGTCGGAAGGGTTGTGCTTCGATTGCGGCAATCACCCGCATTGCGGGATGAAGAGCGTCGAGGGGGGAGTCTGGCATTGCGAGGAATACTGTTAGCATGGCGGAACTGCATATTCTGGCATCGGGCGACGCCGGCCGGTTTTCGGCCGAGCCCGGCGGGAACGGCGCCGACGAGAGAGACCTTGCGGCGATCCTCCGCAGGCACGCCGCCGACCGCGGCGGATTGATCGCCGTACTGGCCGATATTCAGGAGCGCTGGGGCTACCTGCCGGAAGCGGCCCTCCGCGCCGTGGCCCGATCCACGGGCCGGTCGCTGGTCGACGTTTACGGGATCGCCACTTTCTACCGCGCCTTCAGCCTGCGGCCGCGCGGCAAGCACCTCGTCTGTATCTGCCTGGGCACCGCCTGCCACGTCCGCGGGGGCCCCGGCGTGGTCGAGGAGATCGAGCGCCAACTGGGGATTCAAGCCGGCCAGACGACCGCCGACGGGGAGTTCACCATGGAGACTGTCAACTGCCTGGGGGCCTGCGCCCTCGGGCCGGTGGTGGTCGTCGACGGGGAGTACTTCTCCAAGGTGAAGAAGTCGCAGATCCGGAGGCTCCTCGACGATACGCGGGCGGGCCTGGCGGGCTCAGCCGGACACGCCGCCCCTCTGGTACCTCTCCAGGTCTCCTGCCCCCGCTGCAACCACAGCCTCATGGATTCGGGCTACCTGATCGACGACCGATCGACGATCAGGGTGACCGTGTGCGCCGACGCGCAGTACGGCCGGCTGTGGCTCTCCTCGTGGTTCGGCAGCGACCACTTCCATGCCGAGCCAGAGCTCCCTACCGGACGCGCGGCGAGTTTTCTGTGCCCGCACTGCCATGAGGAGCTGACCGGCGGCGACGGATGTCCCGAGTGCCACGCGCCCATGGCGGCCCTGCTGGTCCGCGGCGGGGGCGCCGTGCGCCTCTGCACGCGCCGCGGCTGCCCCAGCCGCCGGCTCGACCTCCCGTGAGCCACTGCGAATGCCTGAGCCCAAAGGAACCTCCATGCCCCGGCTTGCTTCGACCGGCCAATTGAGACGGCTGCGCCAGATGCTTCTGGACGACCGGGATCGTCGCGAGCTGCACCTGACGATCTGTGCCGAGACGGCCTGCCGCGCCAGCGGCTCGGCGACGACCCTCCAGGCCGTCCAGGGATACCTCCTCCAGCACGACCTGGTCGATCGCATCGCCCTGCACGCCACCGGCTGCCACGGCTTCTGCGAGATGGGGCCCACCGTGCTCGTCGAGCCGCAGCAGGCCTTTTATGTCCAAGTCCGCATCGAACACGTGCCGGAGATCATCGAGGCGGCCCTTGAGGGAACGTTCGTCGAGCACCTCCTCTACCGGGACCCCCACAGCGGGCGGAACTGCTACCACCGCGGCGAGATCCCCTTCTTCAAACACCAGCAGCGGACGATCCTGGGCATGAGCCAACGGATCGACCCGGCGCGCATCCAGGACTATGTGTTCCACGGGGGCTATGGCGCCCTGGAGAAGGCACTCGATCGCGGCGACCCCGGCTGGGTGATCGAGGAGGTGCTGCGCTCCGGCCTGCGGGGCCGGGGCGGCGGCGGCTTCCCCACGGGGCGGAAATGGGAGATGCTCGCCCGCCAGAGAGGCGACCGCGGCAAGTTCCTCGTCTGCAACGCCGACGAGGGCGACCCCGGCGCCTACATGGACCGCAGCCTCCTCGAAGGCAACCCCCATAGCATCGTGGAAGGGATGCTCCTGGGCGCCTACGCCACCGGGGCCACCGAGGGGATCGTCTACGTGCGGAGCGAGTATCCCCTGGCCAGCCAGCACCTGCAGGTGGCCCTGCACCAAGCCCGCGAGTTCGGCCTCTTGGGGCGGAACATCCTGGGGACCGACTTCCACTTCGACATCCAGATGATGCGCGGGGCCGGCGCCTTCGTGTGCGGCGAAGAGACGGCCTTGATCCACTCCGTGGAAGGGAAGATGGGCGAGCCCCGGCAGCGCCCCCCCTTCCCCATCGAGAAGGGAATCGAAGGGAAGCCCACCGCGATCAACAACGTGGAGACCTGGGCCAACATCCCGGTGATCATCAGCCAGGGCGCCGAGCAGTTTGCCGCCATCGGTACGGAAGGGAACTCCGGGACGAAGATCTTCAGCCTGGTGGGCAAGATCAAGAACACGGGGCTGGTCGAGGTGCCCATGGGGATGACCATCGGGCAGGTCGTCCACGACATCGGCGGCGGGCCGGCAGGCAAGGCCAAGATCAAGGCGGTGCAGACGGGCGGTCCCTCGGGCGGCTGCATCCCCGCGGAGCGGTTCGATCTGCCCATCGACTACGACACGCTGGCCCGGGCCGGCTCGATCATGGGCTCCGGCGGCATGATCGTCATGGACGAGAACACGTGCATGGTCGACGTCGCCAAGTACTTCATGAACTTCCTCCGGGACGAGTCCTGCGGCAAGTGCTTCACCTGCCGCAAGGGGACGCAGCGGATGTACGAAATCCTCGACGAAATCACGCGCGGCCGGGGAACTCCCGAGCACGTGAGCCTGCTCGAGGAGCTGGCTCTGGCAGTGAAGGACACGACGATGTGCGGGCTGGGGCAGACGGCCGCCAACCCCGTGCTGAGCACGCTCCGCCACTTCCGCCAGGAATACGAGCGGCACGTCCTGGACAAGCGCTGCGACGCCTTCGTCTGCACCGACCTGGTGGGGGCCCCCTGCCAGTCGGCCTGCCCCTTGGAGACCGAGGCCTGGCGCTACGTGGCCCTGGTGGAGAAAGGGCGCTACGAGGAGGCCTACCAGGTCATCCGCGAGGCCAACCCGCTCCCCTCGATCTGCGCCCGGGTCTGCGACCGCCAGTGCGAGCGGCACTGCCAGCTCGGCGCCATGGGGGCCGATCCCGTGGCGGTTCGCGCCCTGAAGCGCTTCATCACGGAACGGGTGGATCCCTCGTGCTATCGGCCGCCTGCGCGGGGTACCGCTGGAGTCAGCCGGCCCGCGGTGGCCGTCGTGGGGGCGGGGCCGGCGGGGCTGGCGGCTGCCCACGAGCTGGCGCAGCGCGGCTACCGGGTCACCCTGTTCGAGGCGGAAGGGGAGCCGGGGGGCATGCTCCTCAGTTGCATCCCCGCCTACCGGCTCCCCCGCGAGGTGCTCCGCAAGGAAATCCAGTCGCTGCTCCGGGAGAACGTCTCCGTGCGCTGTGGGACCGTGCTGGGCCGCGACATCACCCTGGAAAGCCTCTTCGCCGAGGGTTTCCGCGCGGTATTCCTGGGCATCGGTGCCAGCAAGAGCTGGCAGCTCGACCTGGCCGGCGAAGAGCTGGCGGGCGTCTGCTCGTCGATGGAGTTCCTCAAGGCCTTCAACCTCCGCGGTGAGGAGTGGGCAGGGGGGAACGTGGGGATCGTCGGCGGCGGCAATTCGGCCGTCGACGCCGCCCGCGTCGCCATGCGCCAGC